>CAIOZF010000001.1 GCA_903862645.1 uncultured Gammaproteobacteria bacterium
CTCCCAGGTGAGCAAAAGGATTGGTGTAAAAGTCTAAGAGACCCAGCACGTAATAGCGATCGCCAGTGTCCGGGGTGTGCAACAACAAAGGTCCGTCTGACAGATCGATCCAGGAACTGGTGTAGAGGGTGTCGGCGTTGGGTGTGACCACTCGTCGGTCTTTGGCATTGAGAAGTTGGCGCGTGTGTGAAAACACATTGGCCCAGCGGCGTGTCGAATCAGGGCCACCCGCTGGGTCGGCAAACTGCCCTTCGGTATTTTTGCGTGGACTGCTTGCTGCTTGCATTCTTGCTGTTTCATACAAGGGCAGCGTGTAGAGAATGGCCTCTCTGGCCAGATCATTGCGGTACATGACGTCACCTTTCTTTGATGCGTTGCACGGGAGGCAGGGCATAGCGGCCTTTGAGCATCTCTTCGCGTGGGTGGTACAAGCGCAAAATCAGGTAAAAACGTCCCGTTGGCGCTGGCAACCAGTTCGCATCACCTTCGGCGGGGCGCTCGTTCTGGATTTGCAGTGTCAGAGAATTGTCTTGGCTCAACCGCAAACCCGTGGTTCTATCTCCAATCGCATAGCGACCCAAAGGATTGGCTGCGAAATAGCGGTCTTCGCCATAGAGCGATACCGACCAAAAGGCGTCAGCCGGCGGCAGCTGGCCATTCTCAAAGCGCAAGGTATAGCCGTGCTGGCCGTCCAAAGGTTCACTGTCGGCATCAAAGTCGGCCTGTGCGTAGATGGTTTCGGTGGCCGCCAAAGCGCCCAGCCCTTTCATGGCGACAGTCGCGCGCATCAGGATGTTGTCGCTCCAGACGCCCAAGTGTGGACTCCAGGTCCAGGGCTTTCGTGTCAAGTTGACGATGTGCTGCTCGATCAGATGCATTCCCTCTGCGTGGGCCTGTCGCAAGCCCGCGCGAACACGCTCGCTGATGCGCTCCAACGCATCCAGCCCACCCGGTGGCAAGCGCAAGCTGCGCATCAATGGGCGCAGGTCACTGGCGTTGGAGGGGACCCCGATCTCATCGACCGCTTGCAGTAGGTTTGCAAAGAAATCTTGGGCTGTATCGCCGCTGTTGTGCCATAGGTTCACGCACGACGGGCGCGGCCCGCTGCCTTGTAAGTGCACGCCATCTGCAAAAGCTCGTGCGTTCGGAACATCGGAGATATCACCCACCAGCGCCCGCCCCAGCAACCACACCAAGCGGGTGGGGCAGCGCACCACCCGCGCCGGATCTATGTCCGCAGGCATGGGGTCATCGGTGTGGATCAGCCACCAGTCCGCGCCTTCGGCAGGTGTGTTGCGCAGACCCACATTGTGGAAATTTTCGCTCCAAGCATCCAGCAGTTGCACCACGTAATAGCGGCCATGGTTGGGAGGGATGTGCAGTCGAACCGGAGAATTTCCAATCCAGATCCAAGCGTTGTAATACAACAGATCGCAAGAGGGCGTGACGATATCGCGATCCTCGTGTGTCCAGGGTCTGTCACTGCCGTGGAACATCCCGAA
>CAIOZF010000002.1 GCA_903862645.1 uncultured Gammaproteobacteria bacterium
ATGGCGGGAGTGGCCTGGGGCATCATGTTCGTGGGCTGTCAGGGCATCGTCCTCAAAAGCACCAGCGGGGCTACGCGGACCAGGGGTGTGGCGTTCTTTGTCGGCATCATCATGATTTCGTCGGTCTGCGGACCGGCGCTGGGCGGGATACTGGCTGAAGGCATCGGCTTTCGCGGCGTTCTAGGTGTTTCCAGTCTGCTCGTGCTCGGAGCCGTCGGGCTGACCTGGCGGCACATCCCGGATTGCGCCAGTCAAGCTCCGAGGGCTCGTCCGACGTTCAAGCAGTTACTCGCCCTGCTTGGGAACGGGCGCTTCGTGATGTTCCTGCTCACCGCCGCCATGCCATCGAAAATCATTCTGATCGGCTTCTGTTTCTACCTGATTCCACTGTACATGCCGATGCTCGACAGCAGTTCGGCCATGGCAGGCAGGCTGATCATGCTATACGCCATCATGATGGTGCTGCTGGTGCCGCTGACCTCGCGTTGGGCGGTGAGGCCCGATCGGCACTGGCTGTACGTCGTGATGGGTCTGCTACTGGCCGGCCTGAGCGGGCTGATGCCCTTGTTGCTTCCCCAGTTCATCGGCGTGATCGCGCTGGTGGCACTGCTCGGGGTGGGGCAGGCGCTCTCGATCGCGCCACAGACGGCGATGGTCGCCGACTTGTGCCCGGAACAGGTGAGGCAGATGGGCGAATCCACGGTGGTGGGGATCTATCGTCTCATCGAACGGATCGGCAATGCCCTGGGGCCGCTGATCGCAGCCCTGCTTCTGCACTGGTTCTCCTTCCCGCAGACCTTCGCCGCCATTGGCGGACTACTACTGGTGTCGGCGGTCATATTCGGCCTCACTTTCGTGTGGGCGGGTTCCAACCGCAAGCTGCATTCAAATTCTGACGGTATCCAATCGTGAATAGACGAAATTTCATCGGACTTGGCGTAGCCGCTGCGGCTTTTCCCTCGGCGCTTCTGGCGCAGGCCGAAAAGCGGCGCAAGATATACATGATCACCTGGCGTGGCAACACCGAGGTGGAGAAGGGCTTCCAGAATTATCTGATGGGAAAGAAACTGCCCGTCGATTTTGTGCTGCGTGATGCCGGGCAGGATGTCAAACGCATTGCCGAATTCACTGACGAAATCCGTCAGATCAAGCCTGACCTCGTCTACACGTGGGGTACCTCGGTAACCCTCGCAGTGGTGGGCCCCTGGGACAAGCCATCGAACAGGATTGGCGACATACCCCTGGTGTTCACGCTGGTGGCGTCCGCTGCCGGTGCCAAGTTGGTGCCCTCAGGTCCGGAACGCGGCAGAAACATCGCGGGTGTCAGCCATATGGCGCCGCTTGAGACGCAGATCGCGGCGATGCGGTCCTACCGAGCGTTCAAGCGCGTCGGCGTTCTCTACAACGCCGCGGAGCAGAACTCGGTGGCTGGCATCAAGGAGTTACAGGCGCTCTCCAAGAAGCAGGGGTTCGATGTTGTGCCGCGCACTTTTCGCGCCGATGCGGCAGGAAAACCGGTGCCGGAGGGGATTGCCCAACTGGTGTCAGAGATTCACGATGCCGGAGCCGAATGGCTGTATATAGGGCCGGACAGCTACCTGTTTACGCGCTTGCAGGATGTCGCGGATGCGGCCAACCAATTGAAGCTGCCGACCTTCGCCACCACTGAAGCGGTGGTCAATTCATCCGCGGGTGTTCTGGCCGGACTGGTGAGCAAGTACTACAGCATTGGGGAGTTCACCGGTTTCAAGGCGGAACAGATTCTCTTCAAGGGCATTCCGGCTACGCGAGTACCCGTTGAAACCCTGTCGCGCTTCAGCTTCCAGATCCGCATGGCGACCGCGAAACGGATCAATTTCTTCCCCCCTGTGAGCCTGTTCAACTACGCCGAATTTCTGTGAGCCAGTCGCATTTCTGGTTCGTTCGCCATGGACAGACGGAATACAACAGACGCGGTGTTCGCTGTGGCGGTGATGTGGACATTCCACTGACGCCGCGGGGCGAGCAGCAATCCGAAGCCGTCACCGGGCAGCTGGCAGACATCGCGCTGGACCTGATCGTGTCCAGTCCTCTGATCCGGGCACGTCAAACGGCGGCCATTATCGGCAGGAACATTGGCTGTCCCGTGCAGATCCACCCGCTGTTGCTGGAACGTCTGCTGGGTGACTGGAACGGCATGCCGATTGCAGAAACAGAAGCCCTGCTGCGGGGAGGCATGCCCCCCCCGGGCGGCGAACCGGAAGTGGTTTTTTTCGAGCGCATCGGGACTGCGCTCGAGGAACTGGCGCCCTTACTGCGCCAGCGCCGCACGCTCATCGTGTCCAGCAAGGGCGTGGCCCGAATGCTGGACAGGTTGACGCATCGGACGGGGACACCCGCGGACAATGCGGTGGTTCGGGAATATGTGCTGCCTGAGCACTGCTATTCCGCCTCTGGAGTTTGACACTGATTCCCAGACTGTCATTTGCAAAAATCAATCTGGCTTGGCTGATATTTTATATTTCACGTAGTCCCATATCAGCTTGAACCCGTTTTGTTTGACCAAGCCCTGAAAACCGCCGTGTCGCCACGACACCCAGCGTTGAACGTACTGCCGAAGCCGACGAGAGTCGCCCCGTTTCCCTAATGAACAAACAAAAAGAGCTTTCTATGAATAAAAAATTACTAAATACCTTGGTGAGCATTTTTCTAGCTTTTTTTATCAGTTCTTCAGTTAACGCGCAGAGTAATATCGATTTAATAAAAAGAGTAGATCAGCTGCAAAAAGAAGTCGCAGGTCTACTCCAGCAGCAAAAAGAAGTTGCAAATCTCGGCCAGAGGGCATCGCAGGACAGGATGGCGCTAGCAAAGATGCAAGGAGACGTCGCAGGTCTAAGCAAGAATCAAGGAGACGTTGCAGGTCTCCTCCAGAAGCAAACGGAGGACAGGTTGGCGCTAACACAGCTGCAAAGAGACGTCGCAGGTCTACGCAAGGAGCAAGGAGAAGTTGCAAATCTCCTCCAGAAGCAAACGCAGGACAGGTTGGCGCTAACAAGTCAGATGGCACAGATGAAGGCGCAAGTGGATAAGCAGACCCAACAACTAGCTACTCCCCCAATCCCCGACCCCAAACTGGCTATCGACGCGCTAACAAGTCAGATTACACAGATGAAGGCGCAAGTGGATAAGCAGACCCAACAACTAGTGTAGTGCTTCGTAATTAATGGAACCAAACACGATTCGTCGAATCCAAGGATTATCTGGTGTTCTTTGGAGGCGGCGATGC
>CAIOZF010000003.1 GCA_903862645.1 uncultured Gammaproteobacteria bacterium
ACAGCGACACCATCCTGCGGCTCGATCATTCGCCACACAAGGTCACCGTCATTGGCGCGGGTGTGATCGGATGTGAATATGCCTCCATTTTTGGAGGCCTTGGCGCCAAGGTGGAGCTGATCAATCCGGCCGACACTCTGCTTTCCTTTCTCGACTGGGAGATTTCCGATGCGCTCAGTTACCACCTGCGTAATGCCGGTGTCAGGAGCCGGCACAGCGAGGAATACGAGCAGCTGGAATATTTCGACACGCATGTCGTGACCCATCTTAAATCCGGCAAACGCATCAAGAGTGACATCGTCCTGTGGGCCAACGGCCGCACTGGCAATACCGATCAGTTGAACCTGCAGGCTGTCGGGCTGCTGCCGAACTCGCGTGGTCAGTTGGAGGTCGATGAGCAGTACCGTACTGCCGTCCATAATATCTACGCGGCTGGCGATGTGATCGGCTGGCCTTCGCTGGCAAGTGCGTCCTACGATCAGGGCCGGGCCGCCTCAAACGCCATCGTTGATCCTGCAGCCTGTCGGTGGATTGACCGGTTCGCGTCCGGCATCTATACCATTCCGGAGATCAGTACTCTGGGCAAGACCGAACGCGAGTTGACCGCCGAAAAGATTCCCTACGAAGTGGGCAAGGCATTCTTCAAGAATACGGCCCGCGGGCAAATAACCGGAGAGCAGGTTGGCATGCTCAAGATACTGTTCCACTTTGATAGCCTGGAAATTCTCGGCATCCACTGTTTTGGTGATCAGGCTTCCGAGATCGTCCACATAGGTCAAGCCATCATGTTGCAGGAAGGCAAGGCGAACACCATGCAATACTTCCTCAATACCACTTTCAACTACCCGACGATGGCAGAAGCCTATCGTATTGCGGCCTTGGACGGATTGAACCGAGTGTTTTGACGCGGTGAGAGTCCTACAATCAGGCTCATCAACCAACAAGAATAAAAACAGGAGAGATTAGAGCCATGCAGATGAGTACCGTTTCCGTTCTTGGCGGAGGCAGTTTTGGGACTGTCATCGCGAACATCATCGCGGAAAATGGCTATCGCGTGAATTTCTGGATGCGCAGCGAGGCTCTGGTTGCGGAGGTCAATCAGACGCATGAGAACTCCCAGTACCTGCCGGGTTACCGCCTACATGAGAATGTTGCTGCCAAACACAATATGCAGGAAGCGGTTGCTAATGCCGAGGTCATTTTCGTAGCGGTGCCAAGTGCCTATTTTAGAGCCGTCGTCAGGGAAGTCGTGAAAGTCTGCCGCAACGATGCCATCCTGATCAGCACGACCAAGGGTATTGAAGCGGGTACCTTCAACCTCATGAGTGAAATCCTGCGCCAGGAATCTCCGAGTGCGCGTATTGGCGTATTGAGCGGGCCAAATCTTGCCAAGGAAATTGCAGCGAAAAATCTGACTGGGACGGTAATTGCCAGCGAGAACGCCTCCGTGCGGGAATTGGTACAGAAAGTACTCAAGTCCGAATATTTCCGCGTCTACACGAATGATGATATGTTCGGTGTGGAGCTAGGCGGGGCACTGAAAAATATCTATGCCATCATTGCCGGATTGGCCTCGGCAATGGGAATGGGGCATAACACCAACAGCATGCTGGTGACCCGCAGCCTGACAGAGATGGCGCGTTTTGGCCGCAAGCTCGGTGCAGATCCCATGACCTTCCTAGGTCTGTCCGGCGTTGGCGATCTGGTGGTGACCTGCTCATCACCACTGAGTCGTAACTTCCGGATCGGCGTTGCGCTGGGACAGGGGCTCACCATTGATCAAGCTGTCGCCGAAGTAGGGCAGGTCGCCGAGGGCGTGAATACCTTACGGCAGGTCAAGGAGAAGTCCGAGGAACTGGGAGTCTATATGCCCCTCGTGAAAGGGCTCTATCAGATCATTTATGGCAGCTCCTCGGTGAAGAACATCGTGGCGTCGCTAATGCTGGGCGAGCAGGCCCTGGATGTTGAATACGAAGCGAATCAGACCAAAACCCTTAACCCCAAGGAGTGAAAATGTCCGACGATATTGTAGAAAATCTGACCCAACCTTCGCAGTGGCTGCGAGTGCTGTTCATGATCGTAATGGTGGTGGCGCTGTACGTCGTTGGCCTGATGCTGACGCTAGTGACAATAGGGCAGGTGGTGTTCAGTCTGGTAACCGGAGGCAACAACGACAATCTGCGCGCTCTGGGGAGGAGTCTGACTCTTTATGTGAAGCAGATTCTGGATTTTCTGACCTATAACAGTGAAGTCAAACCCTTTCCTTTTTCTGCCTACCCGGATGCCGCCACAGTTAATTCAGAATCAGACGCTGGGGTGGATGCCGACGACATGGGCGTGGAAGTGTGGGTAAGCGAAAGTGACAGCGCCTCTGCGGACGTCGTCTCGACACCGGCAAGGAAGCCCCGCAAGCGCGCCACCAGGAAAACGGATGCCACGCAGACACCGGCAGACTCTGAGGAGTCCTGAGCTCTTGTTATGGCGATGATGCTGCGCGGATTACTGACTATTCTGCTTGCCGTGCTGCTGCAGGCCAATGCCTGGTCGCAGGGCGGTGCGGACGTGTTTGGCTCCGGGGATTTCCCAGGTATCAGCCGTTTTCCTGGCTCGCACATCGTCGACTACCGTTCCAGCGCTGACACTCAGTACAGTCTGGCACTCGGACGCCTGCAGCGGGCCAATGGGCGTGTCACTTCAGGTCGAGAAGAACGGATACAGGGGATACTGACCCGTATCACCTATGCGATTCCCTCTGGTTACTCCGGAGCTGACGTTTTTGAGCAGCTTTCCACGCAATTGCTGGCAGGCGGAGGCGCCGAATTGTTCCGCTGTCAGGGACGATCGTGCGGTAGCAGTAATTTCTGGGCTAATGACATCTTTGCGAACCGAATTCTGTATGGCCCGGAGACTGATCAGTTCTATCTAGCGAGTACCTCCGTTGCTGCATCGGCCGGGGCGGGCATTTACGCCGCCCTCTATGTCATAACGCGCGGCAACCGCAGTGTCTACGCCCATCTGGATATACTCGAATTGCCAGGTGACAGCTCGGAGCAATTGGTGGCGGCAACTCCCGCCGCTTTACTGGAAGGATTGCATCAGGATGGCAGCGTCATAGTGCCGGGATTAACGTTTGATGAGAGAGATCAGCTGCTGAATGCAGCAGGAATTGAACTGTTGATTGACACCCTGCAAGCGAATCTGCAGATACGTGTGTATGTTGTTGCGCATCTGCGCGCTCCGGCGGAACTGGAGGCCTTGCTGGAACGATCACGATATCGTGCCGCTCTGATTGTCTCGCGCCTTGCCGCAGCAGGCATAGCCGCCGAACGACTCAGTGCGCAGGGCCTGGGGCCGCTGGCACCCGCCTGCAGCGGCAGTTCCTGTGCCGAGCGCATCGAACTGGTACTTCAATAATTACTAAGGTAAAAGAACTGGTTATTGATCTTACTTACTGATAAGTGAAAGAAATTCATTCCGGGTGCTTTGGCTGTTACGGAATGCACCCAGCATGCAGGACGTCGTCATTACCGAGTTCTGCTTTTCTACGCCACGCATCATCATGCACATGTGCTGTGCTTCGATGATTACCCCTGCTCCAGTCGCCCCCGTCTTGCTGATGATGGTTTCGGCGATTTCTTTGGTCAGATTTTCCTGAATCTGCATGCGCCTGGCAAACATGTCGACGATGCGCGCAATCTTGGACAGACCGATTACCTTGCCACGGGGAATATAGGCGACATGGCATTTACCTATGAACGGCAGCATGTGGTGTTCGCACATCGAGTACAATTCGATGTTCTTGACGATCACCATTTCATCGGAAGTTGATGGGAACAGGGCATCGTTGATCACTTCGTCGATATTCTGGCGATAGCCGCGCATGAGGAATTCCATGGCCTTGGCAGCGCGCCTTGGGGTGTCTGCAAGACCTGGACGAGTGAGATCCTCACCAATGGCGGTAATGATCTCCCGATAGGCATTTTCCATAGTAGGCGTCATGAGTCAGCGGGTAATTCCTGAGTATTGATTGGGCGCTTACCGTACGATATCGGGTGGTGCGCGGTAAAGTAATTTTTTCGAAGCCGGGGGATGCCTGCCGTGCGACGGACATGAAGAGGCATAAGGTGATGGGTTTGAAGTATGGAGCGGGGATGACTCTGGAGGACTGTCTGGAAAAGTTGAGTCAGCAATTTGAAGAGGCTGACCTGTTTTACGGACACGGGACTGACAATTCCTGGGATGAGGCAGTCTATCTGGTGTTCTGCGCCTTAGGCCTGTCCTTTGAGGAAGACGACACCATCATGTCTCGTCCTGTGACTCAGAAGGAAGTGAGTCTGGTCGAATCACTGGCGCGGCGCCGCATAGAGGAATATGTGCCGGTTGCCTATCTGGTCGGTGAGGCATGGTTTGCCGGTCTGCCGTTCAAAGTAGACAGTCGCGTGTTGATTCCCCGCTCGCCAATCGCTGAACTTATTCTGGAGCAATTTGCGGGGCTTTTGCCTGCCCAGCCGCACAGGATTCTCGACCTGTGCACAGGCAGTGGTTGCATAGGTATTGCTTGTGCTCTCGCGTTCCCCGATACATTTGTTGATCTGGCAGACATTTCCCTGGGAGCGTTGACCCTTGCATCTGAGAATGCAGCGAGACATGACTCACAGGATCGCATCTGTGTTATTCATTCGGATCTCTTCAATGGGGTACAGGGAACCTACGATCTGATAGTCACCAATCCTCCGTATGTTTCCAAGGAGGAGGTTGATGCTTTGCCGCAGGAGTATCGGCATGAGCCGGAGTTGGGGCTGGTATCAGAGGAGGAGGGGTTGAAGATACCGCTGCAGATTCTCCGCGAGGCACCGAATTACCTGACCAGCGATGGGATTCTGGTGATGGAGGTGGGCCATTCGTGGGAGGCATTGGCGGCGCGGCTCCCGCAGGTCCCGTTTCTCTGGCTGGAATTTGCCAACGGTGGTGAAGGAGTTTGCATGCTGACAGCTCGCCAGTTGCGAGAGGTTCATGCGCAATTGGTCTGAAAAATGTATTCACAGGCTTAAAAGTGTGCAGATTCGTAACCAGAAATGCTTTGGTGTACAATTCGCCGCCCCTTACGGATGCCAGTTGCGACCGTAAACCGGGGCCACAGAAAGATTCCCCGAATGTTCAAGGCGTGCAGACAGCCACAGGATTGAGCGATGTCCGGAAACTCGATAGGCAAGCTATTTACGGTCACCAGCTTTGGTGAAAGTCACGGCGTCGCGCTGGGTTGCATCGTCGATGGCTGTCCTCCCGGAATGCTGCTGACAGAAGAGGATCTGCAGCGTGATCTGGATCGCCGCAAACCGGGCACGTCACGCTTCACCACGCAGCGCCAGGAAGCGGATCAGGTACGAATCCTCTCGGGTGTTTTCGAAGGCCGTACCACGGGTACCCCGATAGGCTTGCTGATCGAAAACACAGACCAGCGCTCTAAGGACTATGGCAAGATCAAGGATCAGTTTCGTCCTGCCCATGCTGACTATACCTACCAGCAAAAATTCGGCATTCGTGATTATCGTGGCGGGGGACGCTCGTCGGCCCGTGAGACTGCGATGCGAGTGGCTGCCGGTGCAATCGCGAAGAAGTATCTTTTTGAACAGTTTGGCATGCAGGTGCGCGGCTACATGAGCCAGCTTGGACCAATCCGCATTGACGCCTTCGAATGGGACGAAGTGGACCGAAATCCCTTCTTCTGTCCGGATGCAAGCAAAGTGCCTGAGATGGAAGCCTACATGGCGGCATTGAACAAGGAGGGCAACTCGATAGGCGCTCGCATCAATGTCGTTGCTACGGGCGTACCCGTCGGACTCGGTGAACCGGTTTTCGATCGATTGGATGCCGACATTGCCCATGCATTGATGAGTATCAATGCAGTGAAAGGGGTGGAAATTGGCGCCGGTTTTGCGTGCATCGAACAGAAGGGCACGGAGCATCGCGACGAGATGACACCCGCAGGTTTCCTCTCTAATCACTCTGGTGGTGTGCTCGGTGGTATCTCCTCGGGGCAGGATATTCTGGCCAGTATTGCGCTGAAACCGACTTCCAGCCTGCGTATTCCAGGTCGTTCCATCGATATCCGTGGCAATCCGACCGAAGTGGTTACCACAGGTCGTCATGATCCCTGTGTCGGCATCCGAGCGACACCCATTGCTGAAGCGATGATGGCCATCGTACTGATGGATCACCTGTTGCGTCACCGCGGACAGAACTATGGTGTGCTATCGGAAACGCCAGTGATTGGAACTGCCCACGGCTGAAGTTTTCAATCACTCACTTTTATACGATAGATAAAATAGTTTCATTTTGGTTATGCAAAGCGGGCGAGTATAGTTTTCCTACCTAATATCGCGACTGTTCAAGTGGTAATTTCTTATGACTGGTAAAACCTTGTACGACAAACTCTGGGACTCTCATCTGGTCAAACAGCGTGACGACGGCACTGCGCTTATATACATCGACCGCCAGCTGATTCACGAAGTGACCTCACCGCAGGCCTTTGACGGTTTGCGTCTGGCTGGCCGACGTCCATGGCGTGCGGAGTCCAATTTTGCGACCCCTGACCACAACATTCCCACAACCAAGGCAGAACGCAGTCAGGGCCTGGAAGGTATTCGCGATCCAATTTCCCGAATTCAAGTCACGACTCTTGATGACAACTGTCGCGAATTCGGCATTTTCGAACTGGACATGAATGACATTAGGCAAGGCATTGTGCATGTCGTCGGACCAGAGCAGGGCGCGACACTGCCGGGCATGACCATCGTCTGTGGCGATTCGCACACTTCCACCCACGGTGCGTTGGGCGCGCTGGCCCACGGCATCGGTACTTCTGAGGTCGAGCACGTTATGGCGACCCAGTGCCTGCTGCAGACTAAGATGAAGAACATGCTCATCCGTGTCGATGGCCGCCTGAATCCAGGGGTCACCGCCAAGGATATCGTGCTGGCCATTATCGGTGACATCGGCACTGCCGGCGGCACCGGTTATACGATTGAGTTCGGTGGTGAAGCTATCCGTTCTTTGAGTGTTGAAGGCCGCATGACTGTATGCAACATGGCGATTGAGGCGGGTGCCCGCGCTGGTCTGATCGCAGTGGACCAGACCACGCTGGATTACATCAAGGGTCGACCCTTTGCTCCGAAAGGCGATATGTGGGAGTGCGCCGCCGCCGCTTGGCGCGGCCTGATTAGCGATGCCGATGCGCATTTCGATAGGGTAGTAGTAATGGATGCCGCTGACATCATTCCGCAGGTCACCTGGGGAACTTCACCGGAAATGGTGGCACCGATTACCGGTGAAGTACCTGATCCGGAAAAGGAAACAGACCCAAGCCGCCGCGATAACATGCGTCAAGCGTTGAAGTACATGGGGTTGACGCCTGGTACCCGTATAACCGACATCAAACTGGACTGCATCTTCATCGGATCGTGCACCAATTCCCGAATTGAAGATCTGCGTGCTGCAGCGGCCGTGGTCAAGGGCCGCAAAATTGCCGCCAATATCGAGATGGCGCTGGTGGTCCCCGGTTCGGGACTGGTCAAGAAGCAGGCAGAAGCCGAAGGGCTCGACAAGATTTTCATCGATGCAGGGCTGGAATGGCGTGAGCCCGGGTGCTCCATGTGTCTGGCGATGAACGCCGACCAGTTGGGTGCCGGTAAGCACTGCGCCTCGACTTCCAACCGCAACTTCGAAGGCAGGCAAGGGTTCGGTGGGCGCACCCACCTAGTGAGCCCGGCCATGGCAGCGGCTGCAGCGGTGCATGGCCACTTTGTAGACGTCCGGGACATCCTGCTCAATCTTAATAGATGAGTTTGTGGTTAGTTCGTATTTAATTGAAATTAAACGAATACTGAGTATAGAAGATGAGAAAATTTACAATGCAGTCCGGTTTGGTGATGCCTCTGGACAGGGCGAATGTCGATACCGATTTCATCATCCCGAAGCAGTTTCTGAAATCCATCAAGCGCAGTGGTTTTGGTGTGAATCTGTTCGATGAGCATCGTTACCTGGACAAGGGTGAGCCGGGTCGTGATAACAGTGGTCGTCCACTGAACACAAACTTCGTGATGAACCAGCCTCGCTATAAAGGTGCCTCGGTGCTGTTGGCCCGCGAAAACTTCGGTTGTGGTTCCAGCCGTGAACACGCGCCTTGGGCACTCGATGATTACGGTTTTCGTATCATCATCGCACCGAGTTATGCGGACATATTTTTCAATAACTGCTTTAAAAATGGAATATTACCTATTGTTATTGATAGGAAGTCTGTCGACGAAATGTTCGTCGAAGTGGAATCGCAGGAGGGCTATGCACTGACGGTTGATCTGGAAAAACAGATCATCATCCGTCCGTCCGGCACTACGATCGCCTTCAATGTCGACAGTTTCCGCAAGTATTGCCTGCTCAATGGCCTGGATGATATCGGGCTCACGTTGAAGGACGCGGGCGACATCACTGCATTCGAAAAACGCTGGAAGGAAGCGTCGCCTTGGTACTTCGGGGTTTGATCGAACCGAAAATCAAGACAACAGATAAATGAATATGAATGGGAAGACAGAAATGAAGACTTTTAATGTAGCGGTAGTGGGCGCAACAGGCGCAGTTGGTGAGGCGCTGATCAATATTTTGGAGGAGAGAAAATTTCCGGTCGGTCAGCTATTTCCTCTGGCGAGTGAGAGATCGGCAGGCAGTAAAGTCATGTTCAAGGGCAAGCCCATCACCGTCTTGAATCTGGCAGATTTCGACTTCAGCCAGGCTCAGATCGGGCTGTTCTCCGCTGGCGGCAGCGTGTCCGCCGAGTATGCAGAGAAGGCCGGCAGGGCAGGTTGCATCGTGATCGACAACACCTCCCATTTCCGCTATGAGGACGATATTCCTTTGGTGGTGCCTGAAGTGAACCCGCACAAGATTGCCGAGTACACCAATCGCAACATTATCGCGAACCCGAACTGTTCAACAATCCAGATGCTGGTCGCTCTGAAGCCTATTCACGACAAAGTGGGGATTACCCGCATCAATGTCGCGACCTACCAAGCGGTTTCCGGTACCGGGAAAGAGGCGATTGAAGAACTGGCCAAGCAGACTGCGGACTTGCTCAACGGTCGTCAGGTGACTTGCAACGTGTATCCCAAGCAAATCGCCTTCAATGTGCTGCCGCAGATTGACGTATTCATGGACAACGGCTATACCAAAGAGGAGATGAAAATGGTCTGGGAGACCAAGAAGATCCTCGGAGATGACAGCGTGCAGGTGAATGCCACCTGCGTGCGTGTGCCGGTGTTCTATTCGCACTCTGAGGCCATACACTTCGAGACGCGTACTCCCATAACAGTAGACGAGGTCCGGGCGCTGCTGGCGAATGCTCCTGGTGTCGTTCTGATGGACGAGCATAAGCCCGGTGGGTATCCGACTCCGGTGGGTGACTCTGCAGGCAAGGATCCTGTTCTGGTCGGTCGTATCCGCGCAGATATCTCCCACCCAAATGGGATGAATATGTGGGTAGTATCGGACAACGTGCGCAAGGGTGCTGCGCTGAACTCTATCCAGATTGCCGAAGTGTTGATAAAAGACTATTTATAATGAATACTTGCGAGCAATATTGAAGCGTATTTCTGAGAGTTTTGCCGCCCTCCGATGGCAAGACTCTCGTGAAATTGCGCAGCGTCTCCCCTTTCCGGATGGTGGATTCAGGGCGTGACTGCGGAGAAGGCCATTTAAAAGGAATGGATTATGGTAAGAAAGCTGGTGGTGATTTTTACCTCGGTGGTTCTATTTGCTGCTGCGCATGCTAAAGCTCTGGGGTTGGGTGAGATCACTATCGACTCTGCCCTGAATCAGCCTCTAGCCGCCAGTATCGAGTTGCGGCAACTCGGTGGTGTAAGCCTCGATCAGATTACCGTACAGCTTGCTTCCGAGAACGACTTTGAGCGTTTCTCCATTGAAATGGAGAGCTTCCTGCGAGACATCCGCTTCGAGGTCGAAGCTGCCGGTGCTGACGCCTTTGTGCATATGACGACCGCTGATCCTGTGCGCGAGCCCTATCTCAGTTTTGTTCTGGAAACCAGCTGGCCCAGTGGTCGTCTGCTGAGTGAGCATACTGTTCTGCTCGATCTGCCCGCTTTTGCCAGCAATGCGAATGCCGTGGCGATACAGCAGCCTGTGCAGGAAGTTAAGAATAATTACGCGTCAAATCAGCAGTTTGATTCGCAATCTTCGAGTTCATCGGCAACTTCGGCAGCAACACCTGCAATGCGTCTGGCAGCCCCAGCAGATCCCGCTTCAGAGCCGGTTGTCGACAGTGCTCTGACTACGAGCCCTGATTCATCTACGACCACGCAGCCAGCGGCAGGCGTACTGGCGGCACCAGCCCCAATTGATGCGGCAGCACAACCGCAAGCGCCGAGTCCTGCGCAGACTGGAGCGCCTACTCCGCTGGCCAATGCTGGCGTCAATGGCGCTGCGGAATCCAACGAAACAGTCACGATCGGGGCTGATGATACCCTTTGGGATGTCGCCATGCAGGTGCGTCCGGACAGTTCTGTCTCCATTCAACAGACCATGCTGGCACTGCAGCGACTTAACAGCGAGTCTTTCATAGCCGACAATATCAACATAGTGCGTCGCGGGCAGGTGCTGCGCATTCCTGATATCGAGCAGATCAGGGCGTTGAGCTCACGTGAGGCCATGAGCGAGGTCTCACGTCAGAATCAACTGTTCAATAATAGACGCAATGTTCCCTTGAGTTCTCAGCCGATTTCCGCCGCCCCGACACAAGTTCCAGCAGACGCCTCCGGCAGACGTGGCGAATTGAGTGTTGTCAGCGTGGACAATGCAGAACCGGCGACACGGTCGGCGTCTGGCGGGCAGAATGCCGAACTGGGTGCACGCATAATCGCTCTTGAGAACGAACTGGCCGTACAACTCGAAGAGGCGGACCGGGTGGCTCGTCAGAATGCCGAATTGCTGGCACGTCTGAACCTGCTTGAAGAGCAGATTGCGTCTGCCCAGGAAATCATTCGCCTGCGCGATCTGGAACTGGCCCAGTTGCAACAGTCTCTGGCCCAGGCGCCTGCCGCCGCAGAGCCAGTAGATCCTCCACCCGTAATCACCATGGCTCCTCCAAAGAGCTTTATCCAGACGGTGCTTGATACGCTGATCGCCAATACCTACGCGTTGCTGGCCGTGGTAGCCCTGTTGATCCTGATAATTGTGTATATGCTGCGGCGTCGCAACAAGGCAGCAGAGCTGGAAGACTTTCACGATCTCAAGGAACTGCACGACGCTGTTCCTGCTTCAGCGGCGTCACTGTCAGCTGCGGCTGCAGCAATTAGATCCGATAAACCTGTAGTGCCAGTGATCGATCCGGATCTGCATGAAATATTCAATCTGGCAGAGTCTGATGTAGATGGACTGTCTGAAAACACCGCCGCCGGTGCTATCCATGTGACTGCGGTGGGAGAATTGCTTGAGGAAGTTGATGCATTGTTGGCATACGAACGCTACGACGAGGCTGTGAGTCTGCTGCAGGACGCTATCGTTGCGGAGCCAGGAAGAGCAGATCTGCGCCTGAAGCTGCTTGAGATTTGCGTGGCCAGACATGACGTCATCGGTTTCAAGTTGCAGGAGACGGAATTACTGGATCTGGGTGATGGCACTGTTGCACCGCGAGTTGCGGAATTGAAAGCGCAACTGCGTGGCGAGATCGATGATGAAATTCTTGAGGCGGGAGAAGGCGCTTTCCTGGATGAGTTCGACGCCACGGACGACATGGAATTAGCGCTGGATATGGAGGCGGCATCTTCGGTGGATAATGATCTAGTCCGCTCCGGTTACATTGTAGACGAGACTCCGATGTCGAGTGACGTCGGAATCGCGACTGCGACCATAACAGTGGATCCAACGGCAGGCGAGGATGACCCCGAGCACAGCATCGAATTCGACTTTGCGGTGCTGGAAAATGAAGACCACAAAGCCGCCGCTTCAGCTGAAGCAACGGATGACTTGGATTTCAAATTCGACTCAAGTCAGTTCGCTCTTGATGAGGTTGAAAAAGGGAGCATTGAAGAAGAAAGTGCTGAAAAAGAAAGTCTCGAGCATAATTCCAACAGCGACGATCAGTTTGCTGACCTGCAGTTTGTTGATGACAGCCTGCTTACAGACAAACCGGCTGATGAGTCTGACGACACTGAGGATGATGGCGATACACTGGAATTTTTCGCTGATACCGACGAGGCTGCCACCAAGCTCGATCTGGCGCAGGCTTACTATGAAATGGGCGACTATGAAGGCGCCCGTGAGATACTCGAAGAAGTGGTCAACGAAGGTAACGAAGACCAGGTCAAGGATGCGCGACGTCTGCTTGCGAAAATCTGAGTCCTTTCCTTGAGTAACGACAAACCCCTCTTGCACCGTGTTGCTCTCGGTGTCGAATATGATGGCGCCGCCTTTCACGGCTGGCAGCGGCAGGGCGACCCTGTCATGCCAACCGTACAGTCTTCCCTCGAAAAAGCATTGGCGGGTATATCCGCACACCCCGTAGGCCTGGTGTGCGCCGGTCGTACCGATACCGGTGTACATGCAACCGCGCAAGTAGTGCACTTCGATTGCCAGATTGATAGAGGTGAGCAGGCCTGGCTGCGCGGCACCAACAGCCTGCTTCCTCCTTCAGTGCGAGTGCGCTGGGCGCGCTCTGTCAACGATGATTTTCACGCCCGCTTCTCGGCGCAGTCGAGGCGCTACCACTATGTGATTCTCGATAGTGCTGTCGAACCCGCCATCCTTTCCCGTCAGCTGACCCACACCCGATTGACTCTGGATATTGAGCGTATGCATGAGGCCGGCCAGCACCTGCTCGGCGAGCATGACTTCACGTCATTCCGCGCAACCGGCTGTCAGTCAAAAACACCATTCCGCGAGGTCATGCGGCTGCAGGTTCACCGGCACCATCGCTTCATCGTACTGGATATAGAAGCGAATGCTTTTTTGCAGCATATGGTGAGAAATATTGCCGGAGTTTTGATGGAAATTGGCAGCGGCAAGCGGTCTCCGGATTGGGCTCGCGAAGTTCTTGAGAAGAAGGACCGCAAACTTGCCGCGATCACTGCACGCCCGTTTGGGCTCTATCTCGTGGCAGTGAGATACCCCGATCACTTCGGACTGCCAGTTGAGCCGGCAGGCCCTGCTTTTTTACAGCCTTTTACGTAGGCTCCGCCATGGAACTTTGGTAGAATCCTTTGCTTTTGCAGACACCTGTTCATGACACCTACTGCCATGTTGCCAAGAACCCGAGTTAAGATTTGTGGGCTTACGAGTCCTGAGGATGCCCTGCAGGCTGTCGACTGTGGTGCCGACGGGATTGGTCTGGTTTTTTACGGCAGAAGTGCCAGAGCAGTCACCGCAGCGCAGGCTCACAAGATCAGTCAGGCAATGCCAGTTTTCGTGAGCAGGGTTGGCCTCTTCGTGAATCCGACAGAGGGTGAAGTGAGAGCGGTATTGCAGCAGGTGCATCTGGATTGTCTGCAGTTTCATGGTGAAGAGTCAGCAGAGTTCTGCGCGTCATTCGCGGTGCCTTACATGAAGGCCATTCGAGTGCGACCAGAGCTTGATGTTTTGAAAGAAATTTCCAAATATTCAACAAGTTCCGCAATACTTCTCGACAGTTATGACAAACATTTTGCCGGTGGAACCGGTAGCGCTTTTGATTGGCGCATTGCACGGCACTGTGTCGAGGAAGCGGGTGTGAAGATTGTGTTGGCAGGAGGGCTGTCGGCGGCCAATGTTGCCGAGGCCATTCGTCTGGTAGCCCCCTATGCGGTTGATGTCAGCAGTGGGGTTGAGTCGGAGCCAGGGCTCAAGAGTAGGGAGCGAATGAGTAGTTTTTTCAATGAGGTGTACAGTGTCTAAGTTTTCAGGATCAAAGTCTCCAAGCGTGGATATAGTCAGCAGTTTAGATACCAATCAGCCGAACGATCAATTCAGCGGCCCCGACCTGCACGGCCACTTTGGGCGCTATGGTGGTGCATTTGTCGGTGAGACATTAGTCGCAGCAGTCGAGGAGCTCGACCGGATCTATAGGAAGCTCTCCAAAGATCCTGCCTTCTGGGCCGAGTACGACAGGGATCTCAAGCATTACGTGGGGCGGCCGTCCCCCCTGTATTTCGCGGAGCGCCTTACGGCGCGCTACGGCGGTGCCAGAATTATTCTCAAGCGTGAGGACCTAAACCACACCGGCGCGCACAAGATCAACAGTACAATTGGCCACGCACTAATTGCCAAGTTCATGGGCAAGCCGCGTATCATCGCGGAAACCGGCGCAGGACAGCATGGCGTTGCCAGCGCCACGGTGGCGGCGCGTCTTGGGCTGGAGTGTCATGTGTACATGGGGGCGGAAGACATCAAGCGGCAGTCTGCCAACGTTTACCGCATGAAACTGCTTGGAGCCAACGTGATTTCCGTGGAATCCGGATCGCGGACTTTAAAAGATGCGCTCAACGAGGCGCTGCGCGACTGGGCAGCCAATGTCGATAACACCTATTACATCATCGGCACTGCGGCAGGGCCGCATCCCTACCCCATGATGGTGCGCGACTTCCAGTCTATCATCGGTCGTGAGGCCCGCGCTCAGTCGCTGGAAGAGTATGGACGTCTGCCCGACGCGCTGGTGGCATGTGTGGGTGGCGGCTCTAATGCCATTGGGCTGTTTCATCCCTTCCTTCGTGACGAAGGCGTCGCCATGTACGGTGCGGAAGCCGGCGGTGAGGGCTTAGAGACTGGCCGTCATGCGGCATCTCTGACCGCAGGACGCCCCGGCGTCCTGCATGGCAACAGGACCTATCTGATGACCGATGATGCGGGACAGATCCTCGAAACCCATTCCGTGTCCGCAGGACTGGATTACCCTGGTGTCGGCCCCGAGCACGCTTGGTTGAAGGACATCGGACGCGTGACCTACGTGCCGGTCAACGACAAGGAGGCGCTCGCGTCTTTCAGGGAATTGACGAGACTGGAGGGAATCATTCCGGCGATCGAATCCAGTCACGCTGTTGCCTGCGCCTGCAAACTGGCCGCTGGCATGTCGCCTGATCAATTCGTCGTGGTGAATCTTTCCGGGCGTGGTGACAAAGATATCGACACAGTCGCCGCCATTGATGGCATTACGATTTAAAGACAGGCAACCCTACACAGGCAATCATTATTGCTGCAGAAACTAAGGTCAGAAACTCATGAGCCGTATCAGTCAGACCATTGCCGGGTTGAAGGCGCAGAACAAGAAGCTGGTTATTCCTTATCTGGTGGCGGGTGATCCACAGAGAGGACTTACCGTGCCCCTCATGCACGCCCTGGTGCGTGCCGGCGCCCATATAATTGAGCTGGGCATTCCGTTCAGTGACCCGTCGTCCGATGGCACCGTCATTCAACTGGGCGCTGAGCGGGCATTGCGTCAAAGGACGTCCCTGATCGACGTACTGGCCATGGTGAGTGAGTTCCGGCGCACTGATAAACAGACCCCGGTGGTGTTGATGGGCTACCTCAACCCGATCGAGATCATGGGCTATGAGCCGTTCGCAGCCGCGGCAAGCGCCGCTGATGTGGATGGTGTACTGATCGTGGATCTGCCTGCTTATGAGTGTGAAGAGTTGTTCAGTGCCGTGCGTCCACGCGGGATCGATACCATTTTTCTGATTGCGCCAACCACCACAGAGGACCGTACTGCGGCTATCTGCGCAAACTCCAGTGGTTACCTGTATTACGTTTCCCTGAAAGGAGTGACGGGCGCCGCCATTGGTGACAAGAGCGAGATTCGTGACAAGATTACCCGCCTGCGCGCTATTACCAATCTTCCGATCGTGGTCGGTTTCGGCATCAAGGATGCTCAATCCGCGAGTGAAATGGCGGCCATCAGTGACGGTGTTATAGTGGGCAGCGCTGTGGTGGAGAGGATCGGTCTGCTGCCATCACAAGGCTCCTGTTCCGGCGCTCAGCTGGATGACGCCGTCGCGGTAATTGCGGCCATCAGCAAATCGCTGAACAACTGAAAAATTTATTCGTAATTATTTGATTGAAATAAATTAGTGCCGATTGTAGGCATCCCAATTTAACAGGAACGTGCTATGAGCTGGATTAACAAAATCCTCCCTTCCATTCGCAGCAGTGCTGATACGACGACCACCAAGCAACGCGCTAGTGTGCCTGAGGGGCTTTGGAAAAAGTGCCCACGTTGTGAAGCAGTTCTGTACAGGCCTGATCTGGAGCGTAATCTGGAGGTGTGCCCGAAGTGTGATCACCACCTGCGTATCACCGCCAGACGCCGAATCGAGTTGTTCCTGGACCCGGATGGGCAGGTGGAGCTCAACAAGGACATGGAGCCGGTAGACCTGCTCAAATTTCGTGATCTGAAGAAATACAAGGATCGTCTTTCTGCCGCCCAGAAGAGTACCGGCGAGAAAGATGCGCTGATCGTGGTGCAGGGGCGCGTGAACGGCTTGGAAATGGTGGTGGCGGCCTTCGAATTCGGTTTCATCGGCGGCTCAATGGGCGCCGTGGTCGGGGAGAAATTCACGCGGGCAGTCAACACGTGTATCGCCAACAAACTGCCACTTGTCTGCTTCTCCACCAGTGGCGGTGCCCGCATGCAGGAAGCGTTGATCTCCCTCATGCAGATGGCCAAGACTTCTGCTGCGCTGGCAAGACTTCGCGAAAGCGGCTATCCCTATATCTCTGTGCTGGTGGACCCTGTTTATGGCGGCGTGTCTGCCAGTCTTGCCATGCTGGGTGATATCAATATTGCTGAACCCAATGCTCTGGTAGGGTTTACAGGCCCGGACGTGATTCGTCAGACGGTACGCGTGAAACTTCCGGAAGGCTTCCAACGCAGTGAATTCCTGCTGGAACATGGCGCCATCGATATGATCGTGCATCGCAAGGATATGCGGGAGCGCATAGCCTCGCTGGCAGCTAAACTTACCAATCGTTGAGCGCCCGCCATTGATTTTTTACAGCCGCATTAAGGCCAATTCGAGACCAGGCCGGGCCTGTTCGGGTAGGCTTTCAGCGTGAATTTGTCCCAGTGGCTTGACACTATTCAGGCCTTGCATCCCAACGAGATTGATCTAGGCCTGCAGCGCGTAAAAGCTGTGGCAGCCAGACTCGGTCTGACCAGACCGGCGCCCGTAGTCATTACAGTCGCTGGCACCAACGGCAAAGGCTCCACGGTCGCCATGCTGGATGCCATTCTGAGCGCGGCAGGTTACCGTGTCGGGACCTATACCTCTCCGCATCTGCTGGAGTTCAACGAGCGCATCCGCATTCGCGGAGACATGGCGAGCGATCTGCAACTGTGCGACTGCTTCGCCTTGATCGAGGCGCGTCGTGGTGAGATTTCACTGACCTATTTCGAGTTCAGCACTCTGGCAGGACTGCTGCTGATGGAGCAGGCGGCACTGGATGTTGCCGTGCTGGAGGTAGGGCTGGGCGGCCGCTTGGATGCGGTGAACATGATCGATCCCGATCTGGCAATTGTCACCAGCATCGGCCTGGATCATCAAGACTGGCTAGGCGACAACCGTGAAGATATAGGTCGTGAGAAGGCGGGCATTTTTCGGGCTGGAGTACTTGCCGTCAGTGGCGATGCAGATACCCCGCAGAGCATTGTGCAGCATGCTGAGCGACTAGGTGCACCCTTGCTCATGCAGGGCAAGGAATTCGGATTCTCCGTTCGGGCTGCAGACTGGGACTGGTGGGGCCTGGACAGGCTGGGTCACAAGCTGTCCCTGCCGGTGTTGCCAAGGCCGCCTCTGGACGTGGTTAATGCTGCTACTGTCCTGCAGGCCATTGCTCTGCAACCATTGTCGGTGTCGCGCGACGCCATCGAGATAGGCCTGCGAACAGTAACGCTCCAAGGACGTTTTCAGGCGCTCCGGGATCCTCACTCCGATGTGGCGGTTCGAGTCGATGTGGCCCACAATCCGCACGCCGGCAGTCTGTTGGCAGAAAAGATTGCTGAGCTGCGGGCGACGGGAGAGTTGAAAGGCAGGGTTCTGGCAGTTCTGGCGATGATGGCTGACAAGGATCAGGCCGGCTTTTACGGCGTCTTAGAATCTGCGGTCGACATTTGGTATATTGCGGCATTCGCGCAACCCCGCTGCCTGGATGCACAGAGCCTGCATGATCGACTGGGCAATGCAGGCGCCAATGTCAGAGGCCCTTACGCAACCGTTGCTGCTGCTTATACCCAGGCATGCGGGGATGCGAACGGTGATGATCTGGTACTGGTGACCGGGTCGTTTGGCACAGTAGCCGATGTGTTGAAGTACGTCGCGAATACAGGGAAAAATTCATAATGGACGTCGAGGACTCAAATCCGCTGACGGACTGCACACAGGGGCATCACTGGCTTGGATCAGAATACTAAACAGAGAATTGTGGGCAGTCTGGTGATTGTAGCCGCCGCCGGTATTCTGCTATCGGCGCTGTTTGATGGCCAGGGCAGTTACGACCTGCCGCTGGAGAGTCGTATTCCTCAACCCGTCGCCTTTCCAAAACCTCCCAGTATCGTGCCCGATCGCCCCGTGGTGATTGCCGATACTGATGCAATTCGTCTGGACACTTCTTCCACAACGCCACTTCAGATCGAAGCACCGATCGTTGAACCTGCCGTCACTGCAGGCGGCACCGCTGCAATCGCTTCTGATAGCAGTGCTATATCAGCCAGTGTGAACGAACAGCCACCGGTGGCGACCGTGACAGTCGCCACCGCGCAGATTGAACCGCCAAAACTAGACAGCGTAGGGCTGCCTGAGGGCTGGAGCGTCCGCCTGGGGTCTTTCTCCAGTCAGGCGAACGCCCGCAGTCTGGTGGAACGCTTGCAGGAGCGTGGGCATCGCGCTTATACACGTGCAGTCACCTCAGATCAGGGAACGCTGACTGCTGTGTTTGTGGGGCCGGGTGTTGATAGGGCCGCAGTGCAGCAGTTGCAGCGGCAATTGTTCGATGAGTTTCAACTCTCGGGTATCGTTGTGCGCTACGAGATTGAGGAATTATGAAGACTCGTGTCTCCATGAGAGTCAGGGCTCTGCCTGAGCCGTCCGTAGCCCGAAGGCCCATACATAGGAGTGTGAAGCTCTGATGCATTGGGTAGATGTGACAATTTTGTTGATTACAGGTGTTTCCTGCATCTTCGGTCTGTGGCGTGGCTTTGTCAGGGAAGTATTGTCATTGCTGGCGTGGATTGGGGCATTGCTGCTGGCCCGCGTCTACAGCCAGGATCTGGCACCGATGCTGGGTAATTGGATTGACGGCGCTGCGATGCGTCAGGTGTTTGCGTTTGCATTGCTATTCATTGCGACGCTCCTGTTGGGTGCGCTGCTCAATCACCTGGTAGCCAAGCTGATCAATATCAGCGGACTTAAACTCACGGACAGACTGTTGGGCGGATTGTTCGGCATTGCCCGGGGTGTGGTCATTGTGACGGTGCTCGTCTATTTAAGCGGCAGCTTCTTCGCCACCGAACCGTGGTGGCGGGCGTCGCGTTTCATTCCCTCTGGAGGTGAGCTGATAGAAATGTCACGGATGTTTGTGACCGACCTGCCGTTGCCGGCCACCTTCCCGCCACTGTAGAAGAGCATGTCGCTGGGTTTATTTGTTGTGTTCCTGTGTTCCTTGATTGTCAAATTGCGAGTCTTTACGGAGTGTGCTGAATGTGCGGTTTAGTAGGTGTCGTTGGCAAATCTGATGTTGCTGTTTGTTTATATGACACATTGACGGTGTTGCAGCACAGGGGGCAGGATGCGGCAGGCATCGCCACCAGTGACAAGGGACGACTGAATCTGCGCAAAGACAATGGACTGGTCAAGGATGTATTTCGTACCCGGCACATGGAGCGTCTGGCTGGTAATATGGGGATCGGTCATGTGCGTTACCCAACGGCCGGCAGCTCCAGCCCGTCACTCGCACAGCCTTTTTATGTGAATTCTCCCTATGGCCTGAGCCTGGCCCACAACGGCAAGCTCACCAACTCCGCCGAGCTTAGCCGCGATCTGTTCAAGGAAGACCTGCGTCATATCAATACTGATTCTGATTCCGAAGTCCTGCTCAACGTCTTTGCGCATGAGCTGCAGCAGCTGGCCAAGATGGAACCCGCCGCCGAGGACGTTTTCACTGCAGTGCGCGGCGTGCATCGTCGCTGTCGTGGTGGCTACGCAGCCCTGGTGATGCTGGGCGGCTACGGCATTGTGGGCTTCCGTGACAAGCACGGTATTCGCCCTCTGGTGTTCGGCAAGCGCGAACGCAATGGTTTCACCGAGTACATGCTGGCTTCGGAAAGTGTCGCTCTGAATTCCCAGGGTTTCACGCTGATACGCGACGTGGCACCCGGAGAAGCGGTCTATGTGGATGTGCACGGCCATCTGCACACCCGTGTCTGTGCTGGCCCCGCCGAATACACCCCTTGCATCTTCGAACACGTTTACTTCGCACGCCCGGATTCGTTGATGGACGGAATCTCTGTCTACAAGGCACGTCTGCGCATGGGCGAAAAACTGGCGGACAAGGTCAAGCGCCTGCGTCCTGAACACGATATCGATGTGGTTATTCCGATTCCGGACACCAGTCGAACCTCGGCGCTGGAGCTGGCCAATCGCCTGGGGGTGAAATATCGCGAGGGCTTCGTCAAAAATCGCTATATCGGCCGTACCTTCATCATGCCCGGGCAGAGTCAGCGCAAAAAGTCCGTGCGTCAGAAACTCAATGCCATCGATCTGGAGTTCAGGGGCAAGACGGTCTTGTTGGTGGATGACTCCATCGTGCGCGGCACGACCTGTCGCCAGATCATTCAGATGGCCCGTGATGCCGGTGCCGCCAAGGTTTATTTTGCTTCTGCCGCACCCGCCGTGCGCTATCCCAACGTCTATGGTATCGATATGCCGGCAGCCAGCGAGCTTATTGCCCATGGCCGAACCGATGAAGAAGTGCAGGAGTTGATAGGTGCCGACTGGCTGATTTTCCAAGACCTGGAGGATCTCATCGCGGCATCGTCCGAAGGCAACCCAAACATTCATCGCTTTGAATGTTCCGTTTTTGATGGCAAGTATGTCACCGGTGACGTGGATGCTGCCTATCTGAAGAAACTGGAAGACAGCCGCAGTGATGCGGTCAAGAACGCCAGCAAATAAGCAGCAGCTGGCAAGGCAGAGGAACACAAAATCAGTCAGACTGGCAGGTAATAGCATCCGATAACGACAGCCGGGGACTTAATCGATGGAGCAGAGAATTCAGGCGGCTGTGGATGAAGTTGGCACTGTGCTGCTGGGCAAGGAGCGGCAGATCAAGCTGGCCATGTGCTGCCTGATCGCTGGCGGACATCTGCTGATCGAAGATATGCCAGGCATGGGTAAGACGACTCTGGCCCACGCCTTGGCCCGCGTGTTCGGCCTGGACTTCAGCCGCATCCAGTTCACCAGTGATCTGCTGCCTGCCGACATTCTCGGCGTGTCGATCTTCGACCAGCAGTCCGGCCGCTTCAACTTCCATCCCGGTCCAATCTTTCGTCAGCTGATTCTGGCTGACGAAATCAATCGCACGACACCAAAGACTCAGAGTGCACTACTCGAGGCAATGGAAGAGGGACAGGTGTCTGTCGAGGGCGAAACACGGCGGCTGCCATCGCCTTTCTTTGTAATTGCGACCCAGAATCCGGTCAGCCTGGCTGGAACGTTTCCACTGCCGGAGTCCCAGCTCGATCGCTTCCTGATGCGGATCGGTATCGGCTATCCGGATCCGCGAGCTGAACGCCAGTTGCTGGAAAGTGCGGGAGTCCGGGATCGCGGTGAACTGCTGCGCCAGCACCTTGATGTGAACGATCTAATCGAATTGCGCAAGGCGGCGGCCGCAGTGCATCTCAGCCCCCAGCTGCTCGACTATATTCAACGCCTGATTGCACGCACCCGCGATAGCGAGGAATTCCATTTCGGACTCTCACCGCGCGGCGGCATCGCGGTGGTTCGTGCCACCCGCACCTGGGCGTTGCTGGAAGGGCGTCAGCATGCTGTTCCGGAGGATGTGCAGGCGGTGTTGCCAGCCGTGGTCGAACATCGATTGCGATCGGGCAGCAACGGGGAAGGACGCGCCGGCACTGCACTGGCCCAGCGCCTGCTCAGCGAGGTCGATGTTTTCTGAACCGATCATGAGCCCTGTCAGCGCAGTCAATTTCTGGTTTGCAAATCGAGTTCAACGCTGGCTCGCCAGAAACGTGCCTGCCGTGAGCAGTGTCTCCCTGCACCGTCGCAACATCTTCATCCTCCCCACTACCCATGGCCTCTTGTACGTTGCCGCAACCACGTTGATTTTCGTCACGGCCATCAATTACGTGCTTAGTCTGGCCTTTGGACTGGCGTTTCTGATGGTCAGCCTGTTCATTCTGAGTATTCTGCATACCTTCCGCAATCTGCACCATCTGGCGGTCAAAGGCGTGGGTGGAGATGCTGTCTTCGCTGGAGAGGATGCATGTTTCACTGTCCTGCTGCAGCGCCATGCCGAGCGCCTGCACGAGGCTCTGGAACTCAGCTTTCCCAAGAGCCTGATCAGCCGGGCCGATCTTATCGAGGGCGAGCAGCAGCGCGTCAATATCTACCTGCCTACGCGTCGCAGAGGCGTCCTTAAGGCGCCGCGACTGAAAGTGCAGACGCGCTTTCCGCTCGGGCTCTGGCGTGCCTGGTCGATGCTCGATCTGGACATGCGCTGCATGGTCTACCCAGCCCCCGTGCCGGGTCCACTTCCGGGCGCCGACAGCACAGCCGGCTCCGGCAAAGGACAGAGCACCCAGCCTGGAGGCGACGATTTTCATGGCCTGCGAAATTATCAGCCAGGGGATTCGCCGAAGCAGGTGGCCTGGAAAAATCTCGCACGAGGGCAAGGCCTGAAGGTGAAACAGTTTGTCGACAGCAGTGGTGATCGCTTCATGCTGGACTGGGAAATGTTTGCTGGGCTCGATGCCGAGGCGCGCCTGTCGCGCCTCTGTTTCTGGGTACTGGAGCTGGCGCGCAGCGATGTGGACTATGGTCTCAATATGCCTGGGGTACGGATTGCCCCCGGCAGAGGCGATGCGCATCGCAACCGCCTGTTGAGTGCGCTGGCACAGTGGCAGCAGACCCAGGAGCTGGATCCGGCAGGAAATTCCGGGGAGGCAGGATAATGGACATCAATTACCAGATTCCAAGTCTTGCTCTGCTTTGGGTGCTGGCAGCGTTGCTGCTGGTCATCCTGCCGGGTGCACTGCGACTGCCCCCCTGGATACTTTTGATGGCACTAGCCTGCATGAGCTGGCGCCTGCTGATATTCCAGGGCCGTGTCAGTTACCCTGGCATACTGGTGAAGATGGTGATCGTCTTTACTGCTCTACCGTTGACCGTCTTGCAGTATCGGGCGCAGGGTGTCGGTCTGGATGCGGCGGTGTGTCTGCTAATTCTCGGGGTGGTGTTCAAGCTGCTGGAGATGCAGCACAAGCGTGACATTGTGATAGTCATAATTCTCGCTTATGTCCTTATCATGATCGGGTTCATCTATTCGCAGACCATCCCGGCCGGTCTGCACGCCCTGCTGTCGGTCATGGTGACTACCGGTGCTCTAGTAGCGTTGAATCGTGACAATGCCCGTAACAACTTTGCCGACACTTCCCTGCTGGCGGTGCAGCTGGTGCTGCAGAGTATTCCTCTGACGCTGATATTGTTTGTGCTGGTCCCCAGGATCGGGCCGCTGTGGACAATGCCGCTGCCGGTTTCATCGACCAAGACTGGCGTCACTGACGAAATGACCCCCGGTGATATCAGCAGTCTCGGACGTTCCGGCGAGCTGGCTTTCCGAGTCAGTTTCGAGGGGGAAGCGCCATCCCATGAGCGACTCTACTGGCGCGGGCTGGTGCTGGATTTCTTTGACGGTCAGACCTGGCGGCGTGCGGGGAACACACTGCTCGACTATGGGATGATCCGACGCTACCCTAGCGAATTTCGCGGCGTGGCACTGGGAGAGCCGATGGACTACGACGTGATTCTGGAGCCTACCCAGCAGACCTGGGTCTACGGCATGCAACTGGCCGCAGTGGCCTCCGGTGATATCGTCCAGGATCGCAATTATTCCCTGCACACTGCGAAACCGATTACGCAGCGCATGCGATACCAGCTTCGCTCCTGGTCTGACTATCAGGTCGATCTGCAACTTCCAGGGGCATTGCGCGCCCGCGCGCTGCAACTACCCCAGAATGACAGCAACACACGCAGTGCCGCACTGGCACAGGAGCTGCGCGCAGCCTCTTCCGATGAGCGCGACTATGTCAATCGTGTCATGCGGCACTTTCGGGAGCAGCCGTTTTACTACACGTTGAGTCCGCCCTTGCTCGGGGAATCAAGCATTGATGATTTTTTGTTCGAGACCCGTGAAGGTTTCTGTGGCCACTATGCCGGGAGTTTTGTCTATCTGTTGCGTGCGGTCGGGATTCCCGCGCGAGTCGTGGTCGGGTATCAGGGGGGCGAATACAACCCCTTCGAGAATTACACCATGGTCTACCAGTACAATGCCCATGCCTGGGCAGAGGTTTGGCTGGAGGGAGAGGGCTGGGTGCGTTTTGACCCAACAGGAGCCGTAGCTCCTGAGCGCATCAGTCAGGGAGTAGAGGCCGTGTTTGCCGATCAGCCCGGTTTCATGGAGGATGCGGGTTTCTCAATGATGCGCTTTCGCGATACTCAATGGCTAAATACTCTGCGCCTGCGTCTTGATGCCATCGACTATGCCTGGAATCGCTGGGTGGTGAGTTACGACGAGGACCTGCAACTGGCATTTCTCGAGGAGATGTTTGGGGAGAACGCCCGTTCTTACGTGGTGCTGGCGCTGAGTACGTCGACTGCCTTGATTTTTACTGTCGCAGCATACTTCCTGCTGCGAGGAGGGCGAGGGCAAAGACGCGACCCGATGACGCGCAGTTTTCTGGCGCTGGCCGCTGATCTCGAAGCGTCTGGTCTACCTCGTCGCAAGAGCGAAGCCCCTATGGACTATTGTGCCAGGGTGAGTATCGAACGTCCGGAGCTGGCGAGCGCGATGCAGACTGTTACGCGAATGTATGTGCAGTTGTGTTATGCGACTCCGGAAGCGGATAGCGAGCAGTTGCGCAGGGAGTTCACTCTTGCTTTGCAGGCGCTACGGCGGCGTGTGCTGTCACGCGCCCGTCGGGCAGGGCTGGTAGCTGTCTCCACGTTCAGTCGGCAACGCTAAGGGATTCAACCTCCGGCGAGTTTGACCTTGTAGCCGCCTTGCTGAAGTTGTTGTTGCAGAAGTTCACGGTGATCGCCTTGAATTTCGATCACACCGTCCTTCACAGTACCGCCGCTGCCACAGCGAGCCTTGAGGATTTTGGCGAGAGCGTTGAGCTCTTCTGCCGCGAGTGGCAACCCATCTATCAATGTTACTGCTTTACCATTGCGCCCCTTGGTCTCGCGGCGAATCCTGACGATTCCATCTTTGGTCGGAATTCCTGCCTGCTGGCGCTTGCACTGGCAGGCGACGGCCGTGTGTCCACAACCTGGACAGAGACGGCCTGATTCAGTGGAATAGACCCGGACGGAGACTTTGTTCGTGGTCAATTTGAGGCTCATGCCTTGTACAGTGGTGGCAGGGTATATTCCAGCTCCTTGGCCGCAGTGGCCAGCGATCGGTTGCGCTGGGTGCGCAGTTCCGTGATCAGAGCCAACAGGTGCTTGATATCAGCTCTCAACGGGTCACCCAAAGGGGCTTCCTGACCGTATAGGACCTGCTGAAGTCGCAGGCAGACGCGGTGAATCTCCGGATTGCCGGTGCGTTGTGCCATATCATCCAGGTTGTGCAGGTCGGGTGCAGAGAAATACTGACGCCCCCAGCCGATCAAAGCGAGCCGCAACGCAGGCAGATGGTTCTGTTCGCCGGCGCGGATCAGTTCTTTGAAGGCAACGGCCTCTGCAGCCGGTGCGATCTCCTGTCGATACATGGGAGCGCTGACCACTGGCGGCTTTTTCGCGACTACTTTTTGGGCAGGACGACGCTTGCTGACGAAATACGTGAGCACGCCGAGCAGGGCTGTCAGAGCGGCCGCCAGAGCAATGACCCAAAGGGGAGTGGAGGGCATTATCACCAGAGAATTCTCATCTGCGTCCTGCAGACTGGAAGCCTCCCCGAACACCGGCTCATCCTCTTCCTCGAAGGTCATCAGTGGTGGCTCGTCCGCTGAAGTCCGTACCGGGCCGACGCGAATGGCGGTGTCTGCCAGTGTGGCGTACTTGATTTCCTCGGTATCAGTGTCGTACCAGGCAATCGTGACGCCGGGGATGCGGACGGTTCCGGTCTCGGTCATCAGAAACTGGTTGGACTCAATGCGGCTGCCGACCATGTTGCCATCGACGTACGTGCGCTCTATCGACGGGTTCTCCGGGTAGACATTAACCGTGTCGATAACTGGCAATTCCAGGGGCGGCAATGCCGCACCATCCAAACCAAAGGCCTTGATGGTGACGATGCGGCTAGCGGCATCGCCTACGCGGACATTGGTGAAATCGTTGTCCCAGCTCTCATCGATGGTCAGCTCACTGGCGGGCAGCCAAGTGGCATCTGCTGGGAAATCTGCCGGCTTCTCGCGTACTTCAATGTCAAAGCCTTCCGAGAAGGAGGTGATAGTGCGGGTATTCAGATTGCGGAACACATAGTTGCTCGAACCGTCGGTGACCTCACCTCTGAACATGATGTCGGGTATCTCCAGAGCGCCGCTGCGTTGTGGGAAAATAGCGTACTGCTTTTCGTAAACACCGTAGCGTACGCCTTCCACCAACTTCTCGTACTGGTTGGGCGTCCCTATCATCTGGATCACTGTGTCCGGCAATTCCAGGTCGGTGAAGATGGGATTGCGGATACCGTTGATCGTGTAATAGAGGCGAAGGCTGAACAGAAGCTGTTCCTGAACGTAGACGCTTTGCTTGTTGACCACCATCTCCATGTACAAGTCTTGTCCGACAACACTGTTCTGAGTCTTCGGCAGCACATTGACCGACAAGGCCTGGGTGTAGGAGCCGGCGACGAGCAGGGCGGGGATTTCCAGCGGGCCCTCGCGGAGAGGGAATAGCGTCAGGTGATAATCGATCCAGGATTCGACGCGGTTATTGGTACTGCGCATCTGGCTGGAGGTACGGGTAGAGACCACCTGGAAGTCTGTTTCCAGTGGTGTCAGATCCATCTCCACGCCACCTTGCTGACCGTCTACCCTCAGAGTCAGAGTGACTGTTTCGCCCCGGGTGAGTTCATTGCGGTCCAATGTAGCCGTCACCGGCTGTGCGTAGCTCAGGGAGGAGAACAGAGTAAGTGCCGCCGTGAGCAGGCATGCCAACAGGTTTACCATATTTGCGTTTCCACGGACTGGTTGCTGGAGCGGCTGTCCACTTGGCGCCGCCGATACTCGAACTGAAACTTGCGCTGCAGCAGTTCGCCCGGATCATCGTCAATTCTGCGCAGCCACTGTTCCAGGGACTCCTGACTCTCGTTCTCGGCATTGCTCAACTGAGGTTCTTCGCCTTGGTTCTCTTCTTCACTTTCCTTCTGTTCGCCGTCCTGCGGTTCGTTCTCTTCCTGCTCCTCTTCGTCGCCGCCTTCCTGCTGCTCCTGCTGTTCTTCCTCCTGCTGTTCGGCTTCCTCTTCCTTAGGTTCGTTCTCTTCCTGCTGCTCCTGTTCCTCCTCGTCGGTCATCTGCTCTTCCTGCGACTGTTCCTCTTCCTGCTGCTGTTGCTCCTCCAGCAGTTTCTGAACGATGTCGCGGTTGTGAATCGCATCTTCGTGATCAGGTTGGAGCGCGATAGCTACATTGTAGGAGGAGATCGCCTGTTCGAAGTTGGCCGACTTGGCGTAGGCATTGCCGAGGTTGTAATGACTGTTTGCGCTCTCTGTGCTCAAGGCAGCAGCAAAGGCCTGTGCCGCAGCCGGATAGTCGCCCGCATGATAGGCGGCCGAGCCTTGCCATTGAGGATCCGTAAACAATCCTGCGGCACCGATTGGGTCTTGATTGGCATAGGCATCTGCGCCGCGTTGATCTCGGGTCTTCCACAGATCAGCCCACTCGGCGGCCTCAGCGGGTGCGCTGGGGGTGAGCGCGGAAATAGCTGCTGTGGCTAGGGCTGCCGAGAGAATCCAGCCACGGCGGAATACCAGTGCACTGAGCGGCAGGATCAACAGCAGGAACCATGGACCGACCTCGTACCAGATGTCAAAATTCTGGTCGACGTCCTCAAGCTCGTCTTCACTGAAGAAGTCATCGTCGGCAAGCAGGTAATTGACATCATCGGCAGATATCTGCATGTCGACATAGCGGCCATTAACCAGGGCCGCGAGATCCTGAAGGCTCGCTCTGTCCAGACGAGGGACGACGATTTCTCCCGTTTCCGTCCGCAGGAATTCTCCACCTCCGGCCGGAATGGGCGCGCCTTCCTCGGTGCCTACACCAAGAATGGAAAGCCGATAGCCAGTCTGCTGCAGCATCTCGCCAATCGCAGCATGATCCCTGCGTTCTATACCGTCGGTAACCAGTAATATGGTGCCGGAAGCGGCGCCTGCGTCAATCAGCAACCCTTTCGCACGCTCGACTGCGGCAATTGTATTGCTCCCGAAGGAGGGCATGATGTTGGGGTTGATCGATGGCACCAGTGCCCTGATGGTGACGGAATCTTCGGTAAGAGGCGTAACGGTATGGGCATCTCCGGCGTAGACGACCAGCGCGGTCTGTCCCTCGGTGCGCATGTCCAGCACATCCAGCACCTTGCGCTTGCTCACAGTCAGGCGGTTCGGGTCAAAGTCGGCCGCATACATCGACAGTGACTGGTCATAAACAATGACCAATGCATCTTGTCGCTGCTGCACTGGCTGCGCTATTTTCTCCCAGACTGGTCCGGCGAGAGCCAGGATCGCCAGCGACCACAGTGTCAGCAGCAATACCAGAGGAGTGCGCTCTGCGACACTCTTGGTATTGTCCAGAAGGTAGGGGAGCAGGTCCTTGTCGATGGCGCGGTCCCAGGAACTGGCTGACTCATTGATGCGCCACAGGTAAGCCACCAGCAACAAAGCCGGGATCAGGGCCAGCAGCCAGAGCGGGCGCAGGAAATGGAAGTTCTGTGCGAGCAGCATGTACAGCGATGGTTCGGTCATGATTGACCTCCGGTCATCGCAGGGGTGTCTGTGACGTCATCATCGACCCTGCGTTCAGCGCGTTGCAGGATGGTGCTCCAGGGCAGAGTGGCCAGTGCCAGCAAGAAGCTGAGCAGCACTGCTGTGCCCAGCGGCCAGTAGAAGAGGACATTGATGGGACGGAAAGTCTGCTCGTCCTGTTCAATTGCCTCCAGAGTATCGAGTTCCGCATAAATATCCACGAGATCTTCGACATCACGGGCACGGAAGTAACGGCCACCGGTCGATTCTGCGATCAGCGTGAGATTCTCCTCGTCCAGTTCGGCAGATGGGTTGATGGCACGCGCGCCCTGGAAGGAGCGCTGCACCAGCGTGTCGGCACCCATGCCGATGGTGTAGATCTTGATCTTTTCGGTCTGTGCGAGCTGTCCAGCCTGCACCGGAGTGATCGCCCCGGCGTTGTTGACGCCGTCGGTCAGCAGCACGAGTACACGGCTGTTCTCTGGCCGTTCGCGCAAATGTTTGACCGCCAATCCGATGGCGTCGCCGATGGCAGTGGCAGACTCCTCGATCATGCCGATTTCGAGTTCAGTAATCAGTTTGGCGACGGTTGTACGATCGAAGGTCATCGGGGTCTGGATATAGGCGTGGGCAGCGAACAGGATCAGTCCCAGACGATCGCCCTCGCGGCGCTCCGCGAAATCGCTGACCACGACCTTCATTACCTCGAAGCGTGACAGCTGCACGTTGTTAATGACCATATCCCGCGCCTCCATACTGCCCGAGATATCCACGGCGAGCATCAGGTCGCGGCCATTGGATGGCAACAGGATGGGCTCGCCAACCCACTGCGGACGGCTGGCAGCAATTACAACGCACACCCAGATCAGCGCACAGCAGATGATTTTCAGAAGACGGTAGGTGTCAATCCGGTTGGCATCGGTTTGCAATTGGGAGAGTCGCTGGTAGAAAGGCACAAACAATGCCGCTTCCTGTCTGGCCGCCCGGGAAAAGAAGCGGTAGACCAACAGGGGAAGTGGAAGGGCGGCGAAGGCCCAAGGCCAGGTAAACTCAAGCATGGTCGGAAACCGGTGTTGAAGTGGATGTGTCTGCAGGCACTTTACCTGAGCCGATTTTAGCCAAAAAGAGGCTGGTTATCCATTGATGTGCCATGCGGTACAGGTGCTCGTCATCGACCTCCCAGCGGCGCGCGAAACGGCCCTGATTCAGGGTCGTGGCGAGGGCATCATCGAGCAGCGATGCATCACCGCTGTCGCGCAGGAAGGCAATCCACTGCTCGCCACTGAGGCTCGCCGGCAGTGCGTCCGGGAAATGCTTCAGGGCCACTCGTCTGAGTACCGCATTGACCTCATTCACGAAATTCAATTTCAACTGGTCCACATCTGCCCGGGTGTCGGCCGCCTTCTCCGCGCGGTACTCGCTAACGCATTTATCCAGTTCGCGCACTGCGAAACTGCAAATACGTCGTTGCTTCCAGCCGGCATAGTAGCTGCGCAGGAACAGGAACGCCGCAATCAAGATGGTGATCAGCAGAATCCACCAGCCCGGTGCCAGAGGCCAGAGGCCCACCGGTTCGGGCAGGTGGATATCTCGCAATAGGCTTAAAGGGTCTGTGCTGTCCATTGTCTTATCTGCTCGACAACCAATTGGTTGGTTCGTAATTTGAGGAAGGGGATCTGCAGTTTTATCAGTTCCGCCTGCAGTGCGCTCATGCGCTCCTGGAAATTCTGCTGATAAGCACGTCGGGCCGTCTGGCTGTAAGAGTTCAACGTGCCTTTCCGCTGTCCGTCGGTAATGCTGTAAAAACCGGGAACCGGCAGGTTCTCTTCCAGAGCGTCATAGATAAAGCAGCACACCACGTTATTGTGGCGGGACAACTGATAGAGGTACTGCATGGCGGTGTCGTCCAGCGTCGTGAAGTCGCTGAGAATATAGAGCGTACTGCCGGGCTTGGTAATGCGACGGATCTGTCCCAGGGCACCGAAAAGCCCGCGCTGATTGGCCGGCAGAGTCGGCGCTGCCTGCCTGTTGGCCAGATCTTTGAGCCGGTTGTTGTAAATGTGGATCTGATTCAGCAGGTGCAGGGCAGAGCGACGACTGCGCTTGGGTCGGACCAGCGAGTGTCCGCTTTCCGCATATACCAGTCCGCCTACCCGGTCGCCATTGTCGATTGCCATCCAGCAGAATATGGCTGCTGCCTGTGCGGCAATCACGGATTTGAAGGCCACCTGACTGCCGAAAAACATGCTGCTGGATTGATCCACCGCGATGATCACAGGGCGCTCGCGCTCTTCCCGGAACACCTTGGTAAAAGGCTTGCCGGTTCGGGCAGTCACGCGCCAATCGATGGTGCGGATATCGTCGCCCTGCTGGTAGGGACGAAATTCTTCGAAGTCAATGCCACGACCGCGCATCTTGGAAGTGTGCAGACCGGAGATGCCGGCAATGGAGCGGTTGTAGGGCACATACTCGACGATCTTTGCTGCGTGGCGCTGGATCAGCAACTGCTGCAGACTGATAACTGCCCCTTTGCTCTGATAGAGCGCCATCTGTGAGTCAATCTGCGGAATCATGGACATAAAGGTTCTGGTTCACTTCCGGACACTCGCAGTGTCCTGTTATACGTTGCAGAGCCAAACTACTGGCGCTGTCCGCGAGCCCGCCCAGACTGCGCTGGCGGTGACTCGTTATCCCTGGCTTGGCTGCGACTGACTCAGGCAGCAGGGACCCGTTCGAGGATAGTGGTCAGCACTGTGTCCGGGGTGACGCCGCTGGCCTCGGCCTCGAAACTGAGCAGAATGCGGTGACGCAGGACATCGAAGAACACGGCCTGAATGTCATCCGGACTCACGAAGTCCTTGCCCTGAATCCAGGCATGGGCACGGGCGCAACGATCGAGAGAGATCGTGCCACGGGGGCTGGCGCCGTACTCGAGCCAGGACGCTAGATCGTCGCCGTACAGAGCGGGGTGACGGGTCGCCATGATCAATTGAATGATGTATTCCTCGACTGCGGGTGCCATGTGCATCTCGAGAATTTCCTGGCGGGCGGCAAACAGGACTTCCTGGCTGATGACTTTAGGGGCCTCTGGCACCTTGTTCCGGGCCTCGTTACGTACCAACTGCAGAATTCGGCGCTCGGCCTCTGCGGATGGGTAGCCAATCGAAACGTGCATAAGGAAGCGGTCAAGCTGTGCCTCGGGCAGAGGATAAGTACCTTCCTGCTCGATCGGGTTCTGGGTCGCCATCACCAGAAACAGCGGAGGCAGCTGGAATGATTCACGGCCCACGCTGACTTGATGTTCTGCCATTGCCTCTAACAATGCTGATTGCACCTTCGCCGGCGCCCGGTTGATTTCATCGGCAAGCACCAGGTTGTGAAATATCGGGCCTGGCTGGAAACGGAAAGAACCGTCTTCCGGGCGGAAAATTTCTGTGCCGGTGATGTCGCTTGGCAACAGATCCGGCGTGAACTGAATACGGTGAAAATCTCCTTCAATTGCGCGCGACAAGTCTTTGATTGCCTTTGTCTTTGCAAGGCCGGGAGCGCCCTCTACCAGAAGATGGCCATCTGCCAGCAAAGCGATCAGCAAGCGGTCTACCAGACGCTCCTGCCCTATGATCTGTTGAGAAAGCCAAGTCTTGAGATCGGTGATTATTGCGTGGTGACTCATAATTATTTCTCTGATTCTTTTTAGTTAAATGCTTGATCTATTAGGGCGAAAGTCAGCGATTGTAACCGTTTTACTTGCGATGTCTAGGGAGGATTTGTCGCAGAGTGTGGCGGTAAGACCTGGCACCACGGACTTGGTTTTGGCGCAGACTTGATGGGCCGATTCACCTATAATCTTACCCCTACAAGACTCACCCGGAAGGCAGGGCACTACACCATGAAGCGATTGACACTGGATCTGAATATTCCTGCGGAGCAATATCAGGCTCTTTATGGAGGCACTGTGCGGGATGTACAGGCGCTCGCCCGAGAAGGGCTCCGAGTGCGCTTTCCGGGGCGGATACTGCAGCGTTTCGTTGATCACAAGGGGATATCCGGCACTTTTGTCATAGAGTTCGACGACTCCCACAAATTCAGAGCGATCACTAAAATTGTATAACCTGTTGCGTAAGCTGCTGTTCTGCCTCCCTGCCGAGGCCTCACATACTCTGACCCTGCCCCTGCTGGATGCAGCACGCGCCACCGGATTGATCGGACTGATTGCGGCGCGGCCCACCGATGTTGCTCCGGTCACTGTGATGGGGTTGAATTTCCCCAACCCTGTTGGGTTGGCGGCAGGATTGGATAAGAATGCCGATCATATCGACGCACTGGCGGCGCTGGGATTCGGTTTTCTGGAGGTGGGCACGCTAACACCGCGCCCGCAATCGGGCAATCCGAAACCCCGTCTGTTTCGGCTGCGCGAAGAGCGCGCCATCATTAATCGCATGGGCTTCAACAACAAAGGCATCGATCACGCGCTGACGAGTATCACGCGCAGCAAGTATAGAGGTGTGCTCGGAATCAATATCGGCAAGAACTTTGATACCCCCGTAGAGAAGGCGGCACAGGACTATCTGATCTGCATGCGCAAGTGTTATGGCGCGGCCAGTTATATCGTCGTCAATCTGTCCTCTCCCAACACGCCGGGGTTGCGCAGTCTGCAATTCGGTGATGATCTGCGTCGACTGCTGGCCGTGCTCAAGGAGGAGCAGGCAATGCTCACGCTCAGTCATGGTCGCAAAGTGCCATTGGCGGTGAAAATTGCACCCGATCTGGACGATCACGAAATTCGCCTGATCGCTGCGGCGTTGCTGGAGAACGATATTGAGTGCGCCATTGCGACCAACACGACATTGGATCGCGGTGCAGTGCAGGGCAGCCCCTTCCGTGATCAGGCCGGTGGTTTGAGCGGTGCTCCATTGCTGGCAAAATCTAGTCATGTGATAAATGTGCTGGCTGACGCCCTGCAGAGGCAACTGCCGATTATAGGCGTCGGTGGAATCATGAACGGTGCGGATGCTGCAGCCAAGATCGAGGCAGGGGCATCACTGGTGCAGCTATACAGCGGCTTCATCTATCGTGGGCCAGAGCTGATCAGTGAATCCGTGGCGGCGATCGCCAGGTTGCAAAAGTGATCGAGTTGCTAATCTTCGGTACCGCCGGCTGCCATTTATGTGAGCAGGCGGAGCAGGTTCTGCAGCCAGTCCTCGTTCATATCAACGATCAATTGGTCAAAGCGGGAGTAGATAACGCCGTGGTGACGCGCGTCGTGGATATCACCGACAGCGCAGAGCTCATGGAACTTTATGCAATCCGCATCCCCGTAATCAGGCTCAGGGCTGACGAAGAAGAGTTGGGCTGGCCTTTTGATGAAGCCCAAGCCTATGCATTTCTCGTCGCTCAACTTTCCTGAACACTGGAGGACTGAACCGGGCTGTCCGATATAGTCAGCAAGCTCGTCAAGCCGAACAGGCGTCGAGCGTTCTCGGTGGTTTGATGTGCCAACTCGCTTGCAGAGCGTCCAGTTGTCAGTGCGACCACGCGCAACACTTCGGTGAGGTAGGCGGGCTCGTTGCGACGACTTTTGGGACGCGGGCGTAGGGTTCGCGGTAACAGGTAGGGGGCGTCGGTTTCCAGAAGCAGGCGATTGGAGGGAATGTCGTTGAGTAATTCCAGGAGCTGGCGGCCTCTTCGTTCATCGCATGCCCAGCCGGTGACGCCGATGTACATATCCAGATCAAGGTAGTCATACAGCTCGTGTTTCTGTCCCGTGAAACAGTGCACGACACCACCGGCTGTCAGATTGTCCCGAAATTTGCGCAGAATTGGGAAAAAATGCGCATGCGCATCACGCTGGTGCAGGAATACGGGCTTGTTGATTTCAGATGCCAGTTGCAGATGCTGCTGAAAGACCTCTTCCTGAATCGGACGAGGGGAAAAGTCACGATTGAAGTCCAACCCTGTTTCACCAACCGCGCGCACGTTATCCAGCCTTGCCAGCGTGCTGATACGGGCGAAGTTTTCCGGGGTGCAGGCCTGGGCTTCGTGCGGATGGTAACCGGCGGTCAATGACAGGAATTCCGGGTGGGCTGTGGCAATCGTCAGCGCTCGTTCGGTTGATGACAGGCTGGTGCCGGTCACAAGCATGTGCACGATGCCGCAGGTGCGCGCACGAAAGATAACGGAGTCGAGGTCATGCTCGAATGATTCATGGCCGAGGTTGGCGCCGATATCGATCAACGGCACATCAGGATGGAGATTGCTATCAGGCATTTCCAACTACTGAACACATTTGTCCAGCCCAGCGAATGCTTTCCAGATAGGCTTCTTCAAATTCCCGCTCGCCTACATTCAGCTCTGTCAGGCGATTCCAGTCGATCTCATTCCATTGCGCTCGTTCATTGGCAATGACGGAAGTGAGTATCAGGCCAATCTTGCCCTGGCCGGTCAGCAAGCCATCCATGACGTCCCTGGATAACGGCATTGTGGTCAGAATCTCAGGCAACTCCATGTCGAAAAATGCGTCCAAATTGGACAGCAGTCCGCTCATGAAATAGGCATCGCTTTCCGAGGGCGATGCAAAGCTTCCAGCAACCAGTTGACACATCTTGGCCCTGGTAGTGGCCAGCAAAGATAGCGCGTGTGGCTTGTCTGACAAACTGCTCAGGGACAACAGGGTCGCCCAGCTTTTCACCTGACGCAGCCCCAGCAGCGACACCGCTTGTTGCAGCGAGGTGATTTCGCGTCGCGCCGAAAAAGCAGCAGAGTTCACGAGACGGATGAGTTTCACGCTCAGGATGGGGTCCTTGGCAATCACGCCGGCGATCTCCGCCAGTTCAGCTTCCGGATTCTGAATCTGAGCGAGCAGACTCATGACCACCAGTTTACTGGCGGGCACCTGACGACCCTTGATGTGTTCCGGTCTACTCAGGAAGTATCCCTGAAAAAGCGTGAATCCCATCCCCCTGCAAGCGTGAAAAATTTCGTGGGTCTCGACTTTTTCTGCCAGCAACTGGACGGTAAACGGCTTCAGAATCTGGACATGCCTTTCCAGCTCCGACAGGTTAAGTGCCAGGACATCCAGCTTGACGATATCGGCAAATTTCAACACCGGGGCCCAGCGGGGATCGTAGACAAAGTCATCCAGCGCGATGGTATAACCACTTTCCTTTAGTCCTTTCAAATGCTGGATTAACTCGTCATCTACCTCGACAGTCTCCAACACCTCGATCACAAAGCGCTTACGGTCGAACGGCGGGGGGTTGAAAATAAGATTACGTGTGAAATTTATATACGCTGGATGGTGTTGCACTACCTCCCGTAAATCGAGTTCATTAAAAGCATTGAGCATGACCTGGGAAGTGGCGGAGTCACCATCCAAGAAAATTGCCTGATTATTGGCGTCGGAGCGAAATAGGAGTTCGTAAGCGGAAATATTGAGATCCCTGTCGAAGATTGGTTGCCTGGCCAAGAGGGTACGCTGATTCGGCATGACGACGTCGATGGGTTCATTATTGTAGTGGGTCATTGTAACTCAGGCAGCGCTGATTAGTAGGGGCCATTTCTCCTCTGTGAAGAGGAATCTCCCGTCTAGACCTGCGTAGCCTTATCCACCATAATAGCCCGCCATTAATGGCCTGGTTCAAGGCGGTCATATCAAGCAACTGCGAAATTGAAGGTGCGAAGTGGCTACAGCAACGGAAAAGAAAGAGCTCAACTGGGCCGATCTGGGATTCCAGTATCGTCAGACCGACTTCCGATTCAGTGCGAAGTTTACAGACGGCGTCTGGTCGCAGGGAGAACTGGTGAGTTCACCGGTAATTGCTGTCCATGAAGGGGCACCGGCTCTGCATTATGCCCAGCAGTGTTTCGAAGGCATGAAGGCGCAGACAGCGCCCGATGGGCGTGTCCTGCTGTTTCGTCCCGATCTGAATAGCGAACGCATGAATCAGGCAGCCGAACGTCTTCTGATGCCGGAGGTGCCCAATGAATTGTTTATGCGCGGCGTGGAAGCAACTGTGCGTGCCAATTACGCCTGGATTCCACCCCATGGCTCCGGTGCCTCACTGTACATTCGACCCATGCTGATTGGAGTGGGAGAAAATCTGGGGCTGCGCACGGCGAAGTCTTTCGAGTTTCGTGTGTTCTGTTCTCCTGTCGGGCCTTACTACAAGAGTGCAGGCCTGGCGGTGATTTCTCTGGCAGTCTCGGATATTGATCGTGCTGCGCCTGCCGGGACAGGAGCATTCAAGGTCGGTGCCAATTATGCGGGCGGCCTTCTGGCTACCCGTCAGGCGCAAGCCTTGGGCGCCAATGAAGCCTTGTATCTGGACTCTGTCACCAGGACCTTCATTGATGAGGCTGGCTCAGCCAACATCATCGTGGCGATGACAGGCAACCGTCTGGTTTCTCCGAAGTCCAATGCCATTCTGCCAAGTGTGACGCGGCGTTCAGTCATGACCTTAGCCGAGCAGTATCTGCACATGCAGGTCGAGAACAGGCCGATCAACCTGCGGGAGGAAATTGGTGAGTTTGAGGAAGTCGCTGCCTGTGGTACCGCTGCAGTTCTATCCCCGGTCGGCAAAATCTGGGTCGATGGCGAATGGCAGCGATTTTATGGTAATGGCGAGAAGGTCGGTCCGGTAATGCAGAAAATTTATGACCTGTTGGTGGGTATTCAGCGCGGCGAACTGGCCGACAAGAATGGCTGGACCCATGAGGTGAGGATAGACTGAAAAACCCCTTCGTCATGTTGTTCTGATGGCGAGGTTTATCTGGCTTGTCCCTACCGGTCAAGCCAGGTTCCTTCCTGTGGGCCTTTCATCATCTGATTAATCTCCATACAACAAACGCTTGACCCTCGGGCGCCGAGCACTTATATATGTCGGCTCTTTTTTGTCTCGGCAGCTTACAAGGCTGATATGCCGGGCTTGCTCATGACTCGCAGCTGTATTCAGGAAACGTTCAAAACAATGAGTAAATCGTTGGTGATAGTGGAATCGCCCGCCAAGGCGAAAACCATTAACAAGTACCTTGGCAAGGAGTTTGTCGTCAAGTCCAGCGTGGGTCACATCCGTGATCTGCCGGTCAGTGGCAATGGAGTTGCAGTCTATACCAAGGAGCGGGCAAAAGCTGCCGCAATTACTCGCAAGCTCAGTGCCGATGAAAAATTCGAGCACAAGAAATCCAAGGCTAGGGAACAGCTGATTGCCCGTATGGGCGTTGACCCCGAGCATGACTGGCGCGCCCATTACGAAATCCTGCCGGGCAAAGAAAAAGTCGTCTCCGAATTGAAGCGTCTGGCCAAGACCGCTGACACCATCTATCTCGCAACCGACCTTGACCGCGAAGGAGAAGCCATCGCCTGGCACCTCAAGGAAGCGATCGGTGGGGACGAGAGTCGCTATAAGCGTGTCGTTTTCAATGAGATCACCAAGAAGGCGATCAACGAGGCTTTCTCCAATCCTGGCGAGCTGGACATGAAATATGTGCAGGCGCAGCAGGCACGCCGTTTTCTAGATCGCGTCGTGGGCTTCATGGTCTCGCCGCTGCTATGGACGAAAGTAGCCCGCGGCCTGTCAGCAGGACGTGTGCAGTCGGTGGCGGTCCGCTTGGTGGTCGAGCGCGAGCGCGAGATCCGTGTCTTTATTCCGGAAGAATACTGGGAAGTCTTTGCCGATCTAAAAGCCGCCAAGCGTGACGAATTGCGCTTTCAGGTAGCCAAACAGTCAGGCGAGAATTTCCGTCCCCCCGATAAGGCGACGACCGACAAGGCGCTAGCTAAGCTGCACAATGCGACCTATCTGGTCAGCAAGCGTGAAGACAAGCCGACGTCCTCTAAACCCAAAGCTCCATTGATTACTTCCACCCTTCAGCAGGCGGCCAGTACGCGTCTGGGTTTCGGGGTGAAAAAGACCATGACTCTCGCCCAGCGTCTGTACGAGGCGGGCTATATCACCTATATGCGCACCGACTCGACGCATCTGAGCGAAGACGCGGTGACGATGTGCAGAGACTATATTGGCAAGAAATTCGGCAAGCGTTATCTGCCCGAAGAGCCGTTGCGGTACAGCGCCCGCGAGGGAGCGCAAGAGGCGCACGAGGCCATTCGTCCAACCGAGGTGAATACGGCGGCTACCGACCTGCAGAACATGGAACGCGACGCCGAGCGTCTGTATGCACTTATCTGGCAGCACTTCGTAGCTTGTCAGATGCCACCGGCACAATATTTGAGCAGCCTCATCTCCGTCACTGCAGGCGAATTCGAGCTGCGCACCAAGGGCCGCATCATGCAGTTCGATGGCTACATGCGCGTGCTGCCGACCAAGGAAGAAGATGTCGTTCTGCCTGCAGTCGAAGTTGGAGAGACTCTGGCCTTGCAAAAACTCGACCCAAACCAGCATTTCACCAGGCCGTCGCCGCGCTACACCGAGGCGAGCCTGGTTAAAGAGCTTGAGAAGCGCGGCATAGGTCGACCTTCGACCTATGCCGCGATCATCTCCACCATCCAGGAGCGGGGCTATGTGAATGTCGAGAATCGTCGCTTCTATGCCCAAAAGATGGGTGATATCGTGGCCGAACGGCTGGTCGAGAGTTTCTCGGACCTCATGGACTACGACTTCACTGCCAAGATGGAAGACGAACTGGATCAGGTAGCCGCTGGCAGCCTAGACTGGAAACAGGTGCTCAATACCTTCTACAAAGGTTTTTCCAGCCAGCTTGATGCGGCGTCTGCAGACGACACTGGCATGCGTGAGAACAAGCCAACGGATACCGATATCCCCTGTCCCAAGTGCGGGCGTCATATGCAGATTCGCACGGCCTCCACGGGCGTTTTCCTCGGCTGCTCAGGCTATTCGCTGCCACCCAAAGAGCGCTGCAAATCCACCATCAATCTGACGCCGGGCGAAGAGGCCATCAGTACCGATGACGCCGAGGAGGCCGAAGAAGCCGAAAACCAGCTGCTGCGTAAGCGTAAACGTTGCGGTCTGTGCAATTCCGCTATGGACAGTTATCTGATTGATGACAAGCGCAAGCTGCATATCTGCGGGAATAACCCGGATTGCGCGGGGTATGAAGTGGAAGATGGGGGCTTCAAGATTCGTGGCTACGAAGGCCCACTGATCGAGTGCGACAAGTGTGCCTCCGACATGCAGTTGAAGTCAGGGCGCTTTGGCAAATATTTCGGATGCACCAATGAGACCTGCAAGAACACGCGTAAACTGCTGCGCAGTGGCCAGGCGGCGCCACCCAAGGTGCCGCCGGTCGTAATGGCGGAGCTGCGTTGTGAGAAGGTCGATGACCACTATGTGCTGCGTGATGGGGCCGGCGGCCTGTTCCTGGCAGCGAGCAAATTTCCAAAGAATCGTGAGACCCGAGCACCACTGGTGGCCGAACTAGTGGCACATAAGGATGAGCTGGATCCCAAGTATCAGTTCATGGTAGGCGCACCGCAGACCGATGCTGCCGGCAACAAGTCAGTGATCCGTTACAGCCGCAAATCGGCTGAGCAGTATGTGCAGACTGAAGTTGACGGCAAACCCACAGGCTGGAAGGCGTTCTACAGGAATGGCCGCTGGGTTGTGGATCAGCCGAAGTAAAGGGAGAGTGGCGGCGATGAGGAGTCCTTTCTGATCGCCGCGCAGTTCGTCAGAGGCTGCGTCGTATAACCCCGACACTGATCCCTTCAATCGTGAATTGCTGATAGCGCAAATCTACCTCTATCGGGGCGAAATCATCATTCTCAGCGATGAGTTGCAGCTTGAACTTGTTGCGTCCTTTCAAGAGACGTTTCACCGTGACGTCCTCGTCAATCCGAGCGACTACGATGTCCCCCGAGTCGGCTTCAGTCGTCTTGTGCACGGCCAGAAGGTCGCCATCATTAATCCCGATCTTGATCATGCTATTGCCCTTTACGGTCAGCAGAAAGTCGGCACGGGGACGGAAGAAGTTTGGTGGAATGTCACAGTAGTCATCGATCGACTCGATCGCCAGAATCGGACTGCCGGCAGCGACCTGCCCGATGATAGGCAGACCGGCATGTTCCACGGCCGGGAGGCGAATGCCGCGTGACGTGCCTGGAATCATCTCAATGGCCTGTTTCTTCTCCAGCGCACGAAGGTGTTCCTCCGCAGCGTTGGGAGATTTGAATCCCATCTTTTTGGCAATTTCCGAGCGAGTCGGCGGGAAGCCGGTTTCCTGCTGGTAGTCTTTGATATAAGCAAGTATCTCGGCTTGACGCGGGGTAAGGTTGATCATGGTGTCATGGCCTGTCGACTGTGGAGGTGCGGATGGAATGCTGTAATTATATACAGCTATCTGCGGATGACAAGTGCTTTGCTCGTCCAACCCGAATTTGTGATAATCCACCGTGCTGATCGACGCGCCGATCCTATTGCTTCAACCGCCCCGCACCGGCCCAGGAGGCCGCGCAATTCGCCATGACAACGACAATCAGTCACAACCTTCCATCTTCCTCGACTCGTGCCCATGGAGTCCTCATGCTCGATCTCCATGGCCTGCAGTTACAGGCGGCAGAGCGCGATCTTTTGAATGCGGCACAGGTGGGCGGGGTCATCCTGTTTGCACGCAACTATACCGATCCGCAGCAATTGCAGGCGCTGACAGCAGAAATCAGGGCTTGCAATCCCGAACTATTGATCGCCGTGGACCAGGAGGGCGGCAGGGTGCAGCGCCTGCAGAAGGGCTTCACGCGACTGCCGCCGATGTTGGAGTTTTCGCGCTGCTGGGACGAAGATCCCGGCCTGGCGATCGAACAGGCGATGCAATGCGGTTGGCTCATGGCTGCCGAGGTGCTGGCCAGTGGCATCGATTTCAGTTTTGCCCCCGTACTGGACCTGCACAGCGGTCTGAGTCAGATAATTGGCAATCGCGCCTTCGCCAGTGATCCGCAGCGCGTCAGCATCCTGGCCGGCGCCTTCATGAGTGGAATGCACGATGCCGGCATGGCGACCACGGGAAAACACTTTCCCGGTCATGGCAATGTCGTGGCGGATTCCCACACCGATATCCCAATAGATTCCCGGAGCCTTGTCCAGATTCGCGAGCAGGATCTGCAACCTTTTGCCCGCTGTGTTGAGCGGCTCGACGCCGTCATGCCCGCACATGTGATCTACCAACAGGTAGACCCTGCCTGTGCCGGTTTTTCCAAGTACTGGCTGCAGACTGTCCTGCGTGGCGAGTTGGGCTTCGACGGCGTGATCTTCAGTGATGATCTGGTGATGGCGGGCGCTGCCGCAGCAGGTGGTATGGAGCAGCGCATCGATGCCGCACTGAGCGCAGGATGTGACATGATTCTGGTCTGCAATGACCGCAACCAGGCGCTAAGGGCATTGGCGCATCTGGAACACCTGGCGGTGCCGGGAAATCCGCGCTTGAAACGCATGCAGCGACGTCAGCACTGGACCCCGGCACTGCTGCAGCAATCCGAGCAATGGGGCAGGGCCAGAACCATGGTGGAAGAATTGACCCGGGAGGCATCATGATCGAAGAATTGCAACGTGTCCTGCAGGAAGCGCGCTGTTTGTACACTGAACAAGAGGTGGAAGCCGCGCTGGACCGCATGGCGGAGGCCATTACCCATGAGCTGGCAGATAGTAATCCCCTGGTGTTGAGTGTCATGACGGGAGCGATAGTCGTCACGGGGAAGCTGTTGGCCCGGCTGGTATTCCCCCTACAGGTTGATTATCTGCATGCGAGTCGCTATCGGGAGAGACTCACCGGCACCGACGTGCATTGGAAGGCGTATCCATCGATTCCGTTGCGCGGGCGCACGGTGCTGATCGTCGATGACATTCTCGATGAGGGTGACACCCTGGCGGCTATCGTCAACTATTGCCTGCAACAACGGGCTGCATCTGTCAGGTGCGCGGTATTGGTGGATAAACAGCACGATCGCCGTACCCCGGTCATGCCAAAGGCCGATTTCACTGCTCTGGTGGCTCCTGACAGCTACCTGTTCGGATACGGGATGGATTACAAGGGCTACCTGCGCAATGCCGCTGGCATCTATGCCGTGGCAGGAACCTGAGCCCAGGCCAGGAACTCGTCGGGGCTGCCCTCGAAGACAGTTACGGCCTGCCGCTTCGACAGCTGGTAGGCATACATCGGGTCGTAATAGTGCTGCAGCAGCTTGACGATCCACATGGCGTGGGCCTCGGTGCTGCCAGACTGCGACTGCACGCGCAGAGCCTCCTGCATATCCCCAACCACTTCCTGATAGCGATCTCCTCCCAGGCGTCTTTGAATGCGCGCCAGGCTGCCCAGCAGGTATTGTGAAAATTGCACAAAGCCCAGGTCCGGATCGAGTCGTTGAAATTCGCGAAGATTCTCACAGATGTAGTCATTCAGAATGGTATTGGTGCGGGCTTCCAGTGGGGCGCGAATCAGTGCCAGCGGGGCTTGCCTCATGCTGTCGTAGAGTTGGTGCGGTAGTGACAACGAGCCAATCGCCTTACTCTCATCTTCCAGATACCAGACGCCTGCGCCAAGCAATGACAACTTCAGAAAGCGCAGCGCCAGCGCATTCTCAAAATCTATCTGTGCCGGCTGGCCGCTCAACTGACTGCCGAAGGCGGAACCTCGATGTCCCGCCAGGCCCTCCAGATCTGCCGATGCGGCAAGCTTGTTGAGCAGCGCTGTCTTACCGGATCCAGTTGGTCCTGCCACCACGACAAAGCGCTGTATTGCGCAGGTTTCCTCCATTGTTTCCAGCAAATAGTGCCGCAAGGCCTTGTAGCCTCCGGGGACGCGTGCAATCTGCACTCCGACGTCTGCCAGCCATTGCTGCACAATCTGCGAACGTAAACCCCCTCTGAAACAATAGAGCCAACCTCGCGGATGTTCCTTGTGCCATACCTGCCATGCTGCGAGGCGTTCTTCTTTGGTGGAACCACTGACCAGGCGGTGCCCCAGCTCGATCGCGGCCTGCTGTCCCAACTGCTGGTATGCGGAACCAACGCGGCGTCTTTCGTCATCGTTCAACAGCGGCAGATTGGTGGCCAAAGGAAAGGCGCCTTTGATGAATTCGGCCGGCGCGCGGACGTCCAGCACTGGAATATCGTCGAGAAAGAGTGAGCGGTAAAGACTGCGCATTGCGTCCTCTGAGCGTTCAAGCTCTGTAAAAGGCGGTCGATATATCACGGATAGAAGCACAGCGACAAGGAGAATCCACGACATGACGAATGTCAGGATAACAAGCACACGCGCAAAGGGCCGAATATGAGGGGTGTTTCCTATTCAGCGCGCGCACCGGGCTGGTGGTGGCCGTTGCGCCACCATCGAAGGTCGCTGCTGTGGGGCGGTATGCCTGCTGCTGTTGCTGTCGCTATTCTGTTTGCCTTGCTGGAACCGGTGTTCGAATCGAGAGCCTTAATTGAGGTCAAGGTACCGAGCCAGATCCAGAACGCCGTACTCGCCCAACCCACCTCTCTTGGTGCTGCACCGCTGCAGCACAGCGCTCAGTTACTGCACGCCGAGTTCATGAACACGCAGCGCGAGATTGTGGCGTCTTCCGCGGTCGCGGGTGTCTGGCGTGAGTCCCTGCGTGTCGAGGTGGTACCACAGACACATATTCTAGCCGTGCACTATCAGGCACATGGTCCCCAATTGGCGCGCCAGGGGGCAGACTCCATCGTCAATGCGTATGTCGACTTTACCGCCCGCAGCCAGGTTGAGCAGATCTCCGAGGCTACCGCCTTACTGATGAAGAAACTGGACTGGGTGGTCGGTGCACCGGCATTGCGACTGCGGGACGTCGGTATTGTCGAAGAGCCCTTTACGGGCCTGCCAGACAGCGCTGAACTACCCCTGGTCGCGCTGGAGGACTCCGGCTCGCTTAGTAGACTGCTCGGTACCACGCTCGTGCAGACAGCGGTGGAGAGTTACGATCAGTCGTTTGCCAATCTGACTTCGGCGCGCGTCATTGATCCGGCAAACCTACCACAACAACCATTGCAGGGCCCGCATCCGTTCTGGATTCTACTCGGCTATTTCATCGCGGTGGCGGTACCGGCGGGCGTGCTGGTTGCCAGATTCCACTGGCGCAACACGCTGGACTTTGACCAGGATGTGCCGCGGCAGCTAGGGCTGCCTTGTCTCGGCAGCCTCCCATTTGTTCAGATTGGCCCAGAGCAGCCGGCTGGCACAGATGACGCCTTCACCGGAGCCATAAATGGCTTGCGGAACGCTGTTCAATTGCTGCGTCCGCCTCGGGAGACATTGGAGCAATTTCCCCGGGGCAGAATCATCCTTGTAACCTCTGGTAGCAAGGGGGAGGGCAAAACGATGTTGGCGGTCAACCTCGCACTGGCGCTGGGGCGAATGGAGAAAGTATTACTGATAGATGCGGACATGCGCGCCAACCGCAGCTGTGCAGGGTTGCCGATTGGTGCGCCGGGTTTGTCGCATCTGATTGCTGGCGCCGCTCAGCTCAGGGATTGTGTCCACAGCCAGGTCGACAAGGGTATCGATGTTATTCCCGCCGGAATCATGCCTCCCCATCCACATGAACTGCTGGCTAGCAAACGCTTTCGCAGGGTGCTCGACACGCTTGAGCGACGCTATGGCGCCATCGTGATCGATGCCCCTGCACTGGATGACGCCAGGGATACTCTGCAACTGGCTCGCCACTGCAGTGACCTCCTCTTCGTTGCCGCTGCTGGGACTACTACTGTCGCCGATGCCAGAGGCCATCTCGCGCAAATGCGGGAGAATGGTGTGCAGGTCAGCGGAGTGGTCCTCAACAGAATGTCGTTTAACTCAGAGACACTTGCCTACATGGCCAAGGCATCTCTACCGAATCTCACCCATGGCATGTAACAAGGGTTTTTCAATAACCGGCAGGGCAGCAGCTCGAACGCTGCAGGGGTAAGGGTTTTCGCATGAATCTGGATGAATTGCAGGCAATGCTCGATACCGTTGGCAATGCCACGCAGAGGCAATCAGCCAGGGCTGTTGGTGTCACTGCGTCCGTCGCTTCCCCGGTCGTCCCCTCGGTCGTAACTTCGGCGGCCGCCAGTGTTGCACGCACTCAGTCCACCGTCAGGCTAGTTCCAAAGCCTGCACCGGGTGATTTAAGCGAATCAGTGGGAGTCTCAGCACCGCTCTCACTGCATGAACGAATGCAGGAGATCGAGATGGCACAGAAGTTGGGTTACCTGTTGTGTAGATGCAGCTGGCCTCCCCAGATCATGGTGCTCACGGGTGCCGATCATGTTTACCGTTGTCGGCGTTGCTCCCGAGTGCGGGAGATGTAGGGTTGGCAAGTAAAATGCTTGGATCGGGTGCCCAGTGTTTTACCGGCAGTGTCTTGCCGGGCACAGAATGACGAGAGGTTGCGCGATCATGTTGAAATTTTCCTTGCTGGCTGTCGGTGTGATTCCGCTGCTTTCCTGCACCGGGATACAGATGCTCTATAACGACGGACTGGCCATCTCCGGACAGGTCGGCCTAAGCACAGAGCATCATGTTGAGCGGAACGGCCACTGGGTCCTGCCACCGGACACCAGCTTCTACGTGGCGATGAGCGGGATCAATGAGCTGTTGATTCAGAGCCCCCCTGTCGTTGCTGCCGGAGAACTATCGACAGAAGCTATGGACCCAAGTACGCCGCCTGATCACGTCAGTGACCTGCTTATGAACGAGATCGGCCTGCGCTTTCCAAGAGTGATGCGGGCGGGGCAGGCGGAGTCACTCTACGATGCCCGTCAGAGCGCCCTCAATATTGGTCTGGACTACGTGGTGTATCCGCGCCTGCTGCTGTGGGAAGACACTGCCGGCACCTGGTCGGAAATCGCCGACACCTTGCGCTATACAGAGGCGCCCGTCCTGTTGAATGGATTCGGTCTCGACCGTGCCCGCCTGCAGCTTACTGTGCTGGAAACCACCAGCGGCCGCATCATGGATGTAGTTGCCATTGACAGCCGGGGAGGGGTGTTGACCCTCTACGAAGAAACCCCTCAGCGCCTGCTTGCTTCCGCACTTGGCCGTTATGTTGACAGTCTGGTACCTTGATTCCGCGCATGTGGCCCTTCCGGGCTGACACGCAATGCGGAAATCTCTCAGGCCATGACCACAGAACCGACACAAACTCCATTCCATGAACCCGCGCGACTCCTGCGTGCCCTGGACTCCGTTCCGGGGCCCGCGCCCGTGCATCTTTGGCATCCTCCCTATTGTGGGGAGATCGATATAAGAATTTCCCGCAATGGCCGCTGGTTTCACGAGGGAAATCCCATTCGTCGCCATGGCCTGGTGCAACTGTTTTCCTCGCTGTTGCGACTGGAGCCAGACGGTCGCCATGTTCTGGTCACCCCGTTGGAAATGCTGGGAATTGTTGTCGAGGACTGTCCATTTGTCGCACAGCTGCTGGAAGTGTCCAATCCGGGCGGGCAACAGGAATTACAGTTTATCCTCAACACCGGGGAGCGCGTCAGCGCAGGCGCAGACCACGCTATTGTGGTAGAGGGTGGGGCTGAAGAACCACATCCAGTGCTGATGGTACGCGACGGACTCAAGGCGCTGATAACGCGCAGTGTGTTCTATGAACTGGTGCAGCTTGCGAAGGAATCTGAGTTAAAGGGGCGTAGAGTCCTCACCGTCGCAAGCCAGGGCAGCAGGTTTGAACTGGGGCAATTCTGAAGACTTAGAGCACTTGCTGCCTGGCAAGCCCTGACATCCCTCATTGGGGGGTTCTGGTAATAGGCCCCGGTTGTCGTTCGCTGTGAGTGGCACGGACGGCGCTGGGTTTCAAGCCGTTAATTGCCGCCTGCGTCGCGGATATTGCCGACTGTGCGACAATTTTGGCCGCCATCTTGCCATGATCTATGCCGGTGTCCGCTCCTTTGACGCTCAGTTGCGCCGCCCTTGCCACGCCATGCTGTGCGGGGGCAATGACGAAACCGCAGCCGGATAACCCGCAGCACAGGCCCGCGCTTAGTCCTAGTGACAGCAGCAGTGTTGTAGTTCTTCCCATTAACGTATCCCCTCATAAATTCAAGAAACTTCGTCTCAGTCATTTTCGATGCTGGCGCAATGTCGTTCAGTAATTCCTGTGCCGGGTATTTGAAAATAGCGCGGAATGGTATCCGTTTTTGGTGGCGACAATATATTGTCGAATCAGCGTCCAGAGCTCTGTCTTCAGGGACCAAAACCGCCCCCTTTTGTTGACGCATGAGGACAAACCCGGCATCATTACCAGCCTTTTACGGACCACCCGGCGCAGCACGAAGACAAGGGAAATGCCAGTCTGCAGCGTGAGTTACGTAGTACCCAATTCCTTACATCATCAATTTTGGAGAATCCATGAAGATTCTTGTGGCTGTCAAACGTGTTGTCGACGCGAATGTAAAAGTGCGCGTCAAGGCAGATAACAGCGGGGTCGAGTTGACCAATGCCAAGATGGCTATCAACCCGTTCTGCGAGATTGCCGTCGAAGAGGCAATCCGTATCAAGGAGAAGGGGCTAGCCGAAGAGGTGATAGTGGTTTCGATAGGCGATAAGGCCTGTCAGGATCAGATTCGTACCGCGCTGGCGCTGGGTGCTGATCGTGGGATTCATGTTGACACTGCTGATAGCCTGCAGCCACTCGCCGTCGCTAAACTGCTGCACAGTCTGATCAAAAAAGAGGGTATCGATCTGGTCATCGTGGGAAAGCAGTCCATCGACTCTGATAACAATCAGGTTGCCCAGATGCTGGCAGGTCTCGGTGGCATGCCGCAGGGCACCTTCGCCTGCGCAGTGGAGATCGCCGATGGCAAGGTGCGGGTGACGCGCGAGATTGATGGCGGCGAACAGACGGTGTTGTTGAGTCTGCCTGCAGTGATTTCGTCTGATCTGCGCCTCAATGAGCCTCGCTATGCATCGCTTCCCAATATCATGAAGTCAAAGAAAAAGCCGATCGATACCCTGACTCCGGAGGATCTGGGTGTGGATGTCAGCTCGAGGCTGCGCATCGTTAGTGTGGAGGCGCCACCTTCACGTACCGCAGGGATTCGTGTCGGCAGTGTCGACGAACTGATCAGCAAACTCAAAACCGAAGCCAAAGTCATCTGAGCAGCGCGATTTCCCTCGCAAACTCCTTTTGCTTGAACATATAGGTCAACTCATGAGCGTATTAGTCATTGCAGAACACGATAATGCCGCGTTGAAACCGGCGACCCTGAATGCCATTACAGCGGCCCAGGCCATTGGACAAGATATTGTCATACTCGTTGCCGGTGCTGGTTGTGCGTCTGTCGCCGCCACAGTGGCAGGCGTGGCGGGAGTCAGAAAGGTGCTGCTGGCAGACAGTCCGGTTTATGAACATCAGTTACCGGAGGCAGTGGCGGCGCTGGTAGCCGAATGTGGCAAGAGTTATTCGCATATTCTGGCTGCTGCAACGACTACTGGGAAAAATCTGCTGCCGCGTGTGGCGGCACTGCTGGATGTCGCTCAGATCTCCGACATCATTGCCGTGAATAGCGCAGATACCTTCGTGCGCCCGATCTACGCTGGTAGTGCTCTGGCGACCGTGCAGTCCTCCGATCCTGTCAAGGTGATAACTGTGCGCGGCACTGCGTTCGCCGAGGCGGAAACTGGTACAGGCGCCGCCCCCATTATCGCGCTGGATATCGTCAAGATCCAGACGCTGTCAAGTTTTGTGGGCCAGCACCTAGCTGTTTCCGCGCGGCCGGAGTTGACCGCAGCGTCCATCGTTATCTCCGGCGGGCGTGGCATGCAGAGCGGTGAGAACTTTGTGTTGATCGAACGCGTGGCTGACAAGCTGGGTGCGGCAATTGGTGCCTCACGGGCTGCCGTAGATGCTGGTTTTGTTCCCAATGACATGCAGGTAGGTCAAACTGGCAAGATCGTTGCGCCGGATCTCTATATTGCGGTGGGAATCTCCGGTGCGATTCAGCATCTGGCTGGCATGAAGGATAGCAAGGTGATTGTCGCCATCAACAAGGACGAAGAGGCGCCGATTTTCCAGGTCGCGGACTATGGTCTGGTGGATGACCTTTTCAAGGTCTTGCCGGAGCTTGCCGAGAAACTCTGATCCTGTGTACGTATGCACTTTCCCGTTGCTGCGAGCAAGGTTTAGTAGACAGCTATAAACTGGCACCCCCAAACAAGAACGCCCCGTGACACGTTAATGTCACGGGGCGTTCTTGTTTGGGGAGCCTGATGCCTCGCCTGGACGGAATTACTCGCTCTTCTCAGAATTCGCGGCAGTTGCCGCAGCAAGTATTTGCTGCCGACGCTTGATCTCGCGTGGATCGTTAGGTGCGCGACCGGCCAGGGTCGGGATGGCAACCTCAGCAGGGGCGGGCGCTTCTACTACTACTGCTGCTACAGGCACCTCAGCCGATTGCGGACGAGGCTCTTGGGCTACTACGACTTCAAGCGATTCAGCGGCAACAGCCGGTGCTGCGACTGACTGCTCGTCCACAGGTTCTGTTGTAGCCTCCTCGACGATGGCGATGTCGAAAGATTCCTGCACCATCACCTTGGCTACAGCATTTCTGCGTCGTACCGGTGCTACTTTGACCGCCGTTTCCAAGACCGCCTCCGCTATTGTCGCAAGTGAAGTCTCCGATACTGCAGCGGATTCCGCTACCGAAGCAGCCACTTCTTGCTGCGCGGTCTCGGAGACGGCTTCAGCCACGTGCCCGGCATCTTTTATTACGGTCCCATCCTCATTTCCTGCGCTTGCTGTACTTTTAGCGCGGCTGCGGCGGCGATCAGACGGACGACGGTTGCGGCGTGAAGATCGACCACCTTCGGACTGCGTGCCGTCAGTCGCGGCGTCTTCCTGGCTTCCTCCCTCGACAGACTCAATCGCGGCATCGATTGACTCTACGGTGTCAACATCAATGGCTCGGGTGCTGCGTTCGCTTGGCTTTTGATCAGCGCTATCCTGATCTCCTAGGGCTCCGATGTCAGCTCTCGACTCTTCATTTACCTCGCCGCCTTCCGCTTCACCTGAGCGTGGGCCACGACGTCGCTGACTGGTGTTCTTTGGACGACGATTACCAGTACGGCGCTGGGCGTTGCGCGCCTCCTCATCCACACCTGCTTCAGCGCTTTCTTCACGAAGTGGTTCGTCAGTGCGAGCCTCATCGCGACGGGCACCATCGCGACGCGGCTCGTCTCTGCGTCCATCGCGTTTCTCATCTTTGCGTTCTTCTCGGTTGCCGGGCTGAACAGCGGCGCCGTCAGCATTGCGGCTACGGTCTCTGCCACCGCGTTTGCGGCCTTGGCCACCCTCGTGTGATGGGGCTGCGGCTTCACCACCGACGCTTTGCTCAGGCTTGCTTTCCGCCTTTGGCTCCTGGCCATCGCGACGACTGGCGGGTTTGCCGCCACGACGCTGATCGCGGTCTCGTTCACGACGGGGATCACGATCACGAGGGCGATTGGCTTTGTTCTGTGTCTCGTCCTTCTTTGCTTCCTCTTCTTCATCGTCACCGAAGATACTGCTGACAGCGGCAATCAGCGTGCCAAACAGGCCTTTCTTTTTCTTCTCAGTTTTCTGGCTCTTGCCACCTGAGTCAGTCGAAGATAGAACCGGCGCAGGTGGCATGGACAAGGAAGGGGCCTGAACAGCTGCCTGTTGTTGCACTGGCGCGGGCTTCACATTCTTGTGGTGGTGATGTTCGGGTGAGTCAACATGGATTTCGATTTCATAGCTGGCAGTGGCCACGCCATCCGCCTGATTGACACCCTGAATTTCGTAATGCGGAGTTTCCAGGGCTGCGTTGGCAACGATCACAAGCCTGGTACCGCTCTGTGCTTCGATGGCCGCAACTGCGGCACGCTTCTCGTTGAGCAGATAAGAGGCTACGGTAATGGGCACGATAGCCCGAATTTCGTTGTTCTTGCGCTTGTTGGCTTCTTCCTGCAGAACACGCAGGATGGAGAGAGCCTGGGACTTTACGTCACGGATGGCGCCTTGACCGTTGCAGCGCGGACAGACGATGGTACTGGTCTCTTCCAGGGAAGGACGCAGACGCTGACGGGACATTTCCAGCAGACCAAAACGGGAAATACGGCCAACCTGCACACGGGCACGGTCCGCTTCCAGCGCATCGCGCATGCGGTTTTCTACTTCCTTCTGATTACGGGCGGAGCTCATGTCGATGAAGTCGATCACGATCAGGCCACCCATGTCGCGCAGGCGCAACTGGCGGGCGATCTCGTCGGCCGCTTCGAGGTTGGTATTCAATGCGGTTTCTTCAATGTCGGAGCCACGTGTCGCACGGGAGGAGTTGATGTCAATTGACACCAGTGCCTCGGTCGGGTCGATCACGATTGAGCCACCGGACGGAAGCTTTACTTCGCGTTGGAATGCGGTCTCGATCTGGCCTTCGATCTGGTAACGATTGAACAGCGGCAGCGATTCCTGATACAGCTTGATGCGGGCTTCATAATGCGGCATCACCTGACGCACGAAGGTGATCGCTTCGTCGAAGGCTTCCTTTGTATCAAAGAGCACTTCGCCGATGTCCTGACGCAAGTAGTCACGGATGGTACGGATGATGACATTGCTTTCCTGATAGATCAGGAAAGGGGCGGCTTTCTGGGTAGAGGCTTCAGTGACGGAGTTCCAGAGAGACAGCAGGTAATCCAGGTCCCACTGCAGCTCCTGCTGCTGTTTGCCCACTCCAGCGGTGCGGACGATCATGCCCATGCCATCGGGAATATCCAGGCCACTGAGAGCTTCGCGGATTTCGGAGCGCTCGTCGCCTTCAATGCGGCGGGAGATACCACCAGCGCGGGGATTGTTCGGCATCAGCACCAGATAGCGCCCGGCGAGGCTGACGAAGGTGGTCAGTGCTGCGCCCTTGTTGCCGCGCTCTTCTTTTTCCACCTGCACAATGACTTCAGTGCCTTCGGCAACGGAATCCTTGATGTTGACGCGACCGCCATCGCCACCACCACGCTTGGTGAAGTACTGCGGAGAGATTTCCTTGAGGGGCAGAAAGCCATGACGCTCAGCACCGAAGTCGACGAAAGCGGCTTCCAGACTGGGTTCGACACGGGTAATACGGCCTTTGTAAATACTGGCCTTTTTCTGGACTCTGGAGCGGTTTTCGATGTCTAGGTCGTAAAGACGCTGACCATCAACCAGTGCTACACGCAACTCCTCTTCTTGAGTCGCATTGATTAACATTCTTTTCATGATTAGGTTCACTTTTCTGTTGAGCCAGAACGGTAAACCCGGGGTACATCAAACCTGCAGGCAGCGCATTACTGAAAGCGGATTTGCTTTCCTTTCAACAGAACCATGGCGAGATATTAAACGCATTGCTAACCTTGGCGACCTGGGAACTGAAATCCGATAGCGAAAATCTCTGACTTTGGTGCTGCGCAGCATTGCGACGGAACACTGACAAAGAGGGGCGTGTGTTGCCTTGCTCTGTCGGAAAGTCAATTCATGTAAACCTGACTGCTTCAAGTGCAACCTCATCTGTTAATGGCGTGAGGTTTCACTTTCCTAAATTTGATACGACCCGAATTTATCTGGCTGTATTTTCTTTTCGTACCGGCGTTAAGTGCCGATACTCCGTATGTTTTCAACACCGTGTTTCCGGTGCTTTGTTCACTGCTTCGGTCTTGCTGAAATCTTGTCTCGGCACAGCGCCTGCCTAGCCTCTAATGACTGATTGACATGGAGTCGGAAGGTCAGAGATTTCGCATGTCGGCCAGCTGGCCAACCGGAATGGTGTTCCCCATACTCTGCGACGCCGCGGCAATATACCAGTAAATACTTTTTAATTCAAACACCTGGAGAACTTGCTCTGAGTTTGATGGAAGGCCTAGAATGCCCCTCATCGTGGCATTGCACAAGCAAGGACACAGCCGATGACTATTTATCTGTATGTTCGCACGTCCGAGTTCGAAACACAGGCTGATCCTCAGGAAAATCCTTTGGCGTCGAGCGGACCACTGGCAGACGAGTGGGAGAGCATTAGTCGGTATTGTGAGAGCCTGGGGTGGCACACAGCAGAACGTATGGCTGACTTTGGCGCTGCCTGGAACACGGACTTTGGTGCACGTGAACGGGGTGGGGGCCTGCTGGAGAAACTGCAGGAGGGGGATGTGCTGGTGGTGTATACCTTGGAGCGGTTATTCAGCTCCTGCTATGATGCCGTCGCGATCCTGGAACGACTCACAGCGGCCGGAGTGGGGCTCCATGTGGTAGAACTGGGTGGGGATGCGACCGATCCTGCCCTGCGATTTGACCTGGTCAACGCCGCGCGGCTGTTCGCCGCACTGGAACGGCGGCGCTCAGCAGAGCGCATCAAGAAGATCAAGAAAAATCAACGTGGCAAAGGCCGCTTCTTGGGAGGGAGCCGTCCGCTTGGCTACATGATCCATTCCAACGGCCGGCTCATCGAGAGTCCCATGGAGCAAAAGGTGTTGAAGAAAATCATGCAGTTGCGCGAGCAGGGGCTGTCGTTGCGCAGTATTGCGGCGGAAGTCAGTACGCCGGTTGCGCCTGTGAGTTTCAAGACCGTACAAAGGGTACTGCGACGCAATGTTTAAACCCGCCGCACTCTTCATTGGCTTGCGCTACACGCGAACGCGCAAGAACAGTCAAATCATTTCCTTCGTTTCGATTGTCTCCACTCTGGGCATTACGGTGGGTGTGCTGGCGCTCATCGTGGTGTTGTCAGTCATCAATGGCTCCACCAGCACCATGCGCGACGAGACACTCAAATCGGTTCCTCACGCCAGCATTGCTGACAGTGACGGCATGGCCGCGCAGTGGTCCGAGCTACTAGCGGCGGTGCAGGAGCATCCACAGGTTCTCGGCGCAGCTCCCTATATTGAGGGCGAAGGCTGGTTGCGCTACGACGGCGGCGGGGAGTTCCTGCAGATACGAGGTGTCGATCCGGTGCATGAATCAGAGGTGCTGCAGGTCGAGAGTCCGGGCTTTGAAACTCTGCTGGCAAGGCTGGCGCAGACCGAGAACGGCATTATCCTCGGATTGAGCATGGCGAATCGGCTCGGTCTATATCAGGACGATGAGGTTTCACTGATGTCCCTGACCAGCCTCATCAGTCGCGATCTTCGCGATGTGATGAAGTTTCGCGTCGTGGGCGCTGCCGATTTTGGATTTTACGGCAACAACGATACCGTGATGATTGGTTTGCCGGCCGCCCAGACCCTTTTTAGTCAGGGTGGCGGTGTCATGAATGCTGCCCAGGATGTCCATTTGCGTTTGCGCGTGACAGACGTTTTCAATGCCGGCGTCATAGCTCAAGACGCTCTCGACACGCTGCCGCCTGCCCTCGCCAGTGGACAGCTCAATGCAAGCAGCTGGAGTGAGACGCAAAGCAGCCTGTTTGATGCGCTGCGACTGGAGAAGACGTTGACTGGATTCATGCTGCTGATGATCGTGGTCATTGGAGCGGTCAACATCGTCTCTACCCTTGTGATGGTAGTGGCTGACAAGAGTGCCGACATTGCGATTCTGCGCACCATGGGGGCTAGTCGCGCCACCATCATGACCGTGTTTGTGACTCAAGGAATCACGGTGGGAGTGTTCGGCACTGCCCTGGGCGCCGTGCTGGGGGTGCTGCTGTCGCTCAATCTGACCCGCGTCATGCAGGGGATCGAGTCGATGCTCAACGCTGCGTTTTCGCCGAATGACGTCTACATGATTTCCTATTTGCGCGCCGAGCTGCGCGCCGAGGACGTGGTGCAGATCTGCATCAGCGCCCTGGTGGTGAGTTTCCTAGCCACTCTTTATCCTGCTTACCGGGCAACGCGCATTCAGCCCGCCGAAGTGCTGAGGTATGAATAAGCCATGAACCCAGATCCAATATCGCCTGCGACCGCTCCAGCAAGTGGTGCTGTGAAACCAGTGCTGGAACCCGAATTGATGCTCGAATGCCGACATATTGGCAAGACCTATTACCAAGGGCCGGAGGATGTCAAGGTGCTGGAGGATGTCAACCTGCAGGTCTACGCTGGCGAGCGCATCGCCATCGTGGGCAGTTCGGGGTCAGGCAAGACGACCTTGTTGAATCTCCTGGGGGGGCTCGACTTGCCAACCAACGGTGATGTGCTGGTTGCAGGCATGAACCTGGCATCTCTCAATGAGACCCAGCGCGGCCAGATGCGCAATCGCTATCTTGGGTTCGTCTATCAGTTCCATCACCTGCTCGGAGAGTTCACCGCGCTGGAGAATGTCTGCATGCCCTTGTTGATCGCCGGACTCGATGTCAAGCGAGCGGCTCAGCGAGGCGAAGCCATCCTGACACGTGTCGGCCTGGGTCACCGTCTGGAGCACAAACCTTCGGAGCTGTCCGGGGGGGAGCGTCAGCGTGTCGCCATTGCTCGCGCGCTGGTGACAGAGCCGCGCTGCGTCCTGCTCGATGAACCTACCGGCAACCTTGATCGGCATACTGCCCGCGAAATTCATCTGTTGATGGCGGAATTGAATACGCAGCTGGCAACCAGCTTCATTGTCGTCACGCACGACGAGGAGTTTGCCCGTTCGCTCGACAAGGTACTATTGCTGCGCAACGGTCGTCTCGAGCCTCAGGCTGCTGCTGACGGAGTTGCCCATGGCCGCTGACGGGCGCAGCACTTCTGTCATAGGTTCCCTGGCTGCCAGTTCATTTTCGGCCTGGATGGCGCTGCGCTATGTCAGTGTGGGTCGTCGCAGCCAGCTGGTCTCCTTTATGTCGCTGCTGACCATCAGCGGGCTGGCGCTCGGCATCACCATTCTGATAACTGTCTTGTCGGTGATGAACGGGTTTGACCGCGAGGTACGCGAGAACATTCTGGGGATTCTGCCGCACGCCACCATCAAGGCACAGGAGCGTCAGACCCCCGAGCAGTGGCGGCCGATTCAAGCGCTGCTGGATGCCCATCCAAGGGTGCTGGCAACGGCGCCGCTGATCGAGGCTACCGGGGTGCTGGCGGTACCGGGCTATGCCAAAGGCGTTCTCGTTAATGGTGTCGATCCGGAGCAGGAGGGACGCATCTCCATTATCGATCGCTTCATGCTTAGTGGCAGTCTCGCTGGCCTTGATGAGGGTCGTTTCAACATCGTGCTAGGGGCGACCCTGGCTGCGAATCTCGGCGTCGGCTTGGGCGACAAGGTCAGTCTCTATTCCCTGAACGTGTCAGTCAATCCGCTGGTGCCGTTGCCGACCCAGCGCCAATTCACTGTCGCCGGAATTTACCGGGTTGGCACGCTGGAGCTGGACAGTGCCATGGCGATGATCACGCTTCAGGACGCACAGGCCTTGTATCGCTATCGCGACAGTTATACCGGAGTGCGTTTCCGGATTGACGATTTGTTTGCAGTGCGGGAATTGAGCGCCGAGTTGCAGGAGCAATTGCCTCTGGATTTCGAGGTGCAGACCTGGACGCAGCTCTTCGGCAACATCTACGAAAATATCCAGTTCTCGCGCACTATTGTCAGCTTCCTGCTGTGGCTGCTGGTAGGCGTGGCGGCCTTCAATCTGGTAGTGAGCCTCATAATGATAGTACGCGACAAACGTGGTGACATCGCGATTTTGCGTACCCTCGGGGCGAGCCCGCAGATGATCGGACGCATCTTCATGGCACAGGGGTGTGTCGTGGGGTTTATCGGCACTGGTCTGGGCGTTGCACTCGGGGTCTTCTTCTCGCTGACAATCAGCGACATAGCCGCGCTGATCGAGTCTGTTTTCGACGTCAAACTGCTGAGCGCAGAAGTGTACCCAGTGGATTTCCTGCCCTCGCAGATTCGCTTCGCTGACATTGTCGGCGTGAGTATCGGCGTGTTCCTGCTGTCAGTACTGGCGACACTTTATCCCGCCTATCGCGCATCGCGCGTGCAACCAGCCGAGGCGTTGCGCTTCGAGTAGTTGATATGTGGTGCTGATTCGCCATGACTGCCACCCTGGTGATATCGGAGAACAGATAAATCGCGGGCGGGCCCGCTCCCACAATTACTTCTATACTTGACGTGAGTTTTCTAATTGGACTGCTGAACCATGCGCTCACGGATGATCGCGTTCTGCTGCGGCATTGCCGCTGTCTCTCGTTTTTCCGATCTGCCGCCCATACACCTCTTCTGGCTGGTGGCCCTGGCCGCGCCGTTGTGCGTGACGGTGTATCGTGCTCCAGTATCCGTCGCAATCATCGGAACCTTCCTGCTCGGACTCGGCTGGGCGATCGCGGCAGGCAACGCCCGCCTGGCTGCACTGTTGCCCGCGGATTTGGAAGGGGAAGACTTTTGGGTCATCGGTGAGGTTCTTGGTCTGCCTCAGTCCAGTGAACGTTCCCAGCAGTTCACACTGTTTGTAGAACGCAGCTGCTTCACTCTGTTGCCTCAGGACTGTGACGCTCAACCTGCGCAATTCAATACTCGTTTCAAGGGCCACAGGATATTGCTCAACCACTACGGTGAAGTCGAGCTCGTCCCTGATCAGCGCTGGCTGCTGCGCGTGCGCTTGAATCTGCCCCATGGCTTCGCCAATCCGGGCGGTTTTGACTATGAGGGCTGGCTGTTTCAGCAGGGCTATGCGGCGAAAGGTTACGTGAGGGACAACCCCTTCAACGCCCGGCTGCCCGACAGCGCTGCGTCCATCTCGTTGCTGCGTTTTCGTTTGCGCGAACAATTGTTGGACGCAATGCAGGGTATGCCGCATGCCAGCGTCATTCTGGCGCTGGTGATGGGAGATCAGGAGCAGATCAGTGCGGAGAGCTGGTCGCTGTTCACGGCGACGGGAACCAGCCATCTGATCGTGATTTCCGGGATGCATGTGGCCTTCATTGCCTTGCTCTGTTACGGGTTGTGCAGCCGCCTGGCGCGGCTGAGTACCTGGTTGTTGCTGCACTTGCCTGCGCAGAAGTGCGGCGCCTTGAGTGCGGTACTTGGTGCTTTCCTGTATAGCATACTCGCAGGGTTTTCGGTGCCGACCCAGCGATCTTGCATCATGGTGCTGGTGTTCATGAGTGGCCAGATACTGGGCAGGCGGTTTCCACCGTCTTTCAACTTCCTGCTGGCGATGACGTTGGTGCTGCTTATCAATCCATTGAGTCTGACTGGCGCCGGATTCTGGCTGTCATTCGGAGCAGTGGGCACGCTGTTACTGGCATTTGCGGGGCTCAAGCGCCTGCATGTCTCCGTGCATCGCGACAAAGCGAGTGTCCTCTCAGCCAGTGCTGCTGCCGAGACTCGCACGCGCTGGTCCTGGCGGCATATGTGGCAGCAGCACATTCAGCCACAGTATGTCGTCTTCATCGGCATGATCGTGCCGCTGGCAATCTTAATGCAGCAGCTCTCGTTACTCTCGCCGCTGGCCAACGTGCTGGCGATTCCTCTGGTGAATGTGCTGGTGGTGCCGGTGGCCCTGCTGGGGACGATGCTGCTGATGGTGCACGCTCCTCTTGGCACACTTTTACTGGGATTCGCTGACCGTGTACTAGGTGTGGTGATGTGGTTGCTGCAGGCGCTGACCAGCTATGCGTCGGGGTTGGTGTTGTGGCAGTTCTTCGGGCTGACGACCGCCGCGCTGGTGCTTTCCGGTCTCGGCTCTCTCTTGCTGCTGATGCCGCGCGGGTGGCCTTCCAGATGGCTGGGAGTGTTGATGTTTCTGCCATTGCTGTTTCCGCTACGCCCACGCCTTGCAGAAGGTGTAGCCGAGATCACTTTACTGGATGTCGGGCAGGGGCTGGCGCTGGTGGTGCAGACCGCAGACCATGTGTTGGTATATGACACTGGGCCGCGCTTGAGCGAAAACTTTGATACTGGCAGTGCAGTGATATTTCCGTTCCTGCGGAGCAGCGGTCTGCGCCGTGTGGACAGGGTCATTGTGAGTCACGCCGACAACGATCATGCCGGTGGTCTGGCGTCAGTCCTGAGCTTAATAGAGGTACAACATATAGCGGGCAGTACATGGCCGGGGCTGGGCGCCGCACCCGCGCAATTCACCCACTGCGAACGCGGTGAAAGCTGGGACTGGAACGGGGTCCAGTTTGCCATCCTTCATCCTCCGGGCGCGATGGCATACAGCGGTAACGACAGCTCCTGCGTACTGCGCATTGCCGCAGGCGGGCATAGCATTCTGGTGCCTGGAGACATCGAAGCGGGCGCCGAAAAAATGTTGTTGCGGAGCAGCGGCGCCGCGCTGACGAGCGATGTGCTGGTCGCGCCTCATCATGGCAGCAGCACGTCTTCCTCCGCAGCGTTGCTGGCAGCCGTGCAGCCGCGCATAGTGTTGTACTCTGCCGGGTATCGCAGTCAGTTTGGACACCCGACGCCTGCGGTCGTGGCGCGCTACGATGCCTTGGGTGCGGAGCCGTACAACACGGCACTGTCTGGCGCCCTTTCTCTGCGGCTGGGAGGCGTCAGTGGTTTGGAGCTGCCACAGGAATTTCGCAGTAGACATCGCCGTTACTGGTTCAGCAGACCAACGCCAGCGACTGCGGTCCTGCATGGCATTGGCACTCGCCAGGCAGAGACATCGACTGCAGTCCGCTAGTCGCCAGAGGCCGGGGTGGTCACGTCGCGCTCACGGGCCGGTGACCGAGTGTGATAAAGTATTGGGCGTCATCACCGGAGGTAAATTGTGGTTGAGATAATTAAGGCAGGCGGATGGTTGATGCTTCCCATCATTCTTAGTTCGATTGTGGCGATTGCCATTGTCATCGAGCGTTTCTGGACTCTCAGCGCGACACGGATTTCACCCCGTTATACTCTTGGCCAGGTCTGGACCAGGATCAAGAACAACGAACTGGACGCCGCTCATCTGCGCGAACTGCGCCTCGCTTCCCCTCTCGGACAGATCCTCGCCGCCGGTTTGGTCAACGCCAAGTACGGACGCAGTGCGATGACCGAGAGCATCGAACAGGCCGCGAGCCTGGTGGTGCACGATCTCGAACGTTACCTCAATACACTTGGCATCATCGCCGCTATCACTCCCTTGCTGGGTCTGCTGGGCACCGTATTCGGCATGATTCAAGTCTTCAGTGAGATCATGGTGCAGGGCACCGGCGACCCCGGAGCCCTGGCGGGCGGTATTTCTCAGGCGCTGATCACGACGGCTGCGGGCCTGTGTGTCGCCATTCCTGCCTATATGTTCCACCGCATGTTCATGCGGCGTGTCGATACACTGGTGCTCAATCTTGAACAGGAGTCCATCAGACTGGTGGATGCCCTGCACAGTGATCGCCGCGTCGAAATAAAAGAGATCGGAAACCCTTGAAGTTTCAGCGTCGCATCACACAAGATCTGGAGATCAATCTGACGCCGCTGATTGACGTGGTCTTCCTGCTACTGATTTTCTTCATGGTCTCTACAACGTTCTCGCGGGAGACGCGCTTGTCTGTCAACCTTCCGGAAGCGGACGGCGAGACTGCACAAGAGCCTGCCAACGCGATCGAGATCTCCGTCAGTCAGGGAGGCGCTTACGCGATTAATGGGCGCGCTCTGGTGAATTCAGAACTCAGCACACTCATGCAGGGGCTGGAGGAGGTAGCGCTGGGAGACCTGAATGTGGCGCTGATTCTGATCGCCGACGCTGAGGCTTCGCACCAGTCCGTAGTCACAGCGATGGATGCAATTGGCAGGTCCGGCTTCAGCAAGCTCAGTATTGCCACGCGCCAGCCGGATGAAAATAACTAGCCCCCCTGCGGAGAGGCGAGCGCTCCCACTTCCAACGAACAGACGACATCAAAGCATGGCAAAACAAAAGATGGATCAGAAGGGCTGGGAGCTTTACAAGCGCCTGCTTACCTACGTGAAACCACACCGCTTGGTATTTGCCATCAGCGTGCTGGGGTACATCATTTTCTCGATTACCGGTGTGGCTACTGCAGAGTGGCTGGGCTGGACCATCGATCAGGTTACCGCGAAGAATCCAGATGCCCGCATCATTAGCCCTCTGGTGTGTGTGGCGATTGTAGTCGTGCGGGGTATCGGTGGTTTCATGGGTGGCTATTCGCTGGAGTATATTGCCAACCATATCGTGCATAAGTTGCGCTGCGACATCATGGACAAGATGCAGGAGTTGCCGGTGCGCTATTACGACAACAGCACTGCTGGGCGTCTGGTCTCCAAGGTGACTTACGATGTGTCCCAGATCAGTGGTGCCGCGACCAATGCCGTCACGGTGATCTTTCGGGAAGGGCTTACAGTAGTAGGGTTGCTCATCGCCCTGTTCTGGAGCAACTGGCAACTGAGTATGGTATTCCTGCTGGTCGCCCCCTGTGTGGCTGCCGTAGTGAGTTTTGCCTCCGGCAAGTTCCGCAAATACAGCGCCCAGATGCAGAACTCCATGGGCGATGTGACGCAGATCACCAACGAGTCGATCAAAGGGCAGCGCGTGGTCAGGACCTTCAACGCTGGAGATTTCGTTCTGGATCGCTTTCGCTATGCCAGTGAACGCAATCGCCGCCAGAATATGAAGATGGTGGGTACGCAGTCTGTGGCAATTCCAACCATTCAGTTTCTGGTCAGCGTAGCCATGGCCGTGCTGATCTGGTTTGCGATGTCCCCGGAGTTGTTCGCCAGTGCCACTGCTGGCGAGTTTGTGACCTTCCTGACCGTCGCGGGCCTTCTTGCCAAACCCATTCGTCAGCTGTCCCAGGTCAATTCGGTGGTGCAGCGTGGCATATCCGCTGCGGAGAGCATTTTCTCGCTGTTGGATGAGCCGCCTGAACAGGATACCGGCACTCATGAAGTGGCAAGTGTGCAGGGTGACGTGAGCTTCAAAGATGTCAGCTTCGGCTACAAGGACGGAGAACCGGTTCTGTCCAACATCAATATCCATGTGCGACCCGGCCAGAGCGTTGCGCTGGTGGGGCGATCCGGCAGCGGCAAATCCACACTGGTGAGTCTGTTGCCAAGGTTTTATAACGTCGATTCGGGTGTGCTGAAGATTGATGGTGTACCAGTGCAGGATTACACGTTGAGCAACCTGCGTCAGCAGATTGCCGTGGTCAGTCAGGACGTGGTGTTGTTCGAGGGCACCGTGGCGGACAACATCGCTTATGGCAGTGACGGCAGTATCACCGACGAGGCCATCATCGCCGTTGCGAAGAATGCCCATGCGATGGAGTTCATCGAGAAGCTGGACAATGGCATTCATTCTATCGTCGGTGACTCCGGCCTGATGCTATCCGGTGGACAGCGCCAACGTGTGGCCATTGCCCGGGCCTTTCTGAAGAACGCCCCAATCCTGGTGCTCGATGAGGCGACCTCGGCACTGGACTCCGAATCCGAACAGTACATCCAGCAAGCGCTCAGCACCTTGATGCAGGGACGTACTACCTTCGTGATTGCGCACCGACTTTCCACGATCGAGAACGCCGATCTCATCATTGTGATGGACAAGGGTCAGATCGTGGAATCTGGCACCCACCAGGAATTATTGGCCCTGAAGGGACACTACGCCAGTCTGCACAAGATCCAGTTCACAGAACCGGCGCAGGGTGATTGATGACGATTGTTGATGCCTGGTACAAGAAGCACGCCTGGCTCTGGCTACTGTGGCCACTCTCCGTTCTGTTCACCTTTCTGGCCCGCCGTCGCCGTGTGCGTCTGCAAGGCCGTCGTCCGGCAGTTTCCGATGCTCTGCCGGTAGTGGTAGTAGGCAATATTACGGTTGGCGGCACGGGCAAGTCGCCCTTCGTGATCGCACTGGTCAAACAACTGCAGGCGATTGGTGTGCGTCCCGCCGTTGTCAGCCGTGGCTTTGGGGGGCGTGCGCCGCGTTACCCATGTGTTGTTGATGCGGCCACCACGGTGGAGGAGGCTGGGGACGAGGCGATCATGATCAGACGCAGTGTGTCCTGCCCTATAGTGGTTGATCGCCAGCGGGTGCGTGCCATCGAGGCACTGCGCCAGAGCCGGACCTGCGATGTGATCATCAGCGACGACGGTCTGCAGCACTATGCCATGCCGCGTGTTCTGGAGATCGTTATGTTGGATGGCGAACGCCTGCTGGGCAATGGACTCTGCCTGCCAGCTGGTCCGCTACGCGAGCCAGCCGCGCGCCTGCAGGAGGTCGATTATGTTGTGGTCAATGGTGATACCAGTGATACCACGCTGGCTTCCGGCCGTTTCGGGCGCAAGGCCGCCATGCATCTGCGGCCCGCTGCCTGGGTGAATCTGCGCAGCGGCGCGCGGGTTGATCTGCAAAGCCTGCCACTGGCGGGAGCGGGACGGCTGCATGCCTTTGCCGGCATCGGCAACCCGCA
>CAIOZF010000004.1 GCA_903862645.1 uncultured Gammaproteobacteria bacterium
CTGAAAAATGGCTGGGGTGGCTGGACTCGAACCAACGCATGCAAGGATCAAAACCTTGTGCCTTACCAACTTGGCGACACCCCAATAACTTGCGCACCTTTTACTACAACTCGTGCGATAACTTTTGCAAAAGCATGTTTGCATGCCGGGTCAGATTGCACTGCTTTTTTGCAGGCCGCGAGCGACAAATCCTCGCCAGCCTGTCGGTAGTTGCTGCAACAATTTTTGTGCCTCAGCTTCCGAATCGAACCCTGCGAATACACTTGCACCGGTTCCGGTCATCCGGGCATCAACGAATTCATTGAGCCATTTCAGCGCGTTGTCCACCTGCGGATAGAGCTTGCGGACGATGTTTTCACAGTCATTTCTGGTCTGCCCAGCCAGAAAGGCGGCCATTTTGATTGCAGTCGTGTTCCGTGTCAATTGCTGATTGGAAAAAATGTCCCGGGTGGAAACATGACAATCCGGTGTCACCACAAGGAAGAATTTCTGCGGTAAATCCACGATTGTCAGGATTTCGCCTACGCCTTCGGCCCATGTGGATTGCCCTTTGACGAACACCGGGACATCAGCACCGAGGCGAACTCCCAGGGCGCACAGTGCGTCATTACTGAGTCTAGTGTCCCACAGGCGGTTCAGCGCCAGCAGAGTAGTCGCGGCGTTGGAGCTGCCACCTCCCAGCCCGGCCCCCATCGGGATATTTTTTTCCAGGCGGATATCGGCCCCCATTGTGCAGCCACTGTGCTCGCGCAATGCTCGCGCTGCACGTAGAATCAGATTGTCATCAGTTTGCAATTCGGGATTGTCGCATTGCAGTGTGAGGAGGCCGCTGTCCTCACGTCTGAAGTGCAGGCGATCGTTAAAGTCGATGATCTGAAAGATCGTCTGCAATTCATGATAGCCGTCGGGTCTGCGTCCGGTGATGTGCAGGAACAGATTCAGTTTGGCCGGGGAGTTGAGGGTCAGGATTTCGTTCATGAGTGCCTTGGCGCTTACTGCAGAAGCGTCCAGTCCAGTCTCACAAAATCCAGACGCAGAGGTGACTTCTGGATACGGATGCGGGTGGGCAGTGATTCTGTTGCGTAGCTGGTATAGCCCAGATATTCCACCTGCCAGCCAGACTGCTGCAGGCTGATCAGTCGATTGTCGATGTCGAATGCCGGTTCACTAGTGGCGCCGGGCGCGGGAATTCCCTTGATCCAGTAACTCAGTTGCGCCACTGGCAATTCATATCCCAGCTGCTCATAAACCAGTTGTTCAGGCGTGTCTGCGGTCAGAGCGTCTTTGCCTTCCTGCTGCAGCACCACCCTGCCGGGTGTCCCGGTGATCTCAGTCGCTCCCGCATTCAGAGTGCCCCAGAGATTGATGACATAGTCCTCGCCTCGCTGTTGCCACCGTATGCGCGAGGAATGCGATTCCTTGTCATCCCGCACACCGATACGGCCGGTGAACTCCCACAAAGTCATGGATTCGAGGACTTGCAGCCGCTGCCCCCAATCATCGTTGATAGGGGCGTCCATGCGTGGGGTGGTGGCGCAGGCTGTCAGCAACAGCGGCAGCAGGACAGACCTAAGGATGGTTTTGATGCCGGTCACGCTAACTGCCCGTGCCAGAGAATTTTTCGATGACGCGCTTGAGAAGTGTACTGTCCGGGTTTTCCTGCAGCGCTTCGTCCCATAGCTCGCTGGCTTCGCTGTGACGACCCATTGCCCACAGGACTTCGCCAAGGTGTGCGGCGACTTCCTGATCACGGAACAGCAGATAAGCGCGCTGCAGATTGGCCAGAGCTTCTTCATAGCGTCCCAGTTTGTATTGGATCCAGCCCAGGCTGTCGATGATGGCGGGGTCCTCCGGATCGATCGCCACTGCGCGTTCGATCAGGCTCAGTGCTTCGTTAAAGCGATCAGTACGGTCTGCCAGCGAGTAACCCAGATGGTTCAATGCGCGAGCGTCGTTTGGGTCCAGCGCGATGATACTGCGCAGGTCCTCCTCGACGCGTGTCGAGTCATTCAGGCGTTCGCTGACCAGCACGCGAGCAAATAGCAGGTCGGTGTTGTCAGGGAGTGCGGTGATCGCCTCAGTCAATAGAGTCTCGGCTGCTTCGTTGTAGCCGGCGGCCAGCAGGGCGTCGGCCTCCACGGTCGTCAGCAAAGCCTGCAGTCGCGGATTGCCTTCGGAAACGCTCATCGCCCACTCGTGCGCCGCATCGAAACTGCCATCCTGCACCAGCAACCGAATGACCTGACGCTGGGCATTCAAGAAGTTATTGGAGTCGAGTTTCACCTGCTGATAATGCGCAACGGCCTCGCTGTTGTTGTCCTCGGCCTCGGCGATGTAGCCTAGATAGAAATGGGTGTCATTGGGGCGGTAGTTGACATTGAGCAGTCGTGTAAACAACTCCTTGGCTCTGGGGACGGACTCAAGTTCGAGTTCGAGAAGTGCCAGCGAATAGAGTGTCTCATTGTCATCGGGAGCCATCTCGGCCAGAGTCGCAAACTGCGTTCTGGCGTTCTGGAGATCCTGTGCCTGCACCAGCAGCCGCGCATAGTTGAAACGCATCAGGCGGTTGTCGGGGTAGGTTTCGATTCCGACTTTGAGAATCGCAAGCGACTCGTCGATCTTGTTCTGTTGCAGTTGCAACTGGGCTTCGATCAGCACCAGCCGCGCCGAGTCTCCATAGACCTTCTTGTAGGCCACCAGTTCGATCATCGCGGCCTCAGTGAGCTGGCTCTGCTCCAGCAACTGTATGAGGCTGTAATGCAGAGAGCGGTGCTCGGGGTAGGTCAGTCGCAACTCTCTGAGGGCATTGATGATGGTGCCGCGCGCCGGGATCGAAAGGTCTGCGGTGCGGGTGGCGATGGAACTGAAATCGATCTCTCCGCCCAGTTCCAGTACTCGTCGCATGTGGGCGACGGCCTCATCGACATTGCCGCTTTCCAGCAGCTGATAGCTCAGGACCAGATGCGGCTCTACCGAGTCGGGGTCCTTTTCAATCCACAGGCGGCCGAGTTCGGTCATCGCCTCTGTATCGCCCAGAGCTGAGGCAAACTGACTCGCGCGACGAATGACGCCCAAGTCCTGCGTTTCCATGGCCATGGCGTAGTAGTCCTGCGCGGCCTCGGGCAAATACCCGCGTTGACCACCCAGTTCATTGAGAATGGCGCGATTCAATTGTTCGGTGGTGAAATTGCCGTACGCGATCGGTTCAGGCGCCGGCGCGGCAGCCTCGGTGACCGGTTCTTCCTGGGGCGGAGGAACCGATTGACATGCCCCCAGTGCGAGAGCCATGGCCAGCAAGAGCGATCTTGTAGGAAGTCTGTTCATGCGCTGTCATTCACCAGAGGTTGACCCGGGAGCGGGTTGGGTAAAGTGCCGGATGGAAATTATAAGTCACAGAGGGTGTTGGCTGGCAGAGTGCTGTCTGACAGGAACACAAGTGCTAGCCAGTGTACATTTATTGGAGTCGCTTTAACAACTTCGCCCGGCTGGTTCAGGGCCGGACAGCGGCGCTAGAATACTGGCTCATGGACTCCGCTTCGCTGGTGCTGCTTGGGGGTTGACGCCTGCAGCGGGCAGCCCCGGAATTATGTCGATGGGCACCGCTACACTTATTTAGTACTATGACCAGCTTTTTTTCGCTTCTCGATCTGCCCTAGGTTCTGGGTGTTAGGCAAGGTTTTCTATGGCGTTGGTCCTGCTTGGCATAAATCACAATACCGCGAACGTCGATTTTCGCGAGCAGGTCGCCTTTCCGCCCGAGAAGGTCGGGGATGCGATCAGGCGTGCCAGCGAATTGGAGGGCGTCGAAGAACTGGTGATTGTCTCGACCTGCAACCGCACCGAACTCTATGTGCAGATCGACCTTGGCGAGACCTCGGCCGTTGACCCCGATGTTTACATCGATCCGGAATTGATGCGCGAACATGAGTGCCGTTTGATCACATGGCTGAGTCAGTTCCATGGACTGCAGGAAGATGAGGTTCGCCGTTCCTCCTATTTCCGTTGGCGCGACGATGTCATCCGTCACCTGATGAGGGTGTCCTGTGGACTGGACTCAATGGTTTTGGGTGAGCCGCAAATACTCGGGCAGATCAAGTCAGCCTATGCCGTTTCCAAGGACATGGGTGTCATCGGCGGCAATCTCGGGCGCGCCTTCCAGGAAGCCTTTTCAATCGCCAAGCAGGTCCGCACCGACACCGCTATCGGCGAGAGCCCCGTCTCAGTAGCATATGCCGCAGTAACGTTGGCGGAACAAATCTTCTCCGATCTGTCCAGCCTCAACGCACTGCTGATTGGGGCGGGACGCACAATAGAGCTGGTGGCCAGGCATCTAACCGAAAAGGGCGTGCGCAATATAGTAGTGGCCAACCGCACCCTGCAGAATGCAGTAGAACTGGGGGCAAAATTCGGTGCCGAGGGCGTGCTGCTCTCCGATATTCCCGAACAGTTGGTGAAGGCCGACATTGTGGTTTCCTCTACCAACAGCCAGTTGCCATTGCTGGGGAAGGGCGCAGTGGAGAGTGCCATCAAGCGGCGCCGTCACAAACCGATCCTGCTGGTGGATCTGGCGGTGCCCCGGGACATTGAGCCCCAGGTTGGCGAGATTGCTGATGCTTATCTCTACAGCATCGACGACATTCGTGACGTAATTGAAGACAGCGTCAAGAGCCGGACGGAGGCTGCAGCGCAGGCCAGTTCGATCATCGAGAGAGGGGTGCAGGATTACATTCGCCAGCTGCGTTCGCTCAACGCCGTCAATACGTTGCGAGCCTTCCGTGACAAGGCCGAACAGATTCGCAGTCGTGAGACTGAAAAGGCGCTGAGGGCGCTGGAACGAGGCGAACCCGCAGCTCAGGTGCTGGAGTCATTGGCCCGAGGTCTCACCAATAAACTGATTCATTCTCCCAGCGTGCAAATGAAGAAGGCCAGTGCCGACGGCCGCGACGAGGTCGTGCAGCTGACGCGCGAACTGTTCGAACTGGATGAACCGCTGACATTATCGCCCCCCCCCCCTGCAGACTCTGAAAACCCATGAAAGAATCGATATTCAATAAACTGGAAAACCTCAAGGATCGCTATCAGGAGCTGGAGGCGCTGCTGAGCGATTCCGAGGTCCTCTCCAATCAAGAGCGTTTCCGCAACCTCTCCAAAGAGTTCGCAGAGATCGAGCCCGTGGTAAAGGCCTTCACGCAGTTCCAGGACGTACAGGATCAGCTGCGCCAGGCCCGTGAGATGCAGAAAGACGCCGACAGCGATATTCGCGCTATGGCTGACGACGAGGTCAAGAGCATCGAGGCCGGGCTGGACGAACAGGAACTTGAACTGCAGAAACTCCTCTTGCCCAGGGACGAGAAAGACAGCTGCAACATCTTTCTGGAGGTACGTGCTGGCACTGGCGGCGATGAGGCGGCAATCTTCTCCGGCGATCTGTTCCGCATGTATTCGCGTTACGCGGAAGTGCAGGGTTGGCGTCTGGAAATTCTCAGCGAACGTCCCGGCGAGCACGGGGGTTACAAGGAAATTATCACCCGCATCGAGGGTCGCAATGTCTATGGCCATCTGAAGTTCGAGTCCGGCGCCCACCGCGTGCAGCGTGTGCCGGAAACCGAGACTCAGGGGCGCATCCACACCTCCGCATGCACAGTAGCCGTCATGCCGGCCATGGACGAACTTGCCGAGATAGAGATCAACAAGGCCGACCTGCGCGTCGATACCTATCGTTCCAGCGGTGCTGGGGGGCAGCACGTGAACAAAACCGATTCGGCAATCCGGCTCACCCATATCCCGACGGGGATCGTGGTGGAGTGTCAGGACGAACGCTCGCAGCACAAGAACCGCGCCCGGGCGATGTCGCTGCTGCATGCCAAAATCAACGATCAGGCCCAGCAGGCGGCGGCGAAAGAAGTCTCTGATACACGCCGGCAGCTAGTCGGCACGGGGGATCGCTCCGAACGAATCCGCACCTACAATTATCCGCAGGGACGGGTCACCGATCACCGTATCAATCTCACCGTCTACAAACTGGGTGAGGTCATGGAAGGTGCTCTGGATTCGGTGATCCAGCCGCTCGTCAACGAGCATCAGGCCGACCTGCTCTCCGAGCTGGCGGATTCCTGATTACCGGTGGGCACTTGATTAAAGGTCGATCATGACAGGCACTAGCATCAAACAGGCACTGCGCATGGCGCAGCATGCGCTGATGGGCAGTGATACAGCACAGATTGATGCCGAACTCCTGCTCGCTGCTGCGCTTGGAAAACCCCGAACTCACCTCTATACCTGGCCCGAGCAGATTCTCACTCCGGCGCAGCGTTCCTATTTTGAGTCGGTGTTGGAGCGTCGCGTGCTGGGCGAGCCTGTGGCCTACATCATCGGTACCCGCGATTTCTGGACATTGAACCTGCGCGTCAACCGCCATGTGCTGATTCCACGCCCGGAAACCGAGCTGCTGGTAGAAACGGCACTGGCGCTGGTGACGACACCGGAAGCCCAAATTGCCGACCTCGGCACCGGCAGTGGAGCGATTGCTCTAGCGCTTGCCTCCGAACGGCGACTGTGGAAAGTGGTGGCAACCGACATGAGCATCGCCGCATTAACAGTAGCGAGCGATAACGCCAGCCTGCTGGGTATTCCGAATGTGGAGTTCCGGCAGGGCAGCTGGTGTGAATCCCTCGAACCCGCGCAGTTCGATCTGATCGTCAGCAACCCACCCTATATTGATGCTGCTGATCCGCATCTTGCCCAGGGTGATCTGCGCTTCGAGCCACGGTCCGCGTTAGTAGCGGCCGATGAGGGGCTGGCCGACATCCACGCTTTGTGTTCACAGGCTTCGAACCATCTAAAGACTGGCGGTTGGCTCCTCCTCGAACACGGTTGGACGCAGGGCTCTTCTGTCAGGGGCAGTCTTGAGCAGAACGGGTTTGACGCGGTCAGCACTCTGAAGGATTTGAATGGCAATGATCGCGTCACGCTGGGGCGCCGAGGCCTATCGCCACCAGCGCTACCGTGATGGCTATCGCTCCTGTCTCCAAGTAGGCGGATGCTAATCTGCTCGTTGTTATAATGGGCATTGTGCTGCAGCCTAATGGCATGCTGACCGGAACCCCTGCCATCACACGGGAAACCCCAGCGTCGTCGCAGTGCTCAGAACCCTGATCCTGGCTGTTTCAGGAATTCGATCTCCTCTTCGCTAGAGAGGCGACCGAGAATTGCATTCCTGTGCGGGTAACGTCCGAAGCGGTCGATGATGATTTTATGCTTGAGTTCAAACTCATAGTTGCCCTGCGGGGCATGCTCGCGATACAGCCCTTCGGCGATGGCATGAATCTCTCTGGACTCGCTGTGCATATAGGGTAGCAGCAAGAACGCGCGCTCAACCGGGGAGAGATGACTGAGGGCTCCGGCGGTGACGGCCTCCTGCGCCAGCACTAATGCCATTGGGTCCTGCGCGAATGCCGCAGGAGTGTTGCGGTGGATATTGCGGGAGAACTGGTCCAGTACAATGATCTCAGCGAGGCGGTCCGTGGGTCTCTCTCGCCAAAGGAATAGTTCCGCCTGCGCAGCTCGATTCAGTAGCGGCAGAAAGCGCTCCCTGATCAAGGCATCGAACGTGGGGTCAGCAACCCACCATTGCTTCGGTTCAATCTCCTCAAACCAGAATTTGAGCACTGCGTTGTCCATACTCTCCCCTCCGTCCAGCCTTGTCTTGATTTGTAGCTGTATACTATTTGGGAGTTTGCGTTTGATCGCAAGGCCTGCAGTACCAAATCGTGCCCTGGACGGAGGTGCAATTTCGGTTGAAACAGAGCAAAATCCGCCGCCGTGAAGAAGTGCTTCAAAAAAATACTGACTGCGTGAGTGTGTCTATGCTCACGTCGAGGAGACTTTAAGTGACGATGTCCAATGTTCGCCGTTCCACCTTGCGCGCGCGCATGGTGTTCTCTTTTCTGGTGTTGGGGCTATTGGTGCCGGGGCATTCTCAGGCGCAGGTTTTCCCGCGCGGAAATGGTCTGGCGCTAGAAGGAATCAGGCAGTTTGATATGTACGCGGAAGTCAGCGATTGGATTGGCATGGCGGGTGATCCCAAAGAATTCCGGTTGAATGTCCAGAGAGGGTTCGAGGCCGGTTTGGAGTCAGCAGGTGTCTCTCGTCGTGTGGCGGCTCGTGATTCCCTGATCTGCAGGGTACAGGCGACCGTGGCAGGCGAACTGGTGGCTTATACCTCCAGAGTGGAATACTGGGGTAACACCCCGGTGGGTGTGCATGCCCTGCTCTGGGAAAACGGCAGCATCGCCACCGTGCCGCAGGCGCAATTCAACGAAGAACTCGTGGCCACTCAGTGCGCGAACTACTTCGCCGAAGAGTGGCAGAAGTGGAATCCCAGCCAGAGCTGAGTAGTTCGGGTTACACTGCGTCAGTTGCAAATTTCCAGTAAGGACGAACCACAATGCGGGACGACGAGCTACTGCGCTACAGCCGTCAGATCATGCTGCCGGAGATGGACGTTGCGGGTCAGCAGAAATTGCTGGACGCCACTGTGCTGATTGTCGGCATGGGTGGGCTGGGATGTCCGGCCGCCATGTACCTTGCCTCTGCCGGCGTCGGGCACCTCATCATTGCCGACGACGACACTGTTGAAATCACCAATCTGCAGCGTCAGATCGCTCACGGTCAGCACTCACTAGGGCAGGCCAAGGTTTTGTCGGCGCAGGAAACGCTGCGGGGGCTCAACCCCGATGTTCGCATTACTCCTCTGCAGAAGCGTCTCACGGACGAAGATCTCGATGCACTCGTGCCGACTGCCACGGTGGTAGTCGATGCCTGCGACAACTTCACGACACGCTTCGCGCTCAACAAAGCCTGCGTTCGACACCGTGTGCCGCTGGTATCCGGGGCGGCCATCCGCATGGAAGGGCAGGTGGCGGTTTTCGACAGCAGGGAAGAGAGCAGCCCCTGTTATCAGTGCCTGTACCGTCTAGGCGACGATGAGCAGGCCACCTGTTCCCGCAACGGGGTTATGGCGCCAGTAGTCGGCATCATCGGCTCGGTGCAGGCGATGGAGGCCATCAAGGTGATCTCAGGGGTTGGCAAATCGCTGACCGGCCGCCTGTTACTGCTGGATGCCCGCAACATGCAGTGGCGGGAAATGCGGCTGCCGCGAGACCCCGAGTGCGCGGTCTGCTCCACACGTGCCCGCTAGAACGTCGATCTGATCTTCAACAGAACCTGTGGCCCGGTGTTTGTGCAGCTGTATTCGATTTCCCGCAAATTACGATTGCGGATGTGCCCGTTGTAGCGCTTCCTCTCAAGGCACCTTTCTGAGTCAAGGGCATTGTTCACTTCGAATCTGTAAGTGATATTGCGGTAACCGACTTTTTCGACAAACGCCACAAGGTCCGTTCGCACCTTGCCGATACCATAGAACAGCACATTATCAATGTCATAACGCACACGATTGCCGCCGGTGCCGCCCACTCCGCCAATGCCATCCTGATAACTCATGCCGTAGCTGAGATTCAACGCTGACACGTCATGGCGGAAGCCAATGCGGAAACTGCCTCGGTCGATGGGAATAATCGTGCGCTTTTTCGCAATGAGGGGGTCATAGATATGCGCGTCTTCCAGATTGAGTCCTGCCGTGAGCACCGCACCGGGAAGGTTCAGAAACCCCAGCCGAATACTGGCATTCAGATACAGACCGAATATCTCGCCATCGCCAACATTGCCGTTGGTGCTCAGCAGCGTTTTGCTGTTTGGAGAGATGTCGATTCGGCCTATGGAATTGTGAACGTCGTAGTAGAACAAACGGGAATTGAGCACACCGCTGTCGTTGGGAAGTCTGTAGTCGAGATTGAGGTTGTAGCGCCAGGTCTGTTCCTGTTCCAGCGACGGGTTGCCTGTCCAGGTGTCCTGGTCTTCATCCTGCGCATTCACACTGGCTGAAAAGTCAGCAAAGCTTAGCTGCGACACATCTTTTTCTGCAGACATGCGCAATTGGAAACTGCGGTTTATATCAAAGCGGAAATCCAGTTTCGGCTTGATGAAATCAAAGTCTCGTTTCTTGTCGACGTCGCCAGTCTGTGCAATTTCCGACACTTCATACAGCAGGCTGCTTTCGAGTGACATACGGGGATTGAGCTGCCAGTTGTGGACAGCAAATCCTTCATAGCGAATTTCCTCCACCTGAGAGATGGCATTGGGAACAAGTACGGGTGACAGGCCACCGTGGTCAGCGGAGGGGGCGGCTGAGGTTCTGGAGCCCAATCTCAGTGCGGAGTTCTGAATGGTTTTTGCAGCCTCGAAGCCAAGTTCCAGTGCTTGCCCCTCAGACAGACCCCAGGAATAGGAAGTCCGGGCAATGCGCTCTCGGTAGCGACTGTCTGAGGCGAGGAACAGATTTTTCGTCTCGGGTTGGCCGATTCCTGCAGACACATAGCGTTCGCGAACGCTGTCGTTGTTCTTTTCGTTGACGATCAACAACACCTTGTATTTGGCGCCGTCGTCGAAGGTGTGTTCGTAGTCTCCTCCGACCTCCCAATTGTCGGCTGCAGCCGGCAGGTCCTCGCGTTCGATCATAATCTTCTGTGGTGACGTTTTCAGATCGGTGATAGTGCGCAGCAATGTCGCGGGTGGATTGCTCTCGCCGTACAACGCATTCAAAGACACCCGGTCGGCCGCTGACAACTGATACACCAGATTCGAATTCAGGGCGTAGTTGGTCTGTTCTCTCTGGCGATCGAAGACACGCGTCTCATTGAGAGCACCATTGGCGAGCACGCTGAGTTCAGAGCTCTCCTGCCATTCATACGCCGAGCTGACAGTACCGCCAATGAGGTACTGCAATTGACCGGTTTGGCCGCTGTAAGACAATGACCCGATCGGCTCGGTAGTCCCATCGTGGTAGTAGGCTGCACCGGCTTCAGCGGAAACACTCGACGTGGACTGGGTTTCCAGCAGCACGATATTGACCAGCTGGCCACTATTGCGGACATCGAGATCGCCAGACGTGCCGCGAATGATTTCGATATGACTCACCTGGCTGGCCGGGATGCGATCAAGCTGAGTTCGGGTTTCGTTGGCCTTGCCTGCCATGCGTTTGCCATTGATGAGGATCTGACTTTCCCCGCCCAGTCCGCGATTGTTGTTGTTTCCGATGCTGGGAATCTGGTTGCCATCGAGGGCAAGTGCGATTCCGGGAATACGATTCAACATGTCGTTGACGGAGACAGCGCCGAATTCTGCAAAATAGCTGGCCGGATAGGTGACCGAAGCATTCTCCTCAGAAGTGGTTTGGGCGTGACTGATTGCTGATGTGAACGATAAAAAGATACTGGCCATCAAGGCAGGGGTGGTTCTCAACAAGGGTGTGCTCGCTTATTTTTATTTATAGGACGTTTCTGCCTGGTCACAGTTGCCAGGAAGGTGCGGAGTATTAGGGTTTAAAGGCGTGAGCATGTCTACCGTATAACTTACAAATTATGGATGGATCTCCAAGTGCTGTGAATTCAGAATCGCTTGGCCTGAGCTTAAGCCGCAATATGATCCGCCCGAAGGTAATTCAGGCAAGGCTGAGCTAGGAGTGATGGCGGCATTGGTCTAGAATCACGCCCCTCCGCCTGACTTTGCGCCATCAGTCGTGATGGTCGCGCCGACACTCTCTGGAAACTCCCCATGTGGTTCAAGAACATCCGCTTTTATCGCTTCACAGCCCCCCTTGATTTGAGCGCTGAGGCGCTGGAAGAAAAACTCGCTGAGCACGCCTTTCGCTCCGGCACCACCTTCGATCGGACGCGCACGGGTTGGGTGAGCCCCATCGGTGGCGACCATGACGCGCTGACCCATTCCCTAGGGGACTTCATCATGTTCTGCGCGCGCAAGGACGAAAAGCTGTTGCCTGCCTCCGTCGTCAATGATGCGCTGGCGGAGAAGGTTGCCGAGATCGAGCAGCAGCAGGCCCGCAAGATCAGCCGCAAAGAGAAGGCTCAGTTCAAGGATGATGTCATTGCCGCGCTGTTGCCCAGAGCGTTTTCCCGCACACGGAGAATTCATGCGTATCTGGCGCTCCATGACAATCTCCTGATCATCAACACCAGCAGCGCCAGTGTGGCAGAAGACATGGCCTCGTTGCTTCGAGACAGTATCGGCTCCCTGCCCATCGCACTGCCGGATCTGCAGCATGCGCCGAGTGAGGTGATGACCCGCTGGCTGGAGAAGCAGAAGGCTGGCGAGCAGTTCGTCATCAATCAGGACTGCGAGCTCTTCAACCCGCTGGAGGACAGCAATGTGATACGGTGCAAGGGCCAGGATCTGAGCAGCGACGAAATCAAGGCGCATCTGCTGGCGGGCAAGCAGGTAAAGAAGCTGGGATTGGTCTGGAATGACACGCTGAGCTGTGTGATTGCTGCGGACCTTGCGGTTACGCGTCTGAAGTTCGAAGACATGATTCTGGAGCGGGCGCAGGAGACGGATGCGGAAAGTGAAGCGCAGCAGTTCGATCAGGATTTCGCGATCATGAGTCTGGAGATTTCGCGTCTGTTGAAGTCGCTTCTGGCCGCATTTGGTGGGCTGTCCGAGGTTGAAGCTGGCGTGGTTGCAGGCCCGCTGAAGGCCGATCAGGTGAGTGGCCACTATTGATGTTCCGGCGCTTGGAAGCTATGATTCCTGCGCGTTCAGCGCGAGAACATATAAGTAACAGATTTATAAGTAAATTCAGGACTGACAGGAACCCTTGCGAGGGTATTTTTAACCGGCCACAAGGCCAGCGGCGAAGTTCCCTATGGATAATGAAATAAGCGACCAGAGGCTGGAGTTTTCAGCCTTCGATCTGGTTGATTCTCTCAGAAAGGCGATAGCAGATCTCGGATTTCAGTATTGCACCCCTATCCAGGCAGAGAGCCTGAAATATACCCTTCAGGGCCACGATGTCACTGGAAGGGCACAGACAGGCACCGGCAAAACGGCTGCCTTCCTGATCACCATCATCAATGACCTGCTCAGCAATCCGGTGCAAGAGCAGCGCTACATCGGCGAGCCGCGTGCTCTTATCATCGCACCTACCCGTGAACTGGTGATTCAGATCGCCAACGATGCGCGGAATCTCTGCAAGCACTCCGATCTCCATATCGTGACCTTGGTTGGTGGTGAGGACTATCAGAAGCAGCTGCGGGCAGTGGATCGTCGCCCAGTCGATATAGTGGTGGCAACCCCCGGTCGATTGATTGATTTCGTGCAGAACGACCAGCTTTATCTGGGACTGGTCGAGTTGATGGTGATCGATGAGGCAGACCGCATGCTCGACATGGGCTTCATTCCGCAGGTACGCGCTGTGGTGGCGCGCACGCCGTCCAAAGAGTGCCGTCAGACGCTGTTGTTCAGTGCGACGTTTACGCCGGAGATTCTGGAACTGACCAAACGCTGGGCAATGGACCCGATCATGATCGAGATCGAGCCCACTCAGGTGGCCACAGACACGATCGATCAGATCGTGTATCTGGTGACCAGCGCGGACAAGTACAAACTGTTATACAACATCATCCATTCGGCGGGCGCGGACAAGGTTATCGTCTTCAACAACCGCCGCGATCAGGTCCGCAAGCTGGCGGACAATCTCTATCGCAATGGTATTAACTGCGGCCTGCTGTCAGGAGAGGTGGCACAGAACAAACGCGTGCAGACGCTGGAGGCCTTCCGCGATGGCACGCTGCAGGTGCTGGTGGCGACAGACGTCGCGGGCCGTGGTCTGCACATCGACGATGTGTCGCACGTGATCAACTACAGTCTGCCGGAAGAAGCGGAAGATTATGTGCATCGCATTGGCCGTACTGGCCGTGCCGGCAACGTCGGGACATCGATCAGTTTTGCCTGCGAGGAAGATTCTTTTCTATTGCCCAACATCGAAGAGAAGTTGGGGCACAAATTGGCGTGCATCCGCCCGGATGACATTCTGCTGACGCCACCGCCTGCCTTCACGAGACCGACTCGGTTCACAGCACCACCAAAGACTGGTGACAGCAGGGGCGGTGATCGCGGTCGCTCTGATGGCCGAGGACGTCCCGACAGCAGTCGCAGCCGTCCACACCGCTGACGATTCTTGTGGGAGCTTGCCTGCAAGCGATTGTGTCTTCACTGCGAAGATGCACCTAAGACCTAATCGCTTGCAGGCAAGCTCCCACAGGTTTATTTGGAGCGGGATCTCCTTGCTCCCGCCTCTTCCAGCAGCCGCGCATATTCCACGGATTTTCTGTGTCGTGAGACATGATCGAGAAAAGTGCTACCGTCGCTGAGGCGGACGTTGATATCTCGCCCTGCTTCGATGAAGTAGCCAATGAAACGCTCGAAGGTATCGGGCAGCATGCCGCGATACGCCTTGAGCAGGATGTTGTAATCTGAAGGCATGCCCTCGGGCGGCAGCATTTCCAGGAAGCCCTGCACGCGTTCATCTGTCCAGAATTCGTCCCTTACGGCAGCCTGCGTGCGCGCGGCGCCGGTTTTCTTTTCTTCAATCATGAAAGTTTGACTCGATCGAGTGGATTCAACCCTTGAGCTTTTGCAGCAACAGGGCATTGAGTTGGTCGGGGTTGGCCTTGCCTTTGGAAACCTTCATCGCCTGACCGATGAAGAAGGCGAATACTTTCTCCTTGCCGGCACGATACTGGGTGACCTGCTCGGGATTCGCTGCGATCACCTCGTCCACCAGTTTTTCGATGGCGCCGGAGTCGGTCACCTGCTTCAGGCCCTGGCTCTCGATGATCTCGTCGACAGACTGCTCGTTGCCGAGCATGGCCTCGAACACGGTCTTGGCGATCTTGCTGGAAACGGTCTGGTCCTTGATGCGGCCGATCAGAGCACCGAGACGTGTCGCGCTCACGGGCGACTGGTTGATCTCCAGATCACTCTTGTTCAACAATCCCTGCAGGTCGACAGTCACCCAGTTGGCGGACAGTTTGGCGTCGTCACAGATTTTCACCACTTCTTCGTAGAAATTGGCCATCTCGCGGCTGCTTGCGAGAACGCCCGCGTCATAGTCGCTAAGCCCATACTGGCTCACGAAGCGTGCACGTTTGGCGTTCGGCAGTTCTGGCAGCTCGGCGCGCACGGATTCGATGTAGGCTTCGTCGATGACCACCGGCAGCAGGTCTGGCTCGGGGAAATAGCGGTAGTCGTTCGCTACTTCCTTGCTGCGCATCGAGCGGGTTTCGTCCTTGTCGGCGTCGTACAGGCGGGTTTCCTGAATGATGCGGCCGCCATCTTCCAGAATGTTGATCTGGCGCTGTACTTCGTGATTGATAGCTTTCTCGACAAAACGGAAGGAGTTGATGTTCTTGATCTCGGCGCGGGTGCCGAATTCCTTCGCGCCCAGTTTGCGCACGGAGACGTTGGCGTCGCAGCGCATGGAGCCCTGCGCCATGTTGCCGTCGGAGATGCCGAGGTAAAGGATGATGGCGTGCAGTTTCTTAAGATAGGCCACAGCCTCTTTCGCGTTGCGCAGCTCCGGTTCGGAAACGATCTCCAGCAAGGCGGTGCCCGCCCGATTCAGGTCGATACCAGTCAACCCCAGGAAGTCCTCGTGCAGTGATTTGCCTGCGTCTTCCTCGATGTGCGCGCGCGTGATGCCGATGACCTTATCGGATCCATCTTCCAGTGTGATCTGCAGGCTACCCTTGCCCACAGTGGGGAACTGCAGTTGCGTCACTTGATAGCCCTTCGGCAGATCCGGGTAGAAGTAGTTCTTGCGGTCAAAGACCGAACGACGGCCGATTTCGGCATCAATGGCCAGACCGAACTTCACCGCCATGCGCAGCACTGCCTCGTTGAAGACCGGCAGGGTGCCGGGCATGGCCAGGTCATAGATGCCAGCCTGCGTGTTGGGTTCTGCTCCGAAGGTGGTGCTGCTGCCGGAGAAGAGCTTGCTCTTGGTGTCTAGTTGTACGTGTACTTCCAGACCGATGACTGTTTCCCAGACCATGACTTATACCTCCGGCCCTTGCAGATGCCAGTCCGTGTTTTGCTGATACTGATGGGCGACGTTGAGCAGGCGCGCTTCGTCGAAATCCTTGCCGACCAGCTGAATGCCGATGGGCAGGCCCTGGTGCGAGCCGGCAGGGATGGACATGCCGGGCAGGCCAGCCAGGTTGACCGCGATGGTGTAGATATCTTCAAGGTACATGGTCACCGGATCGCTGTTCTTTTCGCCAAGTTTGAAGGCCGTATGCGGTGTGGTCGGTCCGATGATCACGTCCACCTCCTTGAAAGCGTTGTCGAAGTCCTGCTTGATAAGGCGGCGGATCTGTTGCGCCTTGATGTAGTAGGCATCGTAAAAACCCGCCGAAAGTGCGTAGGTGCCGATCATGATGCGGCGCTTGACCTCGCTGCCGAAACCTTCGTTGCGGCTGCGCTTATACATGTCTTCCAGATTCACAGGGTCGGCGCAGCGATAACCGTAGCGGACACCGTCGAAGCGGGACAGGTTGGCAGACGCTTCGGCTGGGGCGATAACGTAATAGGCAGGGACAGACAGATGGCTGTTCGGCAGATCGACTTCTTGGATGGTGGCGCCCAGGTTCTCGAATACCTTCAGAGCAGCCTGCAGTGCGGATTCGACCTCCGCTCCGAGGCCTTCTGCGAGATGCTGACGTGGCACCCCGATGCGCAGGCCCTGCAGTGAATCGTTCAGCGTCGCCATGTAATCCGGTGCGGCCAAGTCGACGCAGGTAGAGTCCTTGATATCAGGGCCGGCGATCGCGTTCATCATCAGTGCCGCATCTTCAGCGCTCTTGCTGATGGGTCCGGCCTGATCGAGGCTGGATGCGAAGGCGATCATGCCCCAGCGGGAAATGCGGCCATAGCTCGGCTTGAAGCCGGTGATGCCGCAGAATGCCGCTGGCTGACGGATCGAGCCGCCGGTGTCGGTGCCGGTGGCCATCGCGCACAAGTCGGCCGCGACCGCAGCTGCAGAACCGCCGGATGACCCGCCGGGGACGCGTTCGGGGTCCCAGGGGTTGCGGACTGCGCCAAAGAAACTGGTCTCGTTCGAAGAGCCCATCGCGAACTCGTCCATGTTGGTCTTGCCAAGCGTCACTGTTCCGGCTGCATTGAGACGTTCGACAACGGTGGCGTTATAGGGGGCGATGAAGTTCGACAGCATCTTCGAGGCGCAGGTGGTGCGCACATCCTGCATGCAGAAGATGTCTTTGTGGGCGATGGGGATGCCGGTGAGCGGGCCGTATTCGCCACGCGCCCTGCGCTGATCTGCCGCTCCGGCCTGTGCCAGTGCCAGTTCTTCTGTGACTGTGATGTAAGCGTTGTAGACACCATTGAACTGCTTGATGCGGCTGAGATAATCACGGGTCAATTCTGTGCTGGAAAATTCTCCCCGGGCCAGCGAGCGCGAGAGTTCGGCGACTGTTCTGCGAGACATGCTTGTGTGTCCTTGATCTGGATTTAGTGATTCTTGATAGCGGTGCTGTTGGATAGCTGTGCGTCTACTCGATGACCTTCGGTACCAGATAGAGGCCATCCTGCACGGCAGGTGCAATTTTCTGTAGATATTCGCGCTCATTTCTCTCGGTCACCACATCGGGGCGCAATCTTTGGACAGCGTCAAATGGATGTGCGAGAGGAGCGACATTGGTAGTCTCAACACTCTGCATTTGGTCGATGAGATTGAGGATGGAGGAAATGCGATTGGCCACTTCCTGTGCTTCAGCAGCATCAATATGCAGACGTGCCAGGTGAGCAATTTTTTCGACGTCTGATTTCTCTAAAGCCATTCACAATCTCCAAATGCAAAAGTGCAATCACGGGTCTCATCAACAAGGGTTCCGGCCATGATTTGTGTGGCAATGCCCGTTTTTGGGCATTTATCAAATTGACTATTGCCCTCTATCCTTGCCGTTGTTAGAGTGCATATCTATTCGCCGGAGAAGCAGTGATTATACGGGAAAGACACCGGTCTAGGGCAACAGTTTCAGGAATTGCCGGCAAATAACCAACCTGCCGCGCGCTTCCGCCGATTTATCCAACCCCTTGAACGACATCAAGCGCGCCAACTGAATGCATGTTTCACGTCTGTGGTCAGTTGCTTGCACAGAGGTCAGGGGGGGATTTTATTTTGAGGTTAACCAAACGTCGATGTTCAAAAAATTCCGGGGAATGTTTTCCAACGATCTTGCGATTGATCTGGGGACAGCCAACACACTGATCTATGTTCGCGGTCAAGGTATTGTTTTGAATGAGCCATCAGTGGTGGCCATTCGCACTCACAACGGACAGAAAGTCGTGACTGCGGTAGGCGCCGATGCCAAGCGCATGCTCGGCAGGACTCCAAGCAATATCACTGCCATTCGTCCCATGAAGGATGGGGTGATCGCGGATTTTCAGGTGACTGAAAAAATGCTGCAGCACTTCATCGGCAAAGTGCACGAAAACAGTTTCTTCACGCCCAGTCCTCGCGTCCTGGTGTGTGTTCCGTGCAAATCCACTCAGGTAGAACGTCGAGCGATCCGCGAATCTGTCGTCAGCGCCGGTGCCCGCGAAGTGCGTTTGATGGAAGAGCCCATGGCGGCCGCCATCGGGGCAGGGCTGCCAGTCGATAAGGCCAGCGGCTCCATGGTGGTCGACATTGGTGGTGGTACCACCGAGATCGCCATCATTTCTCTGAACGGCATTGTCTACGCGGAATCGGTTCGCGTGGGTGGCGATCGCTTCGACGAAGCTATCATTACACATGTGCGCAGAAACTATGGCAGCCTGATAGGTGACGCCACGGCCGAGCGCATCAAGAAAGAAATCGGCTGCGCCTACCCATCTTCCGGTGTGCTGCGCGAGATCGACGTGCGCGGCCGCAATCTTGCCGAAGGGGTGCCGCGCAGCTTCACGCTGAGCAGCGATGAAATTCTGGAAGCGCTGCAGGAAACTCTGTCTGCCATCGTACAGGCGGTAAAAAGTGCTTTGGAACAATCTCCACCCGAGCTGGCCTCCGACATCGCCGAGAGTGGCCTGGTGTTGACCGGTGGGGGGGCGCTGCTCAAGGATCTGGACAAGTTGCTTTCCGAGGAAACGGGGCTGCCCGTCATCGTGGCCGAAGATCCGCTGACCTGTGTCGCGCGTGGAGGAGGTAAAGCAATGGAATTGATGGACCTGAGTGACATGGATTCGTTGACCATTGAATAACCCGCTAGAGGTTTCGACATCAAGACCCTATTCATCAAAGGAGTATCGCTGGAATACCGCGTCGCCGCGTTCGTGGTTCTTTCGATAACTGTCATGTTCGCTGACAGCCGCTTCGACTATCTTGATCGAGTTCGATACACCCTTGGTTTCCTTACCGCCCCTGTCTATTGGGTAGCCGACATTCCCGCGCGCGTCTCTTACTGGATAGACGACGTGTTCGTTTCCCACGGTGATCTCATCGATGAGAACGCGCGTTTGCGTGAAGAGTTGCTGTTCGCACAGCGTGAGCTGCAGCTGGTCGCGGGACTGTCCACGGAGAACAGTCGACTGAAAGCTCTTCAGGAGGCCTCCGCCAGAGTCAGTGGCCGAATTCTGACTGCAGAGATCATCAATATTTCCTCCGATGCAGCCACTCGGCGAGTCCTGATCAATCGTGGCGAACAGCACGGCGTCATGCTCGGTCAGGCGCTGCTGGACGCCCACGGCCTGATGGGACAGGTGGTCGAAGTACTGCCTTTCACGAGCTGGGTCATGTTGATTACCGATTCACGCCATGGCACTCCGGTGCAGGTTAATCGCAGCGGCGAGCGTGCTATTGCGCGGGGCATTCGCAGCGAAATTCCGGAGCTGGAACTGGAGTATGTGCCCGATACCTCGGACATCGTTGTTGGTGACCTGCTGGTCAGTTCCGGTCTCGGGCAACGCTTTCCTAAGGATTACCCCGTCGCCCAAGTGACCAGCGTGGTGCATGATCGAGGCCAGCCCTTTGCCACCATCAAGGCCAGACCTCTGGCGCAGATGGATCGCACCCGGCATGTCATGCTGCTGGAGCTGGCTCGGGACGAACTGGAGCCGCAGTCGCTGAACAGCGCGGCACCGAGTTGGGTCGAAACTGGCACGTCTGTCGATGGGGCGGTACTAGAAGGAGATGGTGTTCCTGCAACGACAGACGCACCGCCAGACGGACCACCAGACAATAGTGCCGTTTCCCCCGCCGTTGACGAACAGCCCCCGGCAGCCACAGGACAGGAGTAGAAATGGAGCCTCGCGCCAACGCCTTCTGGGTGGTGATCCTGACTTTTTTTGTGGCATATCTGCTCGCCATCGTGCCCTTTCCGGACTGGGCCATGAACTATCGACCGCAATTGGTGGTCATGGTGTTGATCTACTGGGGTATGGCGCTTCCCTATCGGGTGGGCATTGGTTTCGCTTGGATTGCCGGTCTGCTGATGGACATTCTTGATGGATCAGTGCTTGGTTTGAATGGGTTGGCGTTTGCGATCATCGCCTACATTACCCTGAGCCTGCATCAACGCCTGCGGATGTTTTCTTTGGCTCAGCAGAGCGGTGTAGTGCTGGCGCTGATTGGTCTGCAGCTAATTATGACCCACTGGATTAAGATTGCCGCCGAACAGGCCGTCAACACCAATCTGTTGTTTCTGCTGGGGGCCCTGTCCAGCGCCTTCGTCTGGCCCTGGCTGTTCATGCTGCTACGGCAGATGCGGCGGGGTTTCGGCGTCAGATAAGCGGTGTACGCCAGGCCCAGGGGCTCGCAAGGAATGGTTTCGCTAGCAGAAGGTATGTTATGTCAAATAGATTTTCAGGGGTCATTTTGGCCTCAGCCTCACCGCGTCGCAAAGAATTGCTTGAGCAGATAGGCGTGCGTTACGAGATTGCCGATCACACGGTCACTGAAGAGGCTCTCCCGGGCGAGACGGCCACCGCCTTCGTGCAGCGGCTGGCGCTGGAAAAGGCGCAGTCCATCGTCAATTCCCTTTCCCTGCAGCAAATCCTCAACGCGACTTCCTGGCCTGTATTGGGCGCCGATACCATCGTCGTGTGTGATGGGCACATTCTGGGTAAACCTGCTGACAAGGCGGATGCGTTTCGCATGTGGCGGCTGCTCAGCGGCCGGGAACATAGTGTCTACTCGGCGGTGGCGCTGTGCAACCACGGGCGCGACGAGGTGCGTATGTCGACCACTGCAGTTACCTTCAGGAATTTTTCCGAGCAGGATTGTGAGATGTACTGGGCCAGTGGCGAACCACAGGGCAAGGCAGGCGCGTATGCCATTCAGGGCCTTGGGGCACTCTTCGTCAGCGCCGTGGTGGGAAGTTACACCGGTGTGGTGGGGCTTCCCCTTTTTGAGACCGCTGAGCTGTTGCAGCTTTTCGGTGTGCGAACCGGATTGTCGGGTGGCGCAGGAGGGGCTGCCGATGAGTGAAGAAATCCTGATCAATGTGACCCCCATGGAAACGCGGGTGGCGCTGATCGAAAATGGCCTGCTGCAGGAAATCTTCATTGAACGCCCGCACAGCAAAGGTCATGTGGGTGACATCCATCTGGGCAAGGTCGTCAGAGTCATGCCCGGCATGGAGGCGGCGTTTGTCGACATCGGACTTGAGCGCGCCGCCTTCATTCATAGCGCTGATATTGCCCCGATCGGTGCGGATGGATTCGAGGTACGTGCGGACCCACCGCCACCGATCCAGAATCTGGTTCGCGAGGGACAGATGCTGGTCGTCCAGGTTTCCAAGGACCCCATCAGTACCAAGGGCGCCAGATTGACCACTCACCTGACTCTGCCCTCCCGCAATCTGGTGTATCTCCCGCGCAGCCCGACTATCGGCATTTCCCAACGACTTGAAGATGAGGCGGAGCGCGCGCGTCTTCTAAGTGTTGTGGAGGAATGCATTCGCCAGGAAGACATGCAGGGGCGTGGTGGATTCATCATTCGCACGGCTGCGGAGGGTTGTAGCGCCGACGAGTTCATCGAAGACATTCGCTTCCTGAAGAAACTCTGGAACGCTGTTGAGCGCCGTATCGGCGAGGGCCGCGACGCGCATGTGTTGCATCGTGATGTGCCATTGTACATGCGGGCCATGCGCGATCTAATCACACCGCATATCGAGAAAATCCGCGTCGATACGCAATCCGCTTATGAAGAGATCGCGCGCTTCATTGAAGATTTCATCCCTGATTTCAACAACAAGCTTGAGCTATATGCCGGTGAGCGGCCGGTGTTCGATCTGCACGGGATTGATGACGAGATCAACAAGGCGCTGGGACGCCAGGTCAAGCTCAAGTCCGGAGGTGATCTCATCATCGATCAGACTGAATCGATGACGACGGTGGACGTAAATACCGGTGCCTATCTCGGCAGCAAGAATCACGCGGAGACTGTGCTCAAGACCAATCTCGAAGCCGCCACCGCCATCGCTCGACAACTGCGTGTGCGCAATCTTGGTGGAATTATTATTCTTGATTTCATTGATATGATCGACCCGGAACATCAGCGGCAAGTTCTGCGCACACTCGCCAAGGCGCTGGAAAAGGATCATGCGCGCACCATGATCACCGGCATGTCAGAACTCGGGTTGGTGGAGATGACACGCAAACGCACGCGCGAGAGTCTCGAACAGCTTCTGTGCAGCGAGTGTGCGGTGTGCAAGGGACGTGGTCGGTTGAAGACGGCGGAGACCATTTGCTACGAGATCTTCCGTGAGATCATGCGCGTTGCCAGGGTCTATGAGAATGACGTGATTCTCGTCATGGCCTCGCAAGGCGTTGTCGACAGATTGCTGGATGAAGAGTCCAGCACACTTGCCGATCTGGAAGAATTAATCGGCAAGACGGTCAGGTTTGAGGTGGAACCCATGTATACTCAAGAGCAGTTCGACGTCGTGTTGTTCTAGTGCCATTAGCCACAATGATAGCCAACCTGCTGAAAAAGACGCTCTCGTCACTCCTGACCGCTTGCGTGGTGGTACTGCTGTTGCTGGCCGTTTATGTCAGCCTGGGGCGGCAGTTGATGCCGTATGCTGTTAACTATCGCGCCGACGTCGAGTCCAGACTTTCCGCACAGATCGGGCAGCAGGTGCGCATCGGAGCGCTCAACGGAGGCTGGAATGGCCTCAATCCCCTCTTGTATCTTCAACAAGTCCTGATTTCTCCGTTGTCACCCGCCAACGCGGGACAGGCGCTGCTGATCGATAGTGTCTCCCTCGAAGTCGATGTTTTGGCCAGTGTGCTTGCCCGGCAGCTGGTGTTGGGCAATGTCGACCTGCGCGGGCCGGAATTCACGGTTGTTGAGCTGGCCGATGGACGCTGGCAGTTGCAGGGGTTCGCAATGCCTGCGGAGCCAGGCCTGACCCCCGATCAGCTGCTGGACATGATTGCCCGGTTTCAGGAGCTGAGCCTCAGTAATGTAACGTTTACGGTCATGCGCCGGGACGGACGCAGCAGTGTCTTTGAACGCAGCCGGTTGCAGATGCGCAATCGGGGTGAGCAGCACTATATGTATCTCGATTTGCTGCAGGGCGCCTCGACAACCGAGCTGAAACTGGCTGCTGAATTGACGGGAACCAGTGTCAGCACACTGTCCGGTGAGATCTATGCGTTGGTACCGCAAAACGACTATTCTGAAATCGCTGCGGGGCAATATGCAGATATCGTGGATCTGCAGGCTCTCAATGGTGGCGCCGAGTTGTGGATGACACTTGCTGATGGCCAGTTGCGCACCATTCAGGGGGACGCCACGCTGGCACGTCTGGCACTGAGCCGTGCACAGCAGGCGGCGGGGGTAGAGTTAACTGATGTCTCGACGCACCTTTTTGCCCGCAGGAATCCCGGCGCCGGCGGTGAGGGCGTCAGTCCGGCGGTTCCAACCTGGGAAGTGTGGCTGAATGACCTGAGCTTGCAGTGGGATGCATTGCGCTGGCGCGAGAGCGATCTGTATCTTGCCTATGCCGAGGATGATGCCATCCACCTGCTCGCCGATTCCTTCAACCTCGGCATTGTCACTGGCCTGGTTGGCGGGTTGGATGTCCTCGCCCCATCCGCTGATACCCAGCTCGCCGCACACAATCCGCGCGGCGAGCTGCGCAACCTCGATCTGCAATGGTCACTGCGTGATCCCGTCGCTGCCGCAGGGCAGGACCCTGCCGGGCAATCTGCAGAGCAGGCAGCCCGCGAACAACTGACGCTGACAGCCAATCTGGACGACGTAAGTTTCAGCGCCACCTTGGATTCTCCAGCGCTGTGGGGCGTCGATGGTTTTGCGCAAGTCTCCTACAGTGCGTCGGCACGCAACCTCGCCGGCGTGGTGGAAGTGGATTCATCGCGTTTCATGATGCAACTTCCGCAGCTCTTCAATGACGCCTGGGCCTATGATTATGTGAACGGACGCGTGAAGTTCAGCCTTGATCTCACCGATGGGCAGTATCTGCGTCTGGCCAGCAGTGTCATCGTGGCTAAGTCGGACGTGGTCGATGGCAGGGCGCAGTTCGCGACGGAGTTCCGCCTCACCGCTGCTGACGAGCGCAGCTCCTCCCTGGAGTTGATGGTCGGTGCCCTGGAGGCAGACGCCAAGGGCAAATCTTTGTATCTGCCCAGAGGGCCGATCGTGCCTGAAAATCTACGCAATGTCATGAATTGGCTTGATGGCGCTGTGCTTGAGGGGACCGTAACCCAGAGCGGGGTGATCTATCGCGGCTCAGTCATGCCGGGCTCAACCCCTGAGGAAAAGACGCTGCAGATGTATTACAACGTGGCGGGCGGGACCTTGCGATTTGATCCTCAGTGGCCGGCGCTTGAGAACATCCTCGGTCATGTGGTTATAAATGATCGTAACGTGGATATTCAGGTGGAGTCCGGGCAATCGCTGGATATCGGATTCGATGCCACCACCGCATCCATTCGCCCAGGCCCCGACGGCACCAGCAGCTGGTTGAGCGTCACCGGGCGAGGCCGCGGAGCGGCACAGCAGGGGCTGCGCTATCTGCAGGAAACGCCGGTGACACGTGGTTTCGGCAGCTATCTCGCCAACTGGCAGGCCTCGGGTGAGGTGGGCATGAATCTGGATCTGCAGATACCCCTCGGACTCGCTGCTATAATCCCGCAGGTGGACGTCAGCCTGGCATTGCTGGACAACACGTTGTCGATTCCTGAGTTTGATCTGAATTTCTCCCAGCTCGGTGGACAACTCAATTTCAATACCCAGTCTGGTCTGAGTGGCAACGCCATGAGCGCCAGTTTGTTTGGCAATCCCATTGCGGTTGCGCTGCAGAGCGAAACCGACGCCGCCCGTGGCACCACCACTGTCGTAGAGCTAACCGGCAGAGCGGGAGTGCAGGAGCTGCGCGATTGGCCCAGGCAGAGCGCGTTCGTGCAGGGGGTGTTACGTCGTGCCGAGGGTGAGATGAATTACCTGGCGCGTCTGGATGTCATCCAGCCTGCGCCTGTCGAGGGCGCAGCTGAGCCGGTCATACAGACGCGGCTCGCGATCTCGTCTGACCTCAGGGGCATCGTTCTGGATTACCCGGCGCCATTGGGCAAGAGTCAGGAGGGAGCACTGCCGTTAGCTCTGAGTATCGACTTTCTGCAGGAGGGTCAGGATCTGAGTGTTGCGATTGGTGATCTCGGCTCGATGACTGTCGGTCTCTCGCAGGGACAGATTCGTAATGGTCTGGTTTTTCTTGGGAAGCGCGATGAGGGGGTCACCGTTCGCCGTCTGGATGTCGATGCTCCGGGGCTTGATGTTGTAGGGCAACTGTCCAGGTTCAATTATGACGAATGGATGGCCGCTCTGCGTCCGGAGGCAGCAGTCGGTGAAAACCCCGATCCAGATGCTGCAGCGAACTTTTCCAGCCTTCATGACGCCATCAATGCCGTGGATGTGACATTAGGACGGGCTGTCGTTTTTGGTCAGGTTGTCGATAATGTCAATCTGCAGATAGCCAGTGAGGAGCGGGACTGGCAGATCTCACTGGCCAGTGAGACGGTCGCCGGGGTCGTCCGTGTTCCCTATCGATTTGGTCTGCCATTGGATGTGCATCTGACCCACTTGCGGCTGCCTGCGCCGGAGCAGATTGATCTGGAAGCCAGGCTGAAACAGGTGGTCATCGATGTTAAGCGTGCCTTCGAGCTTCAGCAGTCCCAGCCAGCAATGCTTGTACTCAAGCCGGAGCCAGCAGAAAGGGTCGATCCATTGCAGGCCTTCGATCCCAGGCAACTGCCGCGTCTGCGCTTTGTTGCCGACGATGTGCGTCGTGGAGAAGTGGATTTCGGGCGTTGGCAGTTCACGTTGGAGCCGACCGTTAGTGGTGCCGAGTTCACCGATCTGATGGTTGCCGCACGCGGACTGCAGGCCGGCAGAGATGGCGAGGAGGCGCGGTTCCTCTGGAATTACGATGGCATCGAACATCACAGCTATCTAAATACAGTGCTACAGGCGGGAAATATCGCCGGGGTACTCAGCGCCTTCGGCTATGCGCCGAGTCTTGAGAGTAGCAGCGCCGAGTTTCACGCCAATCTTGATTGGCCGGGCAGTCCGGCGTTTTTTGCCGTCACCGGACTGAGTGGCGACATGGACATGAAGATTCGGGAAGGTCGCTTCCAGCAGGGAGGCGCAGGTGCTGCCAACAGCGCGCTGAAGCTTATCAGCATCATCAACTTCGATGCACTGGTCCGGCGTCTGCGCTTCAGCGACGACCTGTTCAGCAGTGGTTTGTCTTATGAAGAGATCAATGGGGTCATGACGCTGGACAGGGGGATCGTCAATATCGTCAATCGCCTGCAGATCATCGGGCCAGCGAGTCTCTTTCAGGTCGCTGGACAACTCGATCTTGTCCAACAGACGATCGATGGCAGTCTGTACATCACGCTGCCCGTGAGCGACAACATTCCCTGGATGAGCGGCATCGCCGTTCTCAACAATCTGATCAACTGGCAGGTCGCCGTCGGTGTGTTCCTGTTCGATCAAATATTTGGTGATCAGGTGGATAGCCTGACCAGTGCGCAATATACCTTGCAGGGGCCCTGGGAAGGACTGGAGCCGCGTTTGAATCAGGTCTTTGGAACGCCCTCGGAGGCCGTTTCAGGGGCGCCCGGGCAGCCGGATCCAAGCAGTCAGCCGCCGGCGCAGACACCCGTTCCACAGAATCCAGCCGTGAGACAATGATACTTTGCAATAAGCAGGGGGTTTGCAATGAGCATGAAGGCCGCAGTGGTACAAATGGTCAGCACCGCCAGCGTCGATGCCAATCTCAAGGCCGCCGGCTGCCTGATTGACGAGGCAGCACACGCTGGTGCCAGTCTGGTGTTGTTGCCGGAGAATTTCGTGGTGCTTGATGGAGGACCCCTCAGTCAGTTTTCCGAAATCGAAGGGGATGTACAGGCACCGATTCAGGGTTTTCTTGCCGACACGGCGCGACAGCACGGAATCTATCTGGTGGCTGGCACGATGCCTGTGCAGTCCAGACCGCGACAGATCATCAGTGCCGCAGGAGCTGTAGTTCCAGCGCCGGAACTAATCGGGGATGGGCGGGTGCGTCCGGCCAGTCTGGTCTACGATCCGCAGGGAAAGCTGATCGCACGCTATGACAAGATGCACCTCTTTGATGTCGAGGTGGATGATCCGCAGGCCCGTTATATGGAATCGCGCAACTTTGAACCAGGTGACAACGTTGTCTGTGTCTCGACGCCATTGGGACGCGTGGGGCTGAGTATCTGCTACGACCTGCGGTTCCCTGAGCTCTACCGCCGCCTGCTGGAGCAGGGTGCGGAGCTGCTGACGGTGCCGTCGGCGTTCACGCGGGTCACCGGCGAGGCCCATTGGGAAGTCTTGCTGAGGGCGCGCGCCATCGAGAACCAGTGCTACGTGCTGGCGGCCAATCAGGGTGGGGTGCATAACGCGACCCGAGAGACATTCGGGCACTCCATGATCGTGGATCCCTGGGGGCGCGTACTGGCCCGTGTGGAGAAAGGAGAGGGGGTTGCGGTAGCGTCGATCGACCTGGAGTCACTGCATGAACTGCGCCGCAAGATGCCGGTGCAGGCGCATCGCCGACTGTGAGTCTGAGCAGGCACTTTTTCCCGTTGAACACCCGGTCGCCTTTCAACTATGATTCGCGACGTTTTTGATACGCGGCATGCCCATTGGCTGCCGCACGCTGGAGTGACTGAACTGTGAAAATTGACATGAGTCTGCTGACTAATCTGGTGGCATTGGGGTTGTTGCTCGCAGGGCTGGTGCTCCCCGAACCTGCGGGTTCCTGGGCCCTCAGCGTGGGCGCCTTTGCTCTCTCCGGTAGCATTACCAACTGGCTGGCCATCTATATGCTGTTCGAGCGGGTACCTGGCTTCTATGGTTCGGGTGTAGTCCCTTTACATTTTGAAGAGTTCAAGCGGGGCATTCGCAAGATGATCATGCAGCAGTTCTTCAGCGAGGAGAACATTGCCAAGTTCATGCATGAAACCGGTAGCATGTCACGCAGTCTGGATGCAGAGATACTAAAGCTGATCGACAAGCTGGATCTTACCAAGGCGTTTGAGTCACTGCTCGACGTGATCATGAGTTCCTCATTCGGTAGCATGCTGGGAATGTTTGGTGGGCGCGACGCCCTTAATCCCCTGCGTGAGCCGTTTGTTCGCAAGATGCGCGATTACTTTCGCGATGTGGTCGATACCGACGCGTTTCGAGAGAGTCTTGCTGAAGGGATTGCCCATGCCGGAGAAGGTAAGAACACATTGTACGCCCGGATTGAACATATTGTTGACCGGCGTCTGGACGAGCTGACTCCCCATCTTGTCAAGGAAATTGTTCAGTCCATGATTAAGAAGCATCTTGGCTGGCTGGTAGTTTGGGGTGGCGTTCTGGGTGGTCTCCTGGGTGTTGTGGCTAAGGCAGTAGGTTGGTAAAAACGGTATGATCAGCTAAAAATAGAACGGGTGTTCTATCTTTTTTTTTGTAAATGACCATGTCTTCAGTAAACTGCCTTTCAAGACTGGCTCAGTGTCTTTTTAATCGCTGATGCATGTTAAAGTGATTTTTATCAACATGTTACGAACGCTGGGCTGATGCCCCGGAATGGTGTGTCTCAAATCGCCACGCATGCGCATGCGCTTGCGCAATTGTATTATTTTGTATCATTAGATTTAAAAAAACAGGCCCTTGTAATACAATTCATACCGTTGAAAGCGATCCCGCAGATCAGCATTCGAGATAGCTGATTTTTTTGAAACCAATTTCGAGATAGGACTGAGTAATTTATTATGGCAAGACCAGTTGAGTTTGAGTACAACGATGTATTAACCAATGCGATGGAGCAATTCTGGCGTGAAGGTTTTGAAGCCAGCTCTGTGCAGAAGTTGTTGGATGTTACCGGCATCAACCGTGGCACTTTGTACAATTCCTTCGGCGACAAGGACACCTTCTTCAAGGCCTGTCTGGATCACTACAATAAGCTGACAGCAAAAGATCTGGATGCGTCCCTGAATAATGCAGACCTGGCGCCCTGGGCGGCTGTTGAGAAGTATTTTGATCTGGCCGTGCTGTCTGTGAGCAATAAGCAGCGCAGCATGGGCTGTCTGCTGGTCAACTCTCTTTGCGAAAGCATCAACTACGACAAAGAGATACAGAAGATCGTCCGTAACTCCTTCGCCGTTGTCCGCAAGGCTCTGGTCAAGCGCCTGAAGGATGCCGAGAAGGGCGGCAAACTGAAGAGCGGCGTATCCGCCGACTTTGCTGCAGACCAGTTGATGAACACATTGTATGGTCTGCGCGTCAATTCCCGTGACGCCAGGCCGGTGAAGCAACTTTCTGAAATCGTTAAATTTACTGTCGACTCTCTGAAGTAAGAGCAGGTAGCTCTGGATCCTGTGAACCGGGGCGGCAGTACTCTAAACAGCTATGAAAGAGGGGGGGGGATGGCGTCGTCTGATAACATCCCCTTCGTCTTTCGGGACTCTCGTTCCGGCTCTTGTGGAGAGTTTGATATCGGGTATACTTGGGCTCTGAGCTCCAAGCGGTATATTTAAAACAAAAAGTGGTCAGACGCTTGACCCATGGGTTTTTAAGGTAGGTAGAGAGAAATGAGAAAGCTTGCTAGCAAAAAAAAACTAGACGAAAGTAACGTAGACCTGACCCCCATGCTGGACGTGGTGTTCATCCTTCTGATTTTCTTCGTTGTTACCGCAACGTTCCTTTCCGAGACCGCTATCGATGCGGCCAGCACTCCCAATAGTGACGCTCCGCCGCAGAATCCTAATGATGACACCAAGAAAAACATTCTGGTTGAGCTGGGTGCCAATAACGATATCATCCTCAATGGCGAGCCACGCCCGGTTCTGCTGAGTCAGATCCGCTCCAACATTGACCGTCTCAAAGCAGAGAATCCTGCAGCGACCCTGATCGTGAAGCCACACAATCGTTCCAACGTGCAGACGCTGGTGGCGGTGATGGATGCGGCAAGGCAAGCTGGCATTGCTGGTATTTCGGTTGTAGAGCCTTGATTCAGCAAGCTTCCGTCGATTCGACAGTTATCTGACTAACCCCGCTTCAGGGTGAACAGGACTGTAGGAATACTCCCAAAAACGCACCCCTCGAGGTGCGTTTTTCGTTTTCAGTGCGTGAAATTTTCGAGGTGCTCTTATGCTCAGTCTCTGGAATGACCAGGAGGCAGCCGGTTTTGCCAAAGACCCGCAACTGGGTCTGCGCGTCTACAGTTCCCGGTTACTGGGGCAGAGTGCCGATCTGGTGTTGCATGGTGGCGGCAACACCTCGGTCAAGAGTAGCGTGGCCAATGTTTTTGGCGACACCGAGACTGTTCTCTTCGTCAAAGGCTCGGGTTGGGACTTGCAGACTATAGCCGCAGGAGGCTTCGCGCCGGTGCGGCTTGACTACCTGTTGCGCCTGGTGGATCTGTCGTCGCTCACCGATACCGAGATGATGCGTGAGCTGCGTCTTGCGCTCCTCGATCCCGCTGCACCTACTCCATCTGTCGAAGCCATCCTGCATGCGTTGATACCCACACGCTATGTCGACCACACTCACGCCGATGCGGTGGTGGCGATCAGCAATACCCCCAAAGGCGCGGCGGCACTGCGCCAGATCTATGGCGACGATGTGCTCATCCTGCCTTACGTCATGCCCGGCTTCATTCTGGCGCGGCAGGTCTTTGAGGCGACCCGCAACGTGGACTGGAAGAGACTCAAGGGAATCATCCTGCTGCACCACGGCGTCATCACCTTCGATGACGATTGTCGTGCCAGCTATGAGCGCATGATCGAGCTGGTCAGCATGGCCGAAGGTTATCTTGAGCAGCGCGGCGCGCTGACGGGATCGGTGCGGGAGCAGACTCAGGGTCACGCTCACATACCGGCCAGAGCCATCGATTTCACGCAGATTGCAGGAGTGCGCAGAGTGGCCAGCGAGATGATGGGTTCACCCCTACTGGTACGCTGGGATCAATCCGCAGAGGCAGTGGCATATGCGTCATTGCCGGATATTGCCACTCTTGCCATGCGCGGCCCGCTCACGCCGGACCACAGCATTCACACGAAAGTCTTCGCGGCCATCTATGACGAGAATCCCGTGCCGGGACTCCAACAGTTCAGGAGCGATTACCAGGCCTACTTCCGGCGTCACTCCTCCGCTCACCATACCTGTCTCGACACGGTGCCCCGTTTCGGGGTCTGGCAAGGGAAGGGCATGCTGTATATCGCGCAGGACGTCAAACGTCTGGGGGTCGTCGCCGATATCTCTGCGCATACCATGAAAGCCATTCAATGGGGCGAGGTATTAGGCGGCTGGACGGCGCTGCCGCATCAGGATCTGTTTGACATCGAATACTGGGAGCTGGAGCAGGCCAAGCTCAAACGCGGTCAGGCACGAGGGGAATTCGAGGGGCGCGTGGTCGTAGTGACCGGCGCTGTGTCGGGCATCGGCCAGGCCTGTGTCGAGGCATTCCTCGCCAAGGGGGCGGCCGTGGTCGCGCTGGACATCAATCCGCAGATCACCAGTGCCTGGAAATCCGCTCAGGTGTTGGGGCTGGTCTGCGACGTGACCGACGCCCAACAGATCACCGAAGTCTTGCAGCAAGCCATTGCCGCTTTCGGTGGCATCGATGTGCTTGTGAGCAACGCCGGGAATTTCCCCCCGAGTCGGCCTTTGCAGGGCATGGATGACCAGACCTGGGAGCAGTCGATGAACTTGAACCTCGGCTCGCACATGAAGATGCTGCGCGCCTGCATCCCATTTCTGGAGCAGGGGCTGGACGCATCGGTGGTGTTCATTGGTTCCAAGAACGTGCCAGCGCCGGGGCCGGGTGCCGGGGCCTACTCAGTAGCCAAGGCCGGGCTCGCACAACTGGCCCGGGTGGCGGCGCTGGAGCTGGGGAGCAAGGGTATTCGCGTCAATACCATCCACCCGAACGCGGTCTTCGACACCGGACTCTGGACTGACGAGGTGCTGGCGCAGCGTGCCAGCAGCTATAAGCTCAGCGTCGACGAATATAAGAAGAACAATGTCCTGGGCCGCAGTGTCGGTTCCAAGGATGTCGCCCGGCTGGCGGTACTGATGGCAGGGGAAGGCTTCGCCTGTACCACCGGGGCACAGGTGCCGGTCGACGGCGGCAACGACAGGGTGATCTGATGCTGGTGAACGGACAACCTCAGCGCACGATCTGGTTCGATGACGCGCAGCAATGCGTGAAGATCATCGATCAGACCCTGCTGCCGCATCACTTCAACATCCTCAGTCTGCACACGCTGGACGGTGCCTGCCACGCCATCATCAGCATGCAGGTGCGCGGCGCGCCGCTGATCGGTGTCACGGCGGCCTTTGGTGTCTATCTCGCGCTGCGTGAGGGCGATGTGGATTTGGTAACGATCTGCGAGCGTCTGCTGCAGACCCGCCCGACCGCTGTGAATCTGCGCTGGGCATTGGCGCGGGTGCAGGCTGAGCTGGCGACCTTGCCAGTTTCCGAACGCACCGTTGCCGCGCTGCGTCTGGCGCAGCAAATGGCGGATGAAGACGCTGCGGCCTGCAGCGCCATCGGCGACCATGGGCTGCCGCTGCTGGAGAAGGCCTGGGAGGAGAAGCGGCGCCAGCACCCCGAAGCTAAATGTCTCAACGTGCTGACCCACTGCAACGCCGGCTGGCTGGCAACGGTGGACTGGGGCACGGCGCTGGCGCCGATCTACAAGGCCCACTTCAAGGGTATTCCCGTGCATGTGTGGGTGGATGAGACCCGACCGCGCAATCAAGGTGCTTTTCTTACCGCCTGGGAACTGCAGCAGCAGGGCATTCCGCACACGGTCATCGTCGACAACGCGGGCGGCCATCTGATGCAGCATGGCGAAGTGGATATGTGTCTGGTGGGCAGCGACAGGACCACGGCCACCGGCGATGTCTGCAATAAGATCGGCACCTATCTCAAAGCCCTGGCAGCCTTCGACAACGGCGTGCCGTTCTATGTGGCGCTGCCGGTATCGACCATCGACTTCAGTCTGGGCGATGGCGTGCGCGAAATTCCCATCGAACAGCGCCACGCCAGTGAGGTGTCGCACATGCAGGGGCTGGATGCGCAGGGGCAGTTGAGTCGTGTGCAGGTGATGACCAGTCACAGCGCCATCAACAACTTTGGTTTCGACGTGACACCGGCACGGCTGGTGACGGCGCTGATTACGGAGAGGGGAGTGTTTGCGCCGAATCGCGAGAGTCTGCGGCCCTTGCACATAGGAGCGGGCGCTGCCCGCGATTGACTTTCGCACTAGGTAAATCGTGGGCAGTGCCCGCTCCCACACAAGCCTTACCCTGGCGGCCAGCTCAGGTGCCGCCCGGCCAGAATGTGCAGATGGATGTGATGAACCGTCTGTCCGCCATCGACGCCGGTGTTGAAGACGCAGCGAAAACCATCCTCCGCAATCCCTTCCTGTTCGGCAATCTTGCGTGCTCGCAGCATCAGCCTGCCCATCAACGCGCTGTCGTCTTCTTCCAGAGTGGCTACGCTCAGGATGTGTTTGCGCGGGATCAACAGGATGTGTTGCGGGGCGCCTGGGTTGATGTCGCGGAAGGCGTAAAGCTCGTCGTCGCTATAGACGCGCGTTGAGGGTATCTCGCCAGCGGCGATCTTGCAGAACAGACAGTGGCTTGCCATTTCTTCTCTTTTCTCTCACGATGGACCGGCTTGATTACCTGATCTGGAGTTTAAAGGACGCCCTGTGATGTGACAATCGCACGGCTAACGACAAAAATAAGAACAATCTTCAGGAGCCCGCCATGCCGGTATTTTCGCGACTCGCTTCAGTCAAAAGCAGCAGACTTGCTGCCTGGCTGCTTTGCACTATCTCCGCGTTGTTCTCCGCCGCTTTGTACGCCCAGAACGTCGCCGACAATCCCTATCACGCCCAGTACGACTGGGTGAAGATGCCCGAGGGGCAAAAGATCGGCGTGCCCAGTGGCGTCTTTCCCGATCCGGATCGCCAGCACATCTGGGTGCTGTCGCGCTGCGGCGAGAACCACTGCGCCCTGCATCCTGAAGTGGACCCTATCCTGAAATTCGATCTCGACGGCAATGTCGTCGACAGTTTCGGCGCGGGGCTGTTCTCCTGGCCGCATGGGTTCTTCCTCGATCATGAGGGTTTCCTGTGGGTGACCGAAGGTGCGCCAGTGGGTGACGAGCGTCTGGTGGAGGGAACCAAACGCGGTCTCGGACATCAGGTCTTCAAACTGAATAAAGCCGGAGAGGTCTTGATGGCCTTGGGTGAGGCAGGTGTGGCAGGAGCCGATGAGAGCCACTTCAACGGCCCTGCCGATGTCGTGGTGGCGCCGAACGGTGACATCTGGATTGCCGACGGCCATCGCGGCGGCAACAACCGCGTCGTCAAGTTCGCGCCTGACGGCACCTTTCTGCTGCAAATAGGTGGTGGACCGGAGTCCCGCAGTGGCGATCCTGGCCGCTTCAACGACCCCCACGGCATTACCATCGACAAGCAAGGCCGCATCATCGTCGCGGATCGCGGCAACAACCGGACGCAGATCTTCGACCAGGAGGGCAAGCTGCTGAAAGTCTGGACTCAGCTCGGCCGTCCGAGCACTGTGTTCGTGGATCACAACGACATTCTCTATGCCGGCGACGGCATGTCCGACGAGAACTGGAACCCCGGCTGGGAGCGCGGCATCCGCATCACACCGGCCTCCTCCGGCTGGGTGACGGCCTTCATCCCCGACCGCGAAGTGGCAGTAGGCACCGGCGTGGAATTCCTTGGTGTGGATCTGGAGGGCAACATATACTCTGGCGAAGTCGGACGTGAGCGTCTGGTCAAATATATCCGCGTCAGGCCATGAAAGCAGGTGTTATGAATCTCTTGAGAACGACAATTTCCGCAGCGCTGCTGTTGCTGTTTACCTGCCAGGCGCAGGCCCAGGTTCCGGTCTACGGCTACAAGGTCATCAAGTCCTATCCGCACAACATCAGCTCCTTCACCCAGGGGCTGCAGATTCACGACGGTTACCTCTACGAGGGCACCGGGCTGGAAGGGCGTTCCTCGCTCAGCCAGATCAATCTCGAAGACGGCAAGGTGCTCAAGAGCAAGCGTCTCGCCCAGCAGTATTTCGGCGAGGGCATCAGCATCGTCGGCGATAAGATATTTCAGCTCACCTGGCAATCCAACCTCGTCTTTGTCTACGATCTGGCGACATTCAATTCGGTGACTTCCCACTACCATCCGACCGAGGGCTGGGGCCTGACCTATGACGGCAGCCAGCTGATTCTCAGTGATGGCAGTGCGTCGCTGCAGTTCATCGACCCGGAGACTTTTCAAGTTGCGCGCAAGGTGGAGGTGCGCCTTGAAGGACAGCCGGTCAACTCGCTGAACGAACTCGAATACATCAACGGCGAGGTATGGGCCAACGTCTGGCAGACCAATGAGATCGTGCGCATCGATCCACAGAGCGGCGCGGTGACCGGCATCGTGGATCTGGCCGGTCTGGTCGGGCAGACGCGCACCGGCGGCGATGGCGCGGTGCTCAATGGCATCGCTTGGGTGCCCAATGTAGAGTCCACTGCAACACCAGGCTCCTCTGTAACACCAGGCTCCGGGCGTCTCTTCGTCACTGGCAAACTGTGGGGCAATCTGTTCGAGATCGAACTGGTGCCTCGCCAGTGATACGGCAGGAGTGTGAATGCGATTCCTGCGCCGACCACTTCTGACTCTTGGTTTTTCCTTTCTGGTGCTGGGCCTGATCAGCGGCTGCGAGAGCGTCGCTTACTACGGACAGGCGGCGCAGGGCCAGATGTCACTGCTGCTGGGCCGTGAAGCCATTGCCGAGCGACTGACACAATCGACCCTGCCAGACGCCGAGCGGCGCAAGCTGCAACTGGTGCTCGACGCGCGCGCCTTCGCTGAACAAACCCTCTTGCTGGACGCCGGTGACAGCTATCTCTCCTACGTCGAACTCGACCGCAATTTCGTGTTGTGGAACGTGTTCGCCGCCCCCGAATTTTCCACGACACCGGTGAGCTGGTGTTACCCCATCGCGGGGTGCGTTGCTTATCGAGGCTACTTTGCCGAAGCCTCGGCCCAGCGCGCTGCCGACCGTCTCGTCGCCGAAGGGTTCGATGTCTACAGCGGCGGCGTGGATGCCTACTCGACTCTGGGCTGGTTCGCCGATCCGCTCACCAGTATTGTGCTGCGCCGTTCGGAGCAGGGGCTGGTGGCGCTGCTGTTTCATGAACTCGCGCATCGACGGGTTTACCTGCCGGGCGACACCACCTTCAACGAAAGCTTTGCGACCTTTGTCGAGCAGGAGGGGCTGCGGCGCTGGCTGCTGGCCAATCCGCAGCAGGGAGTTGTGCAGCAGAGGGTGGATGAGGACTCGATACAGGCAGAGTTTGTGGCGCTGGTGACCGGTTATCGTGACCGGCTGACTGCGCTTTATGCTGAGCCGCTGGAGCCGTCGCAGATGCGGGAACGTAAGGATGCGATCCGGCAGGAGTTGCGGGATGAATATGCCGTGCTGCGCGAGCAGTGGGGCTATACAGGCTATGACCGCTGGTTCGCGGGACCGCTCAACAATGCCCAGCTTTCTACCGTGGCGTCCTACAACGATCTGGTGCCGACGTTTGCGGCGTTGTTGGAGGAGGTCGAAGGAGATCTTCAGCGTTTTTATGAGCGGGTCACCGAGCTTGCGGCGCTGCCAGAGCAAGAGCGGCGACAGCTGTTAGAGCGGCCCTGGTAACTGTTTTTTCACTGCCTGTGCCTGACTATTGCGCCTGTGGGAGCTTGCCTGCAAGCGACTTTTTGATATCGCCCTCAGCCCCTGTCGCGAGCAGGCTCGCTCCCACTGGGTGTGGCGTTAGCGAGCCAGTTGAGCCTCAAGTCCGGTAATGAGGTCCTTGTAGAACTGGGAGGCGGGGTCGATGGCGGCCGCCGCGCGATACTGGGTCAGGGCTTCCTCCAGGCGCTGTTCTGATTCCAGCATGCGCCCCAGAGTTCGGTGCACGAAGGGATCGGGCGGGGCCACGGTCAGTGCCTTCTCGTACACACGAATGGCCTCAGCCATGCGACCGGCGTTGGCGTAGGTATTGCCCATCACATAGATCTGTGACGTGTTCCCCGCGTCATTTTCGATGGCGCGCAGGTCGACTTCGATGGCTTCATCGTAGCGCTGGGCATCACGCAACAACTGCCCCAGCGTGTTCAACGAGGCGATCAAACCCGCCGTCACCTCTTTCTGCAAATCGATGAAACGCGCCAGCATAGGGATGGCGTCGTCGAAGCGTTTCTGAAAATAGAAGATGTTGGCCAGCTGGCGGTAGGTGTCGGCGAAGTTCGGGTCGGCAGTAATGGAGAGCTGGTACTCGGCGATGGCCTCGTCGAAGCGCTCCAGATTGTTGTAAGTATTACCGCGTCGGTAGTGTGTTTGACCCAATTCGGGATCGATGACGGCGCTGCTGCGTTCGACATTGAGATTGCCATAGCGGCTGATGCTGTCTGCTACGCTGGAGCCCGTGTCTTGCGCAAGTGCAGCGTCCGGGCTCCCGATGATCGTCCCGACTACAAGTGTCAGGCACGCAATCGTTCTGTTAAGTATCAGCCTTAATTTCATCCCCGATCTCCCTCTGGCGCCAATGCCAGCCTGTTCTAAAACGTCCGGCGACTATACCGGACGGTCCTGGCAACATCCAGATGAAGGCAGTACTCCCGCGGCGGGGCAAAATGGTGTGAGCCCCCCGCAGTAGTCTCTAGTCAGTCAAGGTGACAGTTGCAGCCGTCGAGCTTGCGGTGCTGACCCTACCGATGGCGGCAGCGAGTCCATAACCGGCCGCGCGCAAGTGCGTCAGGCAGGCGCCGGCTTTTGCCGCCGGGATGCTGGCCAGCAGGCCTCCTGCGGTCTGCGGGTCGTACAGCAGCTGCAGCCGTGGCGCGGCCGCGAACCGCTTAGCATCGATCAGCATATCGTCGTGCTGGGCATTGTCCGCATGCAGTGAACTCAGCAGACCGCGCTCGATACAGGTCAACGCACCATCCAGCACCGGCAATGCAGACAAGGACAGCGACACGCGCGCGCCCTCTGGTTCAATCATTTCCCGCAGATGGCCAAGCACACCGAAGCCGGTGATATCAGTACAAGCCGTGGCGCCATGCTGGACCAGCGTCTGCGCCGCCAGGTGATTGGACTGCTGCATATGTTCAAGCGCATTGCTGATCCAACGCTGGCGCGCCTGCCAGCGCATGTCGGCCGCAAACAGCGTGCCGGTGCCCAGAGGTTTGCAGAGGATCAACACGTCGCCCTCGCGCATGCCGGTCTTGCGCAGCAGGCGGTCGGCTGGCGCGAAGCCGTTGACGCTGAGGCCAAAGCTCAGCTCCTGCGCCTCGCTGGTGTGGCCGCCAATCAGCGCCGTGTCGTGAGCGTTCAGAACCTCGGTGCAGCCCGTCATGATCTCCAGCAGACGAGCCTGCATGAGATGCGGCGCCGCGTAGGGAATGCTGACGATGGCCAGCGCGGAATGCGCTGTCGCGCCCATGGCGTGGATGTCACTCAAACAGTGGACGGTGGCGATGCGCGCGAACAGGTAAGGATCGTTGATGAAGGCCCGGAAGTGATCGACCGACTGCAGCAGAACACGGCTCTTGTCGATGCGGATCATCGCGCAGTCCTCGGTGCTCAGATGCGTGGAAATGACATCCCCATGCGTACACGGATGCACCTGCTCCAGCACCTGTTGCAGCATCGTACTCCCAACCTTCGCGCCACACCCTGCGCAGCGCATCCCCTTGTGGGAGCGGGCCTCGCCCGCGATATTTTTATCTTCCAGCGGGCCACGCAAATTTGTGTACTTCCCCACAAACCTCCGATCAATCCAGTCCTTCCACACTCCCACCCAGCGCCCCTGCCACGACCACTGGCCACGGGACGCCATGGCAGCGCCGTCGCCGGTATTGATCATCGCCATGGCGTCGCGCTGCGGTGTGTAAGCGCGCAATGATTGACCCAGGGCAAAGCGGCGCAGATTGGCGGCAAGTGGCATACCCTGGCGCACGGCGTAGACACCCGATCTGGGGCGTGGGAAGCCGTCAATGCTGGCGATGTCTCCGGCAGCATAAACCATTGGATGACTCACCGACTGCAGGTTCTGATTGACGCGGATGAAACCCTTGTCGTCGAGCGCGAGCCCGGTGTGCTGGAGCCATGCTGGAGCGCTGGCGCCGGTGGCGATCACGATGCTGTCGGCAGACAGGCGTCCGGACCGTTCGCTGCCCACCGCCAGCGAGGGGTCAGATGCCTCCCAAAGCACAGTATTGGTTTCGATGGCCTTGACGGAACATTGCAGTCGCACCTCGATGCCTTTGCGTTGCAGTGTCTGCAGCGCCCGGGCCTGAGTGGCGTCATTGTGAGTTGTCAGCAGGGAAGCGCTGTTGCTCAGGAGCAGGATGCGCAGAAGCGTGCCTGAATCCTTTGCCGCTGTTGTCGCATTTTTTCGTGCATTGCTGAGCAGACGCGCCTGCATGGCGCAGGCCAGCTCCACACTTGCCGGGCCTCCGCCGATGATGGCGATGGTGTAGGGTTTCCCTTGCGCCAGAGCCTCCCCCGCCTGGTGCTGCATGTCATCCCAGCGTTGCAGAAATTCTGGAATGGGCTTTACCGCAACGGCGAACTCCTGCGCGCCGGGTAATCCATGCAACGCCGGGCGCGATCCAATATTGATCGATAGCATGTCGAAGCCGAGTGCCGGCCGGCCGGGGCAATGAAGCTGGCGGGTCTGCAGATCGATATGCTCGACGCTAGTTTGAATCAGTCGCACTCCGGCCATCTGCGCCAGTGGGCGCAGATCAATGTAGAGCTGGTCCACGCCGCAGTGGCCGATGAGATAGGCTGGCAGAGCGCCGGAATAGGGCGTATCCACATCGCGGGTCACCAATGTCACTTCCAGACCAGGCACAGGGTTTTTTGCCAGGTGCATCAGCACGGCCAGATGGCTGTGGCCGCCGCCGAGCAGGACAAGACTCTTTAAAGAGGGGACATACGTGGATGGGTTCATTGCTCAGGGGTTCCGCTGCTGAGCGAGTATAGCCAGACAGACAATCATTGGGAAACAGCTACGTTGTCTGGTGCTGCCTATGCAGGGCTTGCCCGCCCTGTCTCGCCCAGCCCGGTCAGGGCAGAGGCGAGTGCAGGCGGCGCGCATCAGATGGAGCGGATTGGAGACCCAATATAGAGGGCGCTTGGTCGCATGATCTTGTTGTCCAGACGGGATTCGAGGAAGTGCGCCAGCCAGCCCACGCTGCGAGCCATGGCAAAACCCGCAGTGAAGTAGGTCGCGGGGATGCCGATGGCGAGATTCACCGGGCCTTTGTAGAACTCGAGGTTGGCCCAGACTTCCTTGCCCTTCTTCTGCATCTCCGCATTGAACTCCTTCTCGATCTCCTTGAGTGTCAGAAACACGTTCTCGGACTCGGTACCCTGGCAGAGCTTCTCTGCCATGGGCTTGAGGATCGCAGCGCGCGGGTCGAGCTTGGTGTATTCGCGGTGGCCCATGCCCATCAGACGGCCTTTGTTGGCCAACAGATCCAGCACGTAGGCGCGGGCGTTGGCGGGGCAACCGACTTTGATGGCCTCGTTCAGAGCTGCTTCATCGGCACCGCCATGCAGCGTGCCGTAAAGTGAGCCGACGGCGGAAGACAGCGCTGACTCGACGGGTGACAACGTGCTTGCTGCGACACGCAGGGTGAAGGTGCCGGCGTTGAAGCTGTGCTCCAGCTGCAGAATCTGCAACATCTCCAGGCAGCGGATATGCTCAGCAGAAGCATCCTTGGCGTGGAACATGGACAGGAAATTGTCGAGGTAAGGCTTGCCGGCGTTGAACACCGGCAATTTTTCGTTCAACTGCAGGCGACGGAAGGAAGCAAGCAGGGTTGGAATCTTGGCTACCACGGCCAGTCCACGATAGCCTTCCTTGTTGGTGAAGGGCAGATCCTGAACGCCTTTCGGGGTGGTATCCAGCACCGGAATCACGGACTGCAGCATACGCATGGTGTGCAGCTGACGCGGCAGGGCGGCGAGAATGTTGAGTTCGCTGGCGCTTAGTTCGCCATTGGCCTGCAGAAATTTTTCCAGTTGTTGTTCCTGTTCGGCTGTCGCCAGCTCACCAAACAGCACCAGCCATACCACGCGGGTGAAGCTGAGGGTGACGAGTTGTTCGATGGTATAACCGCGATAACTGAGACGGCCCAAATCGCCTTCGACATTGCTGATGCTGGTCTGGTCGGCGATGACGTCTTCGAGGCCCTTGGAAAATGTAACTGACATGATGTGTACCTTGCCTGGATTTGGTCTTGGTTTTTTGGGGGAACTGGCTTTTGAATTACGCTGGCAATCTGCTTCGCCGCGCAGGAGAAAGCAGCGGCTAGGTGGACCGATCTTGTTCGTATTATAGAAATGGCAATTTTGAGGGTAAAATTAGACCGGCTAATTGTGAGTTAAGGTATGCTAATGTCAAAGGCCGCCATCCTGAGCGGCCTGCGACGCCAAAGTACACGGAAAGCCTATGATGATTTCCACCCACCTGGAGACCCATGAGATTCGGGTGTTCAAGACAGTCTGCGAAACCGGCGGGTTCAAGTCGGCCGCCGACCGTCTCTATGTAACTCAGTCTGCGGTCAGTCAGGCAATCGCCAATCTGGAGCGCAAGCTGGGGACATTGCTGATCGAGCGTGGCAAACCCATCACGCTGACCGAGCCGGGGCAACGCATGAGGGAGTATGCGGAGCGAGTGCTGCAGGAGGAACAGGATGTGCTGACTGACATCGCCAATATTCGTCAGGGCGTGGCCTCAACCCTGCAGATCGCCATGAGCGGCACGGTCAGTCAGCTATTCGGCAACGAGCTGCTTGAAGACTATTGCGACAGTAACCCTCTGACGCGCCTGAAGGTCGACGTGATGCCCAGTCGCAAGATCATCCAAGGAGTACTGGCCGACGCGCTGGAGCTGGGCTTCGGGCCCTTTCAGAATCAGATGCCCAATCTGCTGGAGACGGTGCCGCTGTTCCGCGAATCGCGCAAACTGGTGATCAATCGTAGCCATCCGAAACTGGAGCGCCTGCTGGAAGATCCGGAGAAATGTCTGCAGGAGATTCCGCTGTTGGTCTCGCATCTGGAGGACCCGGACGTGCGGCCTGCTATTGAAAAGCTGCGCAACGAGTTCGGCACTATCTGGGAGATCAGCAATCTGTCACTGCGCCTGAACATGGTCTCAAAGAACATCGGCATGTGCTATGTCGACGAGCGCGTCCTGCGTGCCAATGCCGTGTGTGCCGACTTCGTGCAGTTGCCGGGGTTGGCGTTCTCCAATATCGAGCTGACCTTCGGGCTCTACTATCGCAAGCGCCGCGCGCTCTCCACCGGGGCGCGGCAGTTCATCGATATCTGTCAGTCGTTCGCATTCGATGGCAACCACCTCAACGATGGCCGTCTGAATGAAATCCAAGTGCAGCGAGGCTGAATATGTCTGCATTGCAACTCTATGCCGGTCCTTCTGCGCTGCGCGCCTTGCGCCGCGACGGCCTGCAGGCCAAAAAATTCCGCATGATTGTCGGCGCCTCTGGTGGGCCGAAGTGGTTCGTACTTTATGGGCTGGATCGTTATCTGTTCGGGGACTTTTTCTCTGGAAGTTCACAACCCCTGGCGACGCTGGGGTCTTCGGCCGGCGCCTGGCGTCTCGCCTGTCTGGGGCTCGCCGATCCGCTGGCGGGGATTGACCGACTGGCCTCCCATTATTCGCGGCAACGTTATTCGGCCCGACCCACCATGCAGGAGATCAGCATGGAGGCGCGCAAACTGGTGGAAACGATGTTGGGTCCGGGCGGCGCCCCAGAGATCGCAAACAATGCGCGGGTGAGTGTGCATATCGTGGCGGATCGCGCTCGGGGGCTGCTGCGCTCCGACCGCAAGCCACTGCTGCTGGGAGGGCTGGCGCTGTGCGCCGCCGCCAATGCCTTGAGTCGTCGCAGCCTACGCCTGAGTTTCGAACGGGTGCTGTTTCATGCCGGGGAGCCGTTACCGTCGCTGACCCGACTGCGGGATATTCCCACCCGCTGCGTGCAATTAACCGAACGCAATGTTCGGGAAGCCCTGCTAGCCAGTGGTTCGATTCCGCTGGTGATGGAGGGAGTGCGTAATGTGCCGGGCGCGCCGCCTGGGGTATACCGCGACGGTGGGATTGTCGACTACCATTTCGACTTGCCGTTCTTCGATGGCGAGGGTCTGGTGCTCTACCCGCACTTCTACCCGCATCTGAAGCCCGGCTGGTTCGACAAATCGCTGCGCTGGCGACGGGTCAATCCCGTCTATTACGATAACGTGCTGCTGCTTGCACCATCTGCGGAGTTTGTTGCTGGTCTGCCCTATGGCAAGATACCGGACCGGAAGGACTTTGAGACCATGGATGACGCCACTCGCTTTGCGTACTGGCAGACTGTGCTCGCTGAGAGTGTGCGACTCGCTGAGGAGTTCGCGCACATGGCGGAGACGGGGGCCGGTCTGGAGCGTATCAGACCATTTACAGAGATCATGAACCGTTGAGAGTGATGTGATGCTTAAACGAAAGTCTGCGCCGGTCATGGTGTTGAAAGCCCTGACCGTGCTGATCATAAGTCTCGGTCTGACGGCCTGCCTGGGCGCAGTGGTGGGAACGGCGGTGGATGTCACGCTCGAAGTCGCCAAGGTGCCATTCAAGGTGGTGGGGGCAGTCGTCGATGTGGCGACTCCCGAAGAAGACGATGATGACGAAGACTGAGCCCTAGGATCCGCAGGTTTTGGAGTCGGTAGATCCCCATCCTTTGTCCGGCATCGCCAGCCCACTCAGCTTCATGGCTAAGTTCTCACACTTTGCGGTGATTAGACTGACACGGGTCATAGGTGAGGCCGTGTTTGGGCAGCAGGCGCAAACCGGCACGGAATTCTTCCTTGCCATACAAGTAGCTGGGCGTGCGTCCGAAGATCGGCAGATTTGCGGGATGGTTGTCTTTGGCACCGCAATGGCGAATGCCTCGCAATGGACCGCCGCTGGCTTCAGTACCTGTTTCCCTGATCGTAGTCCCGCCGCTGCGGCTTCAACGGTGCGAGCAGTATGTAGAAGATCCAGGCAAACCACGAGAGGAAGATGATGGCCATAATCCACGCCGCTTTTTCCCCGCCACTGGTCTGGTCGGAGCCGAGAATCAGCAGAATCGGCAGGAACCAGATAAAGAAACAACCGAAGACCACCACGAGGGCCAGTCCGGCAGTCAGCACCGGGATGGCCAGCAGGATAAGGGCGGTCACAATTACGAACGTCAGCAGAGCGGATAAGATTTTCATTGCGGGACTCACATCTCCTTTGGGTTAGCGGGCAATACCGAGGCAATAGCGATATTTGTGCCAGAATATTTTCACTGCTGCTTCAAAAGGTTGCGTCAATCATTTGGGTGAGGCTGAGCGCTTTTAACCACTTTATGGCGAAAACCCTCAGTGTAAGCCGGCATTTCCCGATCAGCAATTTGCCTGAATCAGGAATGGGCCTGGTTGCCGATAGCTGTTCTCCAGCAGCGCACAGAGTTCCTCGCCCGAATTGGCGACCGCGGCGGGCACTCCGAAGCCGTTGGCGAGACTCACCCAGTTCAGTTCTGGATTGCCGATATCGAAAAGGCTGGCAGCGACCGCCCCCACATCGGTGACACCCAGACGCCCGTACTCTACGTTGAGGATGTTGTAGCTGCGGTTGGCGTAGATCACCGTGGTGACATTGAGGCGTTCGCGGGCCTGGGTCCACAGGCACTGCAGCGTATATCCCGCTCCCCCGTCTCCCAACAGAGCCAATACCCGGCGGTCCGGACAGGCCAGCGCGGCGCCGGTTGCGGCCGGCCCACCCTGGCCGATCGAGCCACCTGTCAAGCTGAGCCAGGAGTGCCGTGCGGAAACCTGGCAGAGCGGGTGGGCCGCATTGCCGCCCCCAGAATCGGTCGTCACGATAGCATTCTCCGGGAGTGTGGCGGCCACTGCCTGAGAGATGACGCGGGTATTCAAAGGCCCTTGGGGTCTGGCGTTGTCGGCCTTTTCAAAACGCTTGATCTCACAGTTCCCTGCTTTCAAGAGTGTCACGACCTGCTGCAGTGCGTCGGCAGCATCCTCCTCGATGCGAGCCAGCGTATGGACCGCACAGCCCTCGGGAATCGGTCGTCCGGACTGCGACTGATAGGCAAAGAAGCTGGCAGGAGTCTGTGCCCCCACTAGAATCAGATGCTCAGTGCCGTTGAGAGTTAACAGGATTTGTTCGGGGAAATAGGGCATGCGCTCCAGGTGCACAGTGCCCGGCCCTCCATCGGTGCGAGCCGGAAATGTGCCGCTAATCAGGCGGCAGCCCGTCTTGGCAGCAAGCTTGCCTGCAGACTCCAAGGCCTGTGCCGTCAGGGCATCGTGCTCCAGCAGCAGCACGGTCTTCTCACTGGCGGCCATGATTTTGGCGATGGCTGCCGCATGTTCGCCGCCAATGCGCACGCGCGTTGGCAGCGGGTTCGGACTGACCGGCCCGGGGGATTCACCCCATGCGGCATCGGCGCCCATGATGAGGGTGGCGATCTGCCCCTGTGAACCAGGCATTGCAAGCAGCGTGGCAGTAAAAGCATCCGCTCCGTCCTGCGCGAGAGTGTCTGCAGTACTGCAGGACTTGATCCATGAGGAAAAGTTGCGCGCGAGCGTGTCAATATCCGATGTCAGCGGCGCATCGAAACCAATGTGATACTGAGGATGATTACCGACGATATTGATTAGCGGAGTGCCGGCCTTGCGGGCGTTATGCAGGTTGGCGATGCCGTTGGCGAGTCCGGGGCCGAGGTGCAGCAGCGTGCAGGCCGGCTTGCCTGCCATGCGGGCATAACCGTCGGCGGCACCCGTGCAGACACCTTCGAACAGTGTCAGGACGGAGCGCATGCGCGGTACCTGATCCAGCGCCTGTACCAGATGCATCTCGGATGTGCCGGGGTTGGCGATACACAGTTCAACGCCACAATTGGCGAGGGTTTCGATCAGGGCTTTTGCGCCGTTCATGTGCGGCTCCGTCGTAGTGAGAACAAGTCGAGAAACGAGGTCGAGAAATAAGGTTGTGCAGTCCATCCAGTCCTGGCTTGCAAATAGCACCCCTGCATAGCTATTCGTCCGGGTCCAAAGAGATCATCTGCGAGGGTGCATAGCGGTCACCGAGAACCTTCGTCGCGTCGACAGTGGTGCCGATACGCCGCAGATCTGCCATGCTGATCTGCAATTGCTCGGCGGCCGCATTTTCCTCCACATAGCGGACGTGCTTGGTGCCGGGGATCGGAACAAAGTTATCGTCCTGTGCCAGCACCCAGGCGATTGCCAGCTGGGCAATGCTGCAGCGATAGACATCGGCGATTTCCTGCAGCTCCTGCACCATGCGCAGGTTGCTGACGAAATTCTCCCCCATGAAGCGTGGCATCGTCTGCCGCATATCGTCCGGCTCCAGTTCCTGAATGTCAGTGATCACGCCGGTGAGGAAGCCGCGTCCAAGCGGGCTGAAGGGCACAAAACCGATGCCCAGTTCGCGACAACAGTCGAAGACCTTGTGCTCGGGGTTGCGCGTCCACAGAGAATACTCGGACTGTACCGCACAGATCGGATGTTCGCGATGGGCCCGGCGCAGTGTCACAGATGACACTTCGGAGAGTCCGATATGGCGAATCTTGCCTGCGCGCACGAGATCACTCAGTGCGCCAACACTCTCCTCAATGGGAACATTGCTGTCCAGTCTGTGCAGGTAGTAAAGGTCGATGACGTCGGTCTGCAGACGGCGCAGGCTGGCCTCGCAGGTGGACTTGATGCTGGTGGGTGTCCCATCCACGGCGCGTTTGCCGTCACGGATCAGGATGCCGCACTTGCTGGCAAGGGTGAATTCGTGGCGGCGCGACTTGAGCGCCTCGCCGATCAGGGTCTCGTTATGCCCCAAACCGTAGAGGCTGGCGGTGTCGAGAAAGGTGTAGCCGATGTCCAGTGCGCGATGCAGTGTCCGCTCCGATTCGGCTCGATCTGCGGTGCCATAGGACTGGGACATGCTCATGCAGCCGAGCCCTAGCGCCGACACTTCGAGTGCTCCAATTCTTCTCGTCTTCATGGCATCCCCTTGGACACAGCGCTCGCATCCCGGCGCGACGGCGAGAGTCTAGCACACAAGCCCGAGATGGCAGGCGACCGGTCCGGAGCGAAAGAGGGGAGGATGGTCGCGGCCGTTTATACAGTGTTGTACTGTATAAATAGATAGTGTATAAATATACAGCGCTCTAAGAAAAACCCTGCAAAAAAATGCAGGGAGCCAATGACGGAATGACCAAAAGAGGGAGTCATGATCATGAAAATCTTTGCCCAAACCAGTGAATTACCAAAAGTATACAACGGTGTCCTCGATGCCGCCGTGCAGGAACAGGAGATCTTTCAGATCGCATCTCTGCTGCCGCATACCAGTGTCCATGACATTCGTCGCAAGCTGCTAAGCCTGGCCAGCGACCAGCGCTTCGTCATGAATTACTGGCTGAAAGTGTGCAAACTGCGGGCTTTCCGTGGGCAGCCCATGCCATGGGATCAGGTTCACTGAAATTAATTTCAGGTGATTCCTTGAGTTACATGAATTTCTTCATGTGCTCATTTAAGCCCTGGTACTTGATCGAATTGGTTTCTTTGATATGATTGCGAGTAGTTGGTTATTTTAACGCCACCTTTCAGTCTGTTCTTTTAACCCGTTCCTTTACAGCAGCCCCTGAGCATTGATTTCCATCGTCGCTAGAAACAGCCTGCCTGCCTGCGCGCGCGATCAGCATAACCTTACCAGGGTGCTGAGCGGCGGCTTGTGGTGGTTGGTGTTCAGCTGGCTGATCCTTGCTGCACTGGCACAATCTCAAGCCGTGGCGCAGACGCCTGCGCTGGAACAGGAAGCGCTCCCCGAGATCACGGATGTTGGCAGCATCCGCATGCCGGCGGACTTCAATCAGGTGGATTTCTACCTGATCACAGTCGATGTCGGGAACCACATCTGGGACAATTTCGGGCACACGGCGCTGCGGGTTGTGGATCGCGAGAACGACTCAGACCTGGTGTTCAACTGGGGAATGTTTGATACCAGTGTTGGCAACGTTACCTTCGCTACCAATTTTCTGCGCGGCATTCTCAACTATAAACTGGGCGTATCGCCGCCGGGCTGGGAACTGGGGCGCTACGAGCGCGAGCAGCGCACGGTCTGGCAGGATCGTCTCAATCTGACCAGTGAGCAGAAGGCCGTCCTCTATCGCCGTCTGGCGTGGAATCTGCGCGAAGAGAACATCGTCTACTCCTATCAGTACTTCTTTGATAACTGCACCACGCGGGTCCGTGACTATCTGAACGAGGCCCTCGGCGGTCGTCTGGAGAGTCAGAACCGGGCGCCGGTGCAGCGCACCTTTCGTGATGAAGTAATGTCGCACTATGCGTCGGTGCCTTATTTGGCATTGGGTCTTGATGTGCTGATGAACGAGCGCATCGATCGGCGCATGAGCCAGTGGGAGGAAATGTTTTTGCCCGCTCGTCTGCGCCAGGAACTGCTCAGCTTCCAGTCTGATATCACGGTCAGCGGTCAAAGCCAGCCGATGCTGACGGATAGCAGTGTGGTCATGGAGTTCCAACCTCCCGCGGCTGGCCCGGATCCTTACTATCTCGCCGCAGTGGTGCTGCTGTTGCCCGCGATTTTCCTATTCTTTCAGATGAGGCGAATTCCACTGGCGTCGTTCTCAAGTCAGACCGGCTTCACATTGCGCTCATCAGGGCTGAGCTATCGTTTGCTGGGGCTAGTGGTGGGAGTGCTGGCGCTGTGCAGCGGGTTGTTTGGCCTGGTAATGACATTTGCCTGGCTGGAGTCCGGTCATCTGGATCTGCACAATAATCTCAATCTGCTGTTGTTCTGGCCAACCGACCTCATTGGCTTTGTCTACGCCATGGGCTGGCTGTTACTCGGCAAAAGCTGCGCGGTGGGCAAAACGTATCACAAAATAATCGTCGCCTATCTGCTTTGCCATCTGATCGCCATACTGGCCTACGCCTTCCTTTTCCTGACCGGTATTGCCGGCCAGCAGGTCGGCTCCCTCCTCTTGTACGTGGTGCCTGCGTTGCTGGTTTTCACGCCCGTGGTTTGGAGTGCGGGATTTACTGCAGTGCGTAGAATCCGTTTCTTCTGAGTTTTTCCCTTCCCGCGTTTCTTTATTCGTTGGCAACTGGACAGAATCCCATTCCTTGTCTATCTGTTGATGAGAAGGGCGTGCACATACCCGTCTACCTCACCACAACAACCAGTTCGCATGGAGGCGACTATGGCCATCTGTCTAAGCAAGGCACAAGGACGATCAGTTCAAGAAGGTCTCATCAGCAGGGAAGTTGAGCAGGACGGCATGACGGTGCGCGTCGAGGCAGAATTGGTGGAAGAAGGCTCCTGGGTGCTCCGCGTCATCGGCAGGCGCGGCCAGATATCTCAATGGACGGAGTACTTTCCGAGTTCTGCAGAAGCGCTGACTACCGGACTGACGGCCATTCGTTACGAGGGGATCGAAGATTTTTACGATGATCCCGTTTTCCGCTATCTCCAGAAGGGACATGACCCTTTGCAGCATTGAGAGAGTCTCAACGGTGGTCCTTCCCACGTACCTGCAATGAGGCGGGCTGGTTTCGAGAAAGGCGTCGAACGAATGCTCGGTATTGCGTTTTCATCATCCTGGAAAGGTGATAAAGTCGCTCCTGTCATCGACGCTGGTGACGATAGAGCCACTGATTTTTATAACGTTTTCAGGAGAGTCGTGTGGACGTCGCATTCACCGCCGAAGAACTGCAATTCAAAAAAGCCGTACGCGAATTTCTGGAGGCCGAGTTTCCAGCCGACACTCGCGCCAAGGTAGATGGCCGTGTCCGCCTCGACAAGGAA
>CAIOZF010000005.1 GCA_903862645.1 uncultured Gammaproteobacteria bacterium
ATCGATTCGGTGTAACATCAACCAATGACAAAAATGAATACGCCCCAGAAACCTGCCGCAAGCATAGAGTTCAACAAGCGTGCTGCCGGTGCCCCCAGCGGTGACCGTCGGCAGCCAGGGACGTATTCACGGCGTGTCACTGCTGGGGGCACCGGCAGCACGCTCTATCCGCTGATTTAAACGCTTCGGAATTACTTAAACCTGCATTAGCATGCACACATCCTTTCAATAACAAAAAATGGGAGCAACACCATGTCATCAAAAGAAAAGCGCACAGTGCCTGTTGAAGCTATCGAACTCTATAACCAGTATGTTCACGGAGAGATCTCTCGCCGGACGTTCTTGAACAGAGCCAAACAATTTGTCGTTGCAGGGCTGACAGCGAGCGCCCTCGTTGAGGCGCTGATGCCGAATTACGCGCTGGGACAGCAGATCGCCAAAGACGACGAACGGATCACGGCAAGTTATATCACAGTGCCCTCACCAAACGGACACGGCTACATCACAGGTTATCTGGTACGCCCCTACAGCGCAGACAGCCGCTCGGAAGTGCCAAGCAAGTTGCCTGGCATCATCGTGGTACACGAAAATCGCGGATTGAATCCACACACTGAAGACGTGGCGCGCCGACTGGCACTGGCCAACTTCATGACTTTCGCTCCGGATGTGCTGACCTCAGTGGGCGGCTATCCGGGAGACGACTACCAGGGCGGACAACTGTTCAACGGCCTGGACGCTGGTAAACGCTTCGAGGACATCGTCGCCGCTGCGCTGTGGTTGAAAGGACGCGTGGACTGCAATGGCAAGATTGGCGCAACCGGCTTCTGTTACGGCGGCGGGGTATCGAACCAGCTGGCAGTGCGCCTGGGGGCAGATCTTGCCGCCGCCGTGCCCTTCTACGGTGGCGCGGCACCAGAAGCAGAAGTGCCCAACATCAAGGCAGCAATACTCGTGCAGCACGGCGAGTTGGACACACGTCTGGTCGAAGCCTGGCCAACCTACGAGGCAGCGCTGAAAGCGGCAGGTGTCACCTACGATGCCGACATCCACCCTGAAGCCGTGCACGGCTTCTTCAACGATGCCACGCCCGAGCGCTACAACGAGGCGGCGGCGACATTGGCGTGGACACGCATGGTCGACTGGTTCAACACACATTTGAGAAGCTGATCCAATCATGAGGTCAGCAAAGATCCAGGACCCTGACCCCATGATCACTGGCCCCATGATCACAGAACAAAACTTTCCACGGAGACCGTCTCATGGCTGTTGTGACTCTCAGCGTCAATGGCGCTACCCACGAAGTGGACATCGAGGCATCGACGCCTCTGCTGTATGTCCTGCGCAACGATCTTGACCTCAAGGGCCCGCGCTTTGGCTGTGGTCTTGCCCAGTGCGGCGCCTGCACGGTACTCATCGACGGGGTGGCCACACGCTCTTGTGTGACTCCCGCCTCTGCGGTAGGCGGAGCGATCACCACGCTGGAAGGGCTCTCTCAGAATGGTCAGCACGATCCGCTGCAACAGGCGTGGATAGCTGAGCAGGTCCCGCAGTGCGGCTATTGCCAGAACGGTCAGATCCTCACCGCCCGTGCGCTGCTCAACGCCAACCCCAATCCCAGCGACAGCGAGATTCGCGCGGGCATGGAAGGCGTTCTGTGCCGCTGTATGAGTTACTTCCGGATTCAGGCGGCGATCAAGCGGACTGTTCAGCAGTCTACGGCATCGTTCTTCAATGCATCACCCGCTGAGAAGACTGGAGCAGCATCATGAGCGAGACCAGACCAGGACTGACACTTCCAAGTGAGATCGCGGATGCGGTTCGCAGCGCGAACCCTGCCACGTCACGCCGAGGCTTTCTGAAGGCGTCCGGCGCCCTGTTCATCAGCGTCTGGCTTGGGGCCAATCCCACGGAGCGGGCTCTTGCCCAGACTGCAGCGGGAAGTGCAGGCCCCTACCCCATTCCGGATTACCTGCAACTTGACACCTGGATCGTCATCCATCCCGACAACACCGCCACCTTCCATGTCGGCAAAACAGATGGAGGTCAGGGGACCGGCACAGCATACCGCCAGATGATGTGCGACGAACTGGACATCGCCTATGACAGAGCTACTCTGGTCATGGGCAATACCGACATCACGCCGGACCAGGGCGGTTCGGGTGGGTCCGACGGCATCGAAGTCGACGGCTGGCCCATGCGGCGCGCTGCTGCAGAAGCCCGCCGGGTGCTGCTCGAACTGGCATCCGCCGCCCTCAATACGCCAGTGGCAGAACTGACCGTCAGCAACGGCATGATTGCAGCGGCAGACAATTCATCACGATCCGTCACCTACGCCGAGCTGCTCGGCGGCCGCCGCTTCGATGTGACCCTGACTGGCGAGAACATCAACCAGATCCGTGGCCTCGCCGAGGTGAAGCCGGTGCAGGATCTGCGTGTCATCGGTCAATCGATACCGCGTTACGACATCCCGGCCAAGGTGGACGGTTCGCTTACCTGGGCAGTGGACGTCAAGCTGCCCGGCATGGTGCATGCACGAAACGTGCGGCCCCCGGTAGCGGGTGCCACACTTGAGAGTGTCGATGAATCCTCGATATCGGGAATGCCGGGCTTCGTCGCCGTCTTGCGCCGCCGCAATTATCTGGCCGTGGTGTTTGAACGTGAGGAACAAGCCATCAATGGCGCAAGAGCACTGAGAACGGAATGGACACCGCCATCCGAGGCGCCCTTCCCCCCCTCGCAAGACTTGTTCGACTACATGCGCGCACAGACTCCCACTTCCAGCAGCCGTGAAGTCATCAGCGGCGATCCCGACGCAGCGTTTGCTACCGCTGCGCACGTCCTGGAGGCCGACTACGAAGTGCCGTTCCAGGGTCACACGGCGATAGGCCCGGCCCATGCACTGGCAGACCCTTCCGACGGCCAGATGACCATTTACTCCAACGACATGAAGATCTACGGGCTGCGGCTCGGGGTGGCAAGATTTCTCGACATGCCAGAAGATCGGGTGAGGGCGATCTACATGGACGGCCCGCAGGTGTACGGTCGCACGGCCGCCGACGATGTTGGTTTCGAAGCGGCGTTTCTGGCGAAAGAGTTGGGCAGGCCCGTCCGCGTGCAGTGGATGCGCGACGAAGAAACGGCCTGGGACACCAAAGGCCCGGCCTACACTTTCAGGATGCGGGGCGGACTGGACGCTGCTGGCAGGCCGGTGGCCATCGAGTACGAAGCGCGGGCGCTGGACTACAATCATGTCGGCTACAACGAGCCGGAAACTGTATTGATTGCACAGCTCATGGGCATCCGACCCGCACAGCCGGCCCAAGGTGGCGCAGCGCTGCCATCGAACCAATACGGCATTGCGCATCAACGGATGGTCGGACACGTCGTGAGCCTGCCAATGATCTGGGAGACGCCACTGCGCTGCGGCAACTTGCGCGACCCCAACGGCCCGCAAGTGACCTTTGCGTTCGAGGCCTTCATCGACGAGATGGCAGCAGCCGCCAATGCCGATCCTGTCGAATTCAGGCTGAGCATGATCGAGGATGGCGCCGAAGATGGACAATTTCGCAAAGCTCGCTCTCTGGCGACAATGCGGGCAGCGGCGCAGACCTATGGTTGGGACAGCCGCCCCTCACCGAATCCGCTCACAGCCGCAGCATCCGGCGCTATCGTCAGCGGGCGCGGTATCGCCTATACCTTCCGCAGCGGCACAGTCGTCGCCATCATTGCTGATGTGGAAGTGAACCGGGAGACCGGACGCATCTTCGTCAAGCGACTCGTCTGCGCCCACGACTGTGGTCTAGTGATCAACCCGACAGGCATGAAGTACACAGTGGAGTGCGGCATGCTGCACGGGCTTAGCCGTGCGCTGTGGGAAGAAGTGAGATTCGATAATGAGAAAGTCACCAGCGTGGACTGGGCATCCCATCCGACCCTTCGCCATTCGGATACACCGGAGTCCATCGAGGTGGTCATCGTCAATGGCGACCCGCATCCCGGGAGGCCGGACCTGCCGCACTACGGAGCTGGCGAAGCCTGCCACAAGCCAATGATCGCGGCAGTGGCAAATGCGTTTCATGATGCGACGGGCGTCAGATTGCGGCGCGTGCCGTTTCGTCCTAAGAGCGTTCTTGAGGCACTGCGCAATCAGGCCAGTTAGGAGGGATCAAGGACTCTGACCCCATGAGCCCAGATATCTGCGTTTACCAAACCTCTCTTACCAAACACTGGTAAATTTCGCCAGAAGACTGCGTATCGGAAACGCAGTCTTAATGGCAACCTAATGAAATAAAAGACTAATTTTTCTTGGCACAGGACTTGCTAAACACCAATAGTACTCACAGCAAAGGAACCTGATCATGAAAGCCTCCAACCTGAAAACCTCAGTCTTGAAAACCCCTGTTCTGAAAACCTCCGTTCTCAAAACCAGCATCATCGTACTGTTGATAAGCGCGGCCACTCTGCTGGCCGGTACCAGCACGGCCGCCACCAGTGTCACCCGCAATCACAGCGTCGACGTGACTGATGTCGAGGAAATTGTGCTTGAAGGCGGCGTTGGCTCCATGAAGATCGAGACCACTACCGGCACGGAACTGCAGGTGGAACTGGACATCGAAGCAGAACGCAACTGGTGGGGCCGACGCAGGGATGTCGATGACATCGACCTCAAAATCTCGCGAAGCGGTAACCGCCTCACCATCGAGGTTAATGAGCATGACCTCGACAATCTGGAACTGCACTGGAGAGTCGCCATGCCCGAAGTGGAAAAAACTTCCATCAACCTCGGTGTCGGCAAGATTATCGCCGACGTCGGCGATACTGAACTGAATGTTGACCTTGGTGTGGGCGAAGCCCGAATCAGCGTACCCCTGCAACACGCCGGCCTCATTGAAACTTCAGCTGGTGTGGGCGATGCCTCGATCAGTGGCGGCACTGACACCGTCAATGATCGTGCAACCGTCTCAGCCAAAGCCCGCAGTCATGGCGCAGGCAGCCGCGATGTAGATGTGCAGGTGGGCGTAGGTGAAGCCAGTGTCGCACTGCTCGGCAACTGATTGCTAAACGCGCGCATCAAGGGCGTGCGCCATACCCCCTGCAGGCATACCCCGGCACCGACGGACCGGCCGGGGTCGCCGATTGTGGCCCCAGCATTGCCAGCAACTGGCTTCTGTGCGGCTCGTTCAACGCACTGTAGGGACACACACTGGCATCGCCGATACCGATCTGGAAATCAAAATTGCGCGCCGTGGGCGTGCCACTGGTCGACCCGAGATAATCCCCCGCCTTCACCGCAATATTGACGAGCGGTACCTGACGATCCTCACGCTCCTCAAAAGCCGGAGTGAAAACCGGCGCCCCCAGTGCCCCAAATGCATAGGCTGCCTTGATGTCCGGCCGCGGATCGGTGATGTGATTGAAGCGGACCATGACATCACTGTTACCGGGGCGCGCGGGATCACAGGCAACCAAAAAGAACAGATCGAAGTCATCGCTCGGAAAAATGGGCAGATTTTCTGCCTTGTGACGCAGTCTCACCAGCACGCCATCGGCAGGCGCATAGATGTCGATGCGCTCCCCCTGCTTCTTGATCCACGGATAGGAAAAGCGGGCGTCATTGGTTTCTTCCCCATTGGTGATAATCGCCAGATCCTGGCTGCGGAACGGCGCATGGGTAAAGACACCGGTTGCGGACGTGTAACCCACATTGACCGTGCGTCCACCGAAGGCGGGACAGGCCACAGTCTGGGTCGGGGTTTTGTCATTGGTAATCAACAGCGGTTCCGGGGTAGCCGTGTAGTTGAAATCTCCGGAGCTGTTCTCGCGGTAGCCGAGATAGAATGGAAACGTACCGGCGCTGCCCACCACACCGCTGAACAAATCCAGATTCATCGTCGCCTGTAGCGTGACATCGTCGCGCACTGGGCGTAGACCGGCCAAGGTCCCGTTCCATGGTATCAACTGACCATCACTAGTGAGCATCTGCACCGCTCCGCCCAGCACCACCAGCGCAAAGATGTCGCCAGTCTTGCCGACATGTTGTGGCTCGGGTTGCACCCTGGCGCTGATTCGCAAGGGGTCAGGCGCGCGCGCTTCGTTGCGGAAGGTGATGCCCTGATCGCGGGTCAGGCCGATCGCAAAGCTGGAATTGCGGGAACCCGTGCTATCGATGCGGGTGGCGGGAATCACGCGCCGCTGATCTCCCACAGCAGGGGTCTGCGCGTGCAGCGAGGAGAAGGTATAAAGACAAAGCGTTAGAGCGACCAGTGTTCTCATCGTATAGCTCCTTGTGTCGGTTGCTAATACTTCTCCAACCGCACGACATCGAAAGCAGGCTCCTCATACGGATGTGCCGCACGCAGGGCTGCCACCACAGCGACAATGAAGTGATCATCGCACACCATTTCAACACGATATTCTTCGAGTGTTTCCAGTTGGTCCTGCGCGCCGATGAATGGATTACTGCCAGCCAGAGGCCGAAACTGCCCTTGCCCCGCCACCTGCCACGCGCAGTGCTCATAGTCACCGATGCGTCCGGCTCCAGCGGCAAAGACGGCGGCCTTCACTGCCTCCAGATGAGTAACAGGCACATAGAAGCACAGTTTCATCATGACGCCAGCCTGCCCATTTATCAGCCCAGCCAAACCCTGGCATTGCGGAACAGGCGCATGGTAGGCGCATCTTCGGTCCAGTCCTCGGGACGCCAGGAATTCTGCACCGCGCGGAACACCCGCTCCGGATGCGGCATCATCACAGTGGCACGGCCGTCGGCACTGCAGACGCCAGCGATTCCCATGGGCGACGTGTTAGGGTTCTGCGGGTAGCGCTCGGTCACCTTGCCGAAATTGTCGACATAGGCCATGGCGATACCACCTGCGGTCTGCAACGCTTGCAGGTCTGATGCATGACGGAATTCTGCCTGCCCTTCTCCGTGCGCGACGGCGATGGGAAATACGGAACCCGCCATTCCAGTAAAGAAGGCTGATCGAGAATCCGCCGCCTGCACCAGCGAGGTACGCGCCTCGAACTGTTCGGAGCGATTGCGCACAAAGCGTGGCCAGTGTGTCGCACCGGGAATCAATTCCTTGAGCAGCGACACCATCTGACAACCGTTGCAGACGCCTAGCGTCAAGGTCGTTTCGCGCTCGAAGAAGCGTACGAATTCGGCGCGCAGCGCCGGGTTGTGCAGAATGGATTTTGCCCAACCGCCGCCTGCCCCCAGCACATCACCGAAGGAGAAACCGCCACAGGCCACCAGCACATTGAACTGGTCGAGCTTCACGCGCCCAGATAAAAGATCAGTCATGTGCACGTCAATCGCATTGAAGCGCGCACGATCAAACGCCGCGGCCATCTCAACCTGGCCGTTGACACCCTGCTCGCGCAGCACGGCCACGACAGGCTTCGCACCGACGTTGATGAAGGGCGCGGTGATATCCGTATTCTGGTCGTAGCTGAGAGCCACTTTCAGCCCCGGATCCTTGGCGTCCAGCAGTGCATCGTATTCCTGCTGCGCACACTCGGAGTTGTCGCGCAGAGATTGAATCTGGAAGCTGGTCTGCGCCCACAGGCGCTGCAGGGAAACACGGGAATCCTCGAACAACAGCTTGCCAGCATTGAGAATGCGCAGCTCATCGCGGCCATTCAGCGTACCGATGACGCTGGTGCAATCAGACAGACCAGCCTGTTCAATCAACTGCAGCACCACAGCCAGCTGGGCTCGGCGCACTTGAATGACCGCCCCGATCTCCTCATTGAAGAGCACCGGCAGCACGTCGTCATTGCCGTTGACAAGCGTCTCGGCCAATTGGATATCCACACCACAATGTCCGGCAAATGCCATCTCCGCCAGCGTGGCAAACAGCCCGCCGTCGGAGCGATCATGGAAGGCCAGCAGCAGAGACTGGCTATTGAGTTGCTGGATCAGCGCGAAGAAATTCTTCAGGTCGGCAGGGTTGTCGAGATCGGGCGGGACCGCACCGGTCTCACGGTAAACCTGCGCCAGTGCTGATCCACCCATGCGATTGCGCGAGTGCCCCAGGTCGATCAGCAGCAGATCGCTGTCGCCCTGATCGGTGCGCAACTGTGGCGTCACCGTGCGGCGAATATCAGTCACCGGCGCGAAGGCAGAGATGATCAGCGACAGTGGCGCCGTATTGCTGTGACGCTCGCCATCCTGCTGCCAGACGGTACGCATGGACATGGAATCCTTGCCCACCGGCACGCAGATGCCGAGCGCCGGACACAGCTCCATGCCGACTGCGTGAACTGCCGCATAAAGACGCGCATCCTCGCCAGGATGTCCTGCGGCAACCATCCAGTTGGCCGAAAGCTTGATGTCGCCAATCGCGCCAATGGCAGCACTGGCAATGTTGGTCACGGCTTCGGCAACCGCCATGCGGGCGGAGGCCGGGGCATCCAGCAAGGCGATGGGTGTGCGTTCGCCCATCGCCATCGCTTCACCACGATAGCTGGTGAACGATGCTGCAGTCACAGCGACATCGGCCACCGGCACCTGCCAGGGGCCCACCATCTGGTCGCGACTGACCAGGCCGGTGATGGAGCGGTCGCCGATAGTGATCAGAAAACTCTTGCTCGCCACGGCGGGCAGACTCAATACGCGCGGCACCGCCTCGGCCAGTTCGATCTGGGAGGTATCCAGTTCGTTGGCGCGCGCAGTCAGTGTGTGTGCTTCGCGGTGCATGCGCGGCGGCTTGCCGAACAGCACGCTCATGGGCAGATCGATGGGCTTGTTGTTGAAATGGGTGTCGGTCAGCTCGATGACTTCCTCGCGGGTGGTCTCTCCCACCACCGCGTAGGGGCAGCGTTCACGGGCACACAGGCTCTTGAACAGCGGCAGATCCTTGAAGCTCACCGCCAGCACATAGCGCTCCTGCGCCTCGTTGCACCAGATTTCCAGCGGCGACATCTGCGGTTCGAGGTTCAGGATGTCGCGCAATGAGAAACGACCACCCCGGCCGCCGTCCTTGACCAGTTCGGGCAGCGCGTTGGAAAGACCACCCGCGCCGACGTCATGGATGAAGATAATCGGATTACGTTCGCCCAGCTGCCAGCACTGATCGATAACCTCCTGACAACGGCGTTCCATCTCCGGGTTGTCGCGCTGCACAGAGGCAAAATCGAGATCGCTGCTGCTGGTGCCCGAGGTCATGGACGACGCCGCACCTCCGCCCAGGCCGATGAGCATGGCCGGGCCGCCGAGGACGATCAACTTGGCGCCGACCGGAATCTCGCCTTTCTCGATGTGTGGCTCGCGAATATTGCCAATGCCGCCCGCGATCATGATGGGTTTGTGGTAACCGCGCACCTCCGCGCCATTGCCACTGTCGACACGCTCTTCATAAGTGCGGAAGTAGCCGCACAGATTGGGACGGCCAAATTCGTTGTTGAAGGCCGCTGCACCGATAGGGCCTTCGATCATGATGTCCAGCGCCGAGGCGATATGTGCGGGCTTGCCGAAATCCTCTTCCCAGGGCTGCGGAAGCGCGGGCAGACGCAAATTGGACACACTGAAGCCTGCCAGACCAGCCTTGGGTTTCGAACCGCGTCCGGTGGCGCCTTCGTCACGAATCTCGCCGCCGCTGCCGGTGGCGGCACCGGGGAATGGCGCGATGGCTGTCGGATGGTTGTGGGTCTCGACCTTCATGAGGATGGCGATGGGCTCCTCTGTGTAGCCGTATTGCTTGGTAGCCGCATCGGGGAAAAAGCGTCCGGCCACACTGCCACTCATCACAGCGGCGTTGTCTTTGTATGCGGAAAGCACGTTGGCCGGAGCCAGCTTGTGGGTGTTGCGGATCATGCCGAACAGCGAATGCGGCTGATCCTGCCCGTCGAGGGTCCAGCTGGCATTGAAAATCTTGTGGCGACAATGTTCGGAGTTCGCTTGCGCGAACATCATCAGTTCGATGTCGTTGGGATTGCGATTCAGATGGTTGAAGCTGTCGTAGAGATACTCGATTTCATCGACGGCCAGCGCCAGCCCCATGGTCTTGTTGGCTTCCGTCAGGGCCACCTTGCCACGCCCGAGGATATCCACTGAGCGCAGTGGCCTTGGCTCAGCGCGCTGAAACAGGCTGCTCGCTGCATCCACGTCAGGCAGCACGCCCTGAGTCATGCGGTCGTGCAGAAGAGTGTCCAGCGCAGTGATCTCAGCGTCACTCAGTGGCTGGCTTGTTGCCACGCGATAAGCGATACCGCGCTCGATTCGGCTGATTCTGCGCAGCCCGCAGTTCTGCATGATATCCGTCGCCTTGCTGGACCAGGGCGAGATCGTTCCTGGGCGCGGTACCACCACACGCAACAACGCGTCAGAAGCGCTTGGCTCGATGATTGATTGCGCCGCCGTTCCGTATTCCAGCAACGCATTGAGCACCTCCATTTCGCTCGGCGAAAGAGTGCCTTCAACATCAACGAAATGGACGAAGCGCGCCGTCAGGGCGTGAACAGCAGGAAGTCGGGATTGCAGGGCAGAGAGGAGCTTGGCTTTTTTGAAGGCTGAAAGAGCCGATACACCGGGCAGAACTAGCATCGTAAGCAAGGGCCTTGAGTAGGATTGGGAGCGGGTTCAGAGGCTCGCAATGATACGCGATGCAGGGTGAAAAAGCAGATTAATTTGCCTTGGAATCACCGGACTGCGGCTGGAAACGCCCTTCTTCTTTGCTCAATACAATGCGGCCCAGATCGTCTTCCACCCAGAAATCCACATAGGCTAGAGAGGTGATATTGCTGGGATTTCCGTTGAATACTGGTTCTGCCTTGACGGAGTAAACCCGACCGGCCTCGGCATTGAGACTCAGCGTACGGCTCACGGAATCGCGGTGTGCGGCGTAGCTGACCAGCGCCGGCG
>CAIOZF010000006.1 GCA_903862645.1 uncultured Gammaproteobacteria bacterium
AGTTGCGATCTTGCGTACGCAGCACGAGTAGAGTCAGTTTCTAAGTGTTTGAGGCAGAGTTCAAGCGCTTCTTCTGTGAATCGCTGCTGCTCTTGACCCCAAGTTCGGAAAGTGGTCCTGAATCCGTGTGCCACCCCATCATAGCCAAGTGCGTCGGGTATACTTGAAACGTAGTTATCTGGAATTTGTCTTCCTGCCAGAGTACTGAAAATGCGCCCTTCTCGGCTAGGCATAGATTCAAGAATCCGGACAGCTTGATCTGTGAGTGGGATCTTCCATTCAACGTCGCTTTTCCGCCCTTCAGCATCTGTTGGGATATTCCAAATATTCTTTTCTAAATCAATTTCAGACCAGTCAGCTAAACGCGCCTCAGTAGGACGTGAAATCGTGAGGATAATGAAAGCTAAGCACAAGGCCTCTGGGCGTGGCCCTATAGGAGCATCTAATGCAAAGAGCTTTTTCATGAACTCAGGCATAACACGCCAATCGACGGATCGCTGATGCTGTACTTTGTGGACTTTGGAAGCTTTCGGGAACGATTGATCTAGATTATGCTTCCAGATTGCGGGGTTAGAGTCTTTGCGGAGTCCTTCCACGATACCCTTATGAATGATGGCTTCCACATAATTGATAAGCCTAACTGCTGTGGGTGTTTTCTCTTCCCATATAGGCTTAAGCATCTTCACTAGATGCTCTCGACGTATATCTCTAACTAGCAAACTACCTAGATGGGGATACGCATAGTCGGTTAGGTATTGCTTGAGGCGCCTAACCTGAGGTGCGGTTTTCCATTCCTTGGTTTTGATTGCTGTGAATTCTTTGGCGAGAGCCTCAAAAGTAATCTCTTGGGCTTGTTGAGCGACTAGTGCTGACTTCTTAGACTTCGCTTCGGCGATAGGGTCAATACCGTTAGCTATTGATTGCCTTCGCTCTCGTGCTAACTCCCTTGCCCTGGTAAGGCTCACATTAGGGTAGCTGCCTAAACCTAGATCTCGGCGTTTACCTCCAATAACAGTTCGCAGAATCCACGACTTGGAACCCTTACTGTTTGAGGCACTCGGAGGAGAACATTGGATGTATAGGCCCGATACCCCGCCCACGGCATGAAGCGCAGCTCTCTCCTTGCCAGCGGAAGAAACCGAGTGCTTTAACCTTCGAACGTGTATGTCTGAAAGAGTCTTAGATACCTTTGGCATATACCCATCAACCTACCCAACATAAAAGAGTCGATTCGATGCTACCTATTAAGCAGGGTTTGGACAAGAGATATTGCTGTGAGGTACTAAACTAGAGGGGTTTTTGTAAGGGGTAGATTTGTTTAAGACAGTAATTTGGTGCCCAGGGGCGGAATCGAACCACCGACACGAGGATTTTCAATCCTCTGCTCTACCGACTGAGCTACCTGGGCTTTGGATGCTCTATAAAAGAGCTATTGCGGGTCTTGCGAGTACTGCCGTTTTGGAAAGGAGCGTATTAAACCCGGAGACCCCTTTCCGAGTCAAGCCTGAGAATTCATCCGTTTTCGACTATCCTGGGTTAATTCTGCTCCGGAGGAACATAGCCTTCCGCGACATCGTGCTGTTCGTTGGCGAAGAACTTGTCCATTTCTTCCTGCAGATATCGGCGGTTTTCCGCATTCATCATGCTCAGCTGTTTTTCGTTAATCAGCATCGTCTGCTGCTTTTGCCACTCTTGCCAAGCCTGGCGCGAGACGGTCTCGAAGATCTCCTTGCCTTTGGTGCCGGGGTAGGGCGGCGAGGCCAGGGCGGGCAGATCCTTCTGGTATTTGCGGCAGAAAACGGTGGTAGTCATGCTGGTTCCTTGTGTATCACTGACGGTGTGAGCGAGCCTGCCGCGACTGCGACTTGCACTGAATCAATCGCGGGCAGTGGGTCATATCAGGTCTGCCGCAGGCGCCGGAGCAGCTCCTTGACGGGGGCGGCGAGGCCGACTGCGATAGATGCATCGAGAGGGTACCAGAGCCAGCGTTGTGTCTCCATCACCACGTCCGGCTGGGCGGAGGTGTCGATGCAGACAGGTGTAATTTGAAGGTGGAAGTGGCTGAACGTGTGTTTCACCACCGGCCAGCATTCGGGGGGTTGATATCCGGCTCGAAGTCGTAAGCTGCAAAACTCCTCGATCTGTGCCATATCCGTGAACTCCGGAAAACTCCACAGTCCTCCCCAGATGCCGCTCTCGGGTCTTCGCTCCAGCAGGACCTCCCCGGCCGCCGTGCGGCACATGAGCAGATGCGCGTGGCGGATCGGTATGGCCTTGGGCGGTTTGCGGTGAGGGTACTCACCCACGGCGTCGGACTTGCGGGCCTTGCAACCATCCTGCAGGGGGCAGAGCAGGCACATCGGTTTGCTGCGCGTGCACACGGTGGCACCGAGATCCATCATCGCCTGCGTATAAGCGGCGAAATAAGTGGCGGGAGTGGCGTCCTCGGCAATCACCCAGAGCTGTTTCTGGACAGAAGGCAGATCTGGCCAGCCGGGGATCGCGTGATAGCGGCTCAGGACGCGCTTGACATTGCCGTCGAGAATCGCTGCCCGGATGCCAGCGCCGAGTGACAGGATGGCGCCTGCGGTCGAGCGGCCAATCCCCGGCAGCGCACACAGATCTTCCACGCTGCGGGGGAATTCTCCGGCCATGGTGGTGCTGATCAAACCTGCGCAGCGATGCAGATTCCGCGCTCTGGCGTAGTAGCCGAGTCCCGTCCACAGGTGCAGCACCTCATCCAGTGGCGCCGCCGCGAGGCTGTGCACATTCGGGTACTGGCGCATGAAGTTCACGAAATAGGGGATGACGGTGCTGACCTGGGTTTGCTGCAGCATGATCTCCGACACCCACACGCGATAGGGTGTGGGACTCTCTTGCCACGGCAGATGATGGCGGCCGCTGTGGGCAAACCACTGCAGAACGGCGTTGGCGAAGGCGATATTCAGGTCGTTTTCCTGCATGAGTGTGGTGGCAAGTGTTGTGGCAAGCCTTCAGCGCAGGAGTTGGTCGAGCAGTCCGCGTGCTGCATCCTGCAGATCGGCGGGAACCTGATCCGTTACGGCATCCTGTGCTCGACGCTGCACTTGATTGCGGGAAATCTGCAGGAACAGGTCCCGCACCTTGCCGAAATCCGGTCCGCAATACTGGCTGATGTCCGTGGCGAAGGTCGCGTTGCAAAGCACCGGCCACTCTATGCCCTGATATAGCTCGGTGACGGGGACTGTCTGCACCGCTGGCGGACCGAACACGGTGAGCAGGACGTTATAGTTGAAGCTGCCGGCACTCACGTCGACGCCCCCGTTGGCGGCGATATCCACGTTATCCAAGGTGACACTGAGCTGCTGATTCTGATCCAGCCCCTGATCGAGAATGAGGTGTCCTACCAAGTTGCTGAATCGCACGACGTCCGGCCACTGCTGTGCCATATCTCCGGTGCCCGCCGGGCTCAGTACGGAAATGGAAGACAGGACCTGCTTGAGCATGCCGATGTCGATGGTGCTGTCGGCGATGCTGAAACTGGAGGTGCCGCTGATCGTGTCCCGCAGTTGACTGACGGTGCTGCCGCGCAGAGTGTGCACGGCCTCCAGATTGAAGCGGCCCTCGGCAAAATTTGCGGCAGGCAGGCCCTGAGCCAGAGCCGCCAGATTGACGTTTCGCAGCGAGCTGATATTGGTCAGGCTGGGGGGCGTTTGCCGGGTATCGAAGTTGAGCGTACTGGTGATCTGGCCGTCATAGAAACCGACGGGCTGTACGTCCAGTCTCAAGACGCCGTTGACTACGTTTAGGCCGACGTTGATGCCGGTAAACGTCAGCCCTGCGGCCGCCAGCGACTCGATGCTGTGCCGGCCCTGAATGTTCATGCTGCTGAGCAGTTCGATAGGCAATGCGGTGGCAGGGGGAGCGGGTGCTGCAGGTTCCTCTGCAGATGCGGGAGCCGTTGATGCGGTGTAGCGGTTCAAATCCAGGGCGTCGGCTACCAGGTTGTAGCGCAGGTTGGCAGGCGTACTGTCGGAGCCGAATGTGTAGGTGGCATCGGCCGTCACCTGCATGTCGTCAAGTGTCAGCGACAGTGCAGGGAGGTTGACCTGCTGACTGTTGCCGTTGAACTCGAAGTGCATGCTGAACTGATCGCTGTCGGCGCTGTAGTCGCCAGGTATGGCGAGAGCATCGTCTGCGGCGGGTCGCACATAGATGTCGAGAAAGTCGGTCAGCGCGAAGGTGTTGCTGGCTAGGCTGCCGCTCCAGCTGAGGTTATTGCGAAAATCCTGCGCGGCCAGCGATCCGGAGAGCTGCAGCGGGTTCAGTTTCAGTTGCAGGTCGTCAAAGCGGGCACTGCCGGCGGCGAGATCAACGGTCGCTGTGCTCGCCAGGCTCACCTCGGCATCCTGACCGGCAACGTTGTCTGTCACGTTGAAGGACAGTTCGAACGGGAAGGGGCGATTTTCCACATTCGTGTTCTGACTGCTCAGGTTGAGGTTGCTGAAAGTGGTGTTGAGGCCGCGCCCGGCATCCTGAATTGACAGGCTGGCATTGCTGATAGTGATCTGTTCGATTGCGGCAGCGATAGTACTGCCGCCGGCTGCAGAGGAGGCTGTGCTCTGAGTGGCAGTGCTGTCGGCAGTCTGCCAGTTGCTCACCCCATTGGCATCGACGATCCAATTGATGTGCAGATTGCTGGCCACAAATTCTTGCATCTCCAGGCGGCCGTCCAACAGAGCCCAGGGTTCGACCTTGATGGCGAGCGCCGCTAGAGAAGCCAACTCCTGGCGGGCAGCTGGATTGCTCAGGCGCAGGTCATTCACGCTGAGGCCGAACACAGGGCTAAAGGCCCAGTCGATTTCCCCGGCAATGTTGAGCTGCAATCCGGTTTGCTGCGTGAAGACGGATTCGATCGTGGGCTTGTAGCGGACGGGGTCCATCACCAGAAAAACCAGCGCGAGCCCCGCGCCAATCAGCAGGACCAGCCCCGCCAGCGTCAGCACTAGAATCTTGATGAGCTTTTTCATGATGTGAAGCGTTCCCTGTGAGAATTCCCGCCGTGTACTTATGCCACGGTACTCATGCCGCGGCAGTCATGACTGTGGCGGCCAGTGTACCTTAACAGGGTGGTCCATCACATACGCTGGCGGATTCTATAAGTGCCTGAAATGTTCAGCACATCAACTTTTTCAACCCTGCTCATCAAGGGCTTGTCGGCAGTTCTTTGCTTTCAAAGCCCCGGCGCTGCCCGTATAATGCGCGGCACTGAAACCCGGCGCAAAATGCCGGGATACAGGCACAACTGGGGAAATTTGATGTCCTTACGACAGGCGACAGTGGAAAGGAACACGAAGGAAACACAGATCAAAGTCTCTGTGAATCTGGATGGCACAGGCGAGCTGAGCACAGAGACCGGCCTGCCCTTTCTCGATCACATGCTGGATCAGGTGGCCCGCCACGGACTGATCGACATCACGGTCAAGGCTGTGGGCGATCTGCACATCGATGCACATCACACAGTAGAGGATATCGGCATCACGCTGGGCCAGGCCTTCAACAAGGCATTGGATCGCAAGGGAATACGCCGCTATGGCCACGCCTATGTGCCGTTGGATGAGGCGCTCTCCCGCGTTGTCGTCGATTTCTCCGGGCGCCCCGGACTTGAGTATCACATTCCATTTACTCGTGGTGCCGTCGGCGGCTTCGATGTCGATCTGTTTCACGAATTCTTCCAGGGTTTCGTGAACCATGCGCTGGTCACCTTGCATATCGAAAATCTGCGGGGCGTCAATTCGCACCATCAGATCGAGACAGTCTTCAAGGCCTTCGGACGCGCCCTGCGCATGGCCATGGAAATTGATCCGCGCAGCAGCGATGTGATTCCTTCGACTAAGGGTTCGCTGTAAGGCGCTTGCCTCCCTTCTGCTCTAGAAAAATTTGCTATGAATAAAGTCGCTGTTATCGATTATGGAATGGGTAACTTGCATTCCGTGGCCAAAGCCGTGGAATATGTCGGGCAGAATGTCGCTGTCAGTGTCACCAGTGATGCGCGTACGATACTGGACGCAGACCACGTGATTTTCCCCGGTGTCGGCGCGATTCGCGATTGTATGGGGGAGATCCGCCGTCTTGGCATCGATGAGATTGTCGCCGAAGTCATTCGCAACAAGCCATTGCTCGCAGTCTGCGTCGGTATGCAGGCATTGATGGACAGCAGCGAGGAAAACAACGGCGTCGCGTGTCTCGGCATGGTGTCCGGTCGCGTGCGTTATTTTGGCAATGCCCAGCACGATTCCGACAAAGGTGCCGGGTCACGCGCTGGCGAATTGCTGGATGTGGATGGCAAGCGTCTCAAAGTACCACACATGGGATGGAACATAGTGAAGCAGACCGACAAACATCCATTGTGGTCTGACATCGAGGACAACAGCCGTTTCTATTTCGTGCACAGTTACTATGTTGAGCTGGGCGCGCAGGAGAAGGCTTCCGGTATCACCGAATATGGCGTGCCGTTCACCGCAGCGTTGAACAAAGGCAACATTTTTGCGGTGCAATTCCACCCCGAGAAGAGTCAGCACAGCGGACTGCAACTGTTGCGTAATTTCCTCGGCTGGGATGGCTGCGTATAAATATTTGATCGGCCTATCAAAATTCACCACCGCGCCAAACAAAGAACCAATAGGTAGATCCGATTTATGCTAGTCATCCCCGCAATTGATTTGAAAGACGGACAGTGCGTGCGCCTCAAACAAGGCCGCATGGAAGACTCCACCGTATTCTCCGATGACCCCGTAAAAACCGCTGGTCATTGGCTGGCGCAGGGCGCGCGTCGCCTGCATCTGGTGGATCTCAATGGCGCCTTCGCAGGCGTCCCGGTCAACGGCGAAGTGGTTGCCGCGATTGCGCAAGCCTATCCGCAATTGCCGCTGCAGATCGGTGGTGGTATTCGCGACCTGGCGACGATTGAGCGCTACCTCGCCGCTGGCGTCACTTACGTGATCATTGGCACTCAGGCAGTCAAGAATCCTGCGTTTGTCGCCGAGGCCTGCAAGGCATTCCCTGGCCACATCATGGTCGGGCTCGACGCTATGAACGGCATGGTTGCCACCGACGGCTGGGCGAATGTGTCCACTGTGAATGTGATCGATCTGGCACGCCAATTCGCCAACGATGGTGTCGAGGCGATCATCTACACCGACATCGCCCGCGACGGTATGATGCAGGGTGTGAATGTGGCCGCTACTGTGGCGCTGGCCGAAGCATCCAGCATTCCTATCATCGCCTCCGGTGGTGTCAGTCGTATTGAAGATATTCACGCACTGCAGGCGGCGGCGAAGACCCGCACCGGTGCAGGCATCATGGGCGCCATCACAGGCCGCGCGATCTACGAACGCGCGTTGAATCTGGCAGAGGCTCAGCGGTTCTGCGACGCAGCACTGCGCGCATGAGACTGTGTAAAGCGCAGCAGCAAGCTTAACGAGGCACGCAACATGGCACTGGCAAAACGAATCATCCCCTGTCTGGATTGCGACAAGGGGCGCGTGGTTAAGGGCGTCAAGTTTCTGGATATCCGCGATGCCGGCGACCCGGTGGAGATTTCCAAGCGCTACAGCGACGCAGGCGCCGATGAAATTACCTTTCTGGACATAACCGCCAGCAGCGAAGGGCGCGAGACTACCGTTCATACCGTCGAAGCAATTGCCAGCCAGGTTTTTATTCCTCTTACTGTTGGCGGGGGAATCCGCACGCTGGAGGACATCCGCACCATGCTCAATGCCGGTGCCGACAAGGTGTCGATCAACACGGCCGCCGTGTTCACCCCCGAATTCGTGCGCGAGGCCGCTGAGCGTTTTGGTTCGCAGTGCATTGTGGTGGCGATGGATGCCAAGAAGGTAAGCGGGGCAGGTGAGCCGGACCGCTGGGAAATTTTCACGCATGGCGGGCGCAAGGCGACCGGCATCGACGTGGTGGAGTGGGCGAAGCGCATGGTGAGTTATGGCGCCGGTGAGATTCTGCTGACCAGCATGGATCGCGACGGCACCAAGAGTGGGTTCGATTTGGCGCTGAACAAAGCGGTCAGTGAGAGCGTGTCAGTACCGATCATCGCCTCGGGTGGCGTTGGCAATCTGCAGGATCTGGTGGATGGTGTGCTGCTCGGTCAGGCTGACGCTGTGCTCGCTGCCAGTATCTTTCACTTCGGTGAATTCAGCATTCCCCAGGCCAAACGTTATATGGCCGAAAAAGGCATTACGATGCGCTTGTGATGTGCTCAGGGGCTGGTCGTTGCGGTGTTGCTGTCCACTGGTGGCATCGCACCCTGCTGCAGGCGAATCATCGTCGAGACCGGAATCAGTTCGATGCTCTCTCGCTCCAGTTGGGGCAGGGCATTTTCCAGATATGCCAGCGTCTCCTCATAAGGATGACCGATTCCCACAGCGCTGCCGTTTTCGCGAGCCATCTGCAGCAGTCGTTGAAACTCTCGGTCAATATCCTCTTCGGTCTGCTCGTTATCCAAGAACACGTTGCGCGTGGTGCTGGGGATCTGCTGCTCGCGCGCCACGTTCCCCGCTACGCTCTGTGCACTCGTGAAACTGTCCACAAAATACAGGCCCCGCTCCTTGAGCACCTCCATCACCCACTGCATCTGCGTCTGCAGCCCGGTGAGTTCACTGCCCATATGATTGTTGATGCCCTGCAGATGCGGAACAGCGTCAATGTTGCCGTTAAGCGTGCGGACAAAGTCGTCCTGGCTTAGTTGGTCGGTGAGCGCGCCGGGGCCGAGAGGCTGGTCCGCGAGATTGCTCATCGGCGCGTGCAACATCACCTCTTTGCCATGACTGTGCGCCAGCTCAGCCAGTTCCGTGCCGAAAGGGGTGTGGGGCAGAACGGCATAGGTCAGTGCGCCGGGTAGGGCGATCGCGCGTTCTCCAAGCGGGCCGCTGTAGCCGATGTCGTCGATGATCAGCGCGATGTACTGCCGGGCGCCGGGAAGAGGTGTTACGACAGGCTGTTCTGCCGGTTGCGGCACCGCGACTTCTTGTATCGAGGGCTGCTCCGCGACGAGAGGCTCTTCCTGGACCGGTACCACCGTCATCGGGAAAACCGTAGCTGCCCTGGCCGCTGATGGCGGCTCGGGCTCGTTGCGGATCACGACCACCAGCATTCCCAGCACGCCCACGAGCATTATGCCGAGTGGTCTGGAGTTGCGGATGAGAGCTGCGAGCCACGCGGCTTGTCCGCGTGCGGTCCGTTTGGTGGGCCGACGCGGAGCCATGCTGGAGTTAGGCAAGGTGTGTCTGTCTCGTTATTGAGGAGTGACGGCAACGCCGGCGGTTGTCACGCCGGCATCCGCTGCAGGGCCAGTGGTCTGTGCTTTCTTCAGGCGTGCAGAATCAAGGATGTTGAGGCCGCGCAACAGAATCAGCGCTTCCTGCAACTGGTAGTCATTCACCACCACCTGCTCGGAGTCGACAACGGGCTCGCGCACTAGATCGTCTAGATCATTGCCATTGCGAAGATGGCCTTCGAGGTCTACCTCGGTGATGCCTTCGCGGCCAGTGGCGCGTGTCACCAGCCCTTCTTCCACCACGATGTCGGGTTCGATTCCCTGGGCTTGGATCGAGCGGCCGTTGGGAGTGAAGTACAGAGCAGTGGTCAGTTTGATAGCGCGGTCATTGGTCAGAGGCATCACGGTCTGGACAGAACCCTTGCCGAAGCTGCGTGTCCCCATGATCACCGCGCGGCTGTGATCCTGCAGGGCGCCAGCCACAATCTCAGCGGCTGAGGCGGAGCCGCTGTTGATCAGCACCACCACCGGCACGCCCTCGCTGGGGTCATCGGGGTTCGCAAAATATTCCGTCTCGATTTCTTCGCCGCGACCCTGGGTGTAGACAATCTTGCCTTCCGAAATGAAGGCATCCACGACTTCCACGGAGGCCTGCAGAATGCCGCCAGGGTTGTTGCGCAGATCCAGCACCAGTCCTTTCAAGTCTGGGGTTTCCGTCTTGATCTCGGTTAGCGCCTCCAGCACTTCTTCGCCTGTATTGATCTTGAATTGGGAGATGCGCAGGTACGCGTAACCTGGCTCCAGTTCGCGCTGACGCACGCTTGCCACTTCGATGACTTCGCGAACAAGAGTGAACTCCAGAGGCTCAGGCTCGCCTTCGCGCAGGATTCCGATGACGATGGAGGTGCCGACTTCACCACGCATCAGCTCGACTGCTTCATTGACAGGCAACTCGCGCAGCAGTTGGCCATCGATCTCGATGATCAGATCGCCTGGCAGGATGCCTGCACGCTGGGCGGGAGTGTCATCGATGGGGGTAATGACTTTGATGAGCCCGTCCTGCTCGCCCACTTCAATACCGACACCACCGAACTCGCCGGTGGTGGTCTCCTGCAGTGAGTCGTAATCCTCGGTGCTCAGATAGGCGGAATGCGGGTCCAGGCCAGCAAGCATGCCTTTGATGGCAAACTCCAGTAGCTGCTTGTCGTCGATAGGCTGCACGTAGGAGTTGCGAATGTTGTCCAGCGCCTCGGTGAAAATGCGCACCTCATCCAACGGCAAGGGCAGCGGCTCCTGCTGTGCGGCCGGCTGAGCGATGGCCGATTGGCCAAATGCAATCATAGACAGCGCGAGGCTGCAGCGGATGGCGCGTGCGAGTGGTGAGACGGTACTGGCGAATACGTTCATGGTGTTCCTCTGCGCGACAATGGTCGAATAAGCAGACCTGTTGCGCTGTGAAAGGCTTCCTGCGGCTTGGCTGCAGACTCTGCACGGCAGAATAGCACGGCAAACCCCTGCTGTGGGAGCGAGCCTGCTCGCGATAAGATTCGGTGCACATGATGTCGCGAGCGGGCTCGCCCCCGCAGGGGTCGTGCGCGGTTGTCAGGACTCGCACCACGCCGCAGGGTCGAGCGTTTCACCGTGGCGGCGGATCTCGAAATAGATGCCGGGCTGTTCCGTTCCGCCATTGGTGCCTGCCGTGGCCAGCGCCTCGCCGCGATTCACCCAGTCGCCGGTATTCTTCACCAACGTCTGATTGTGGGCGTACAGGCTGAGGTAGCCATCCCCGTGGTCGACCACGACCAGCATGCCTGAGCCGCGCAGCCAGTCTGAGAACACCACTCGGCCCGGATGAATGGCCCGCACCGGTGACCCCACCTCGGCGGCCAACACTACGCCTTGGCGATGCAGATTGTTGTCGCTGTAGCTCTCGCCGAAATTGTTCAGGACGCTGCCGACAACCGGCCAGGGCAGGCGGCCCTGTTCCTCGCTGAAAGGAGTCAGCTGCTCGGGAGGAGGGATGTTGGCGATGGCATCGTTGATCTCCCTTATCAACTCTTCCAGGTGCCCGCGATCCTCAGTCAACTGTTCTAGTTCACCGCTGCGGGCGGTGATGTCATCATCCAGCGACTGCAACAACGCTTGTCGTGTGGTTTGGCGTTCACTGAGCGTAGCAAACTGGGTTTCGAGGTCGCCTTGCCGGTTCAGCATTTCCTGACTTGCGGCAGCGATGGTCACGGCGGTCGCTTCCAGCTCCGCAAGGGTGGCGCGGAAGGCTTGAATCCGGCTTAGCCGCTCGGTGTTGAAGTCGCTGTAATAGCGCAGCATGCGGGCGCTTTCTGAAGGATCTTCCTGATTAAGCAGCAGCTTGAGGTAGCTTTCGCGGCCGCTCTTGTAGGACGCGCGCACGGCACGTTCCACTATGTCTTGCTGTGCGTTTTTTTCCTGCTCCAGCTGTGTAGTGCGCTCCGTAAGCGCGGCCAGCTCCGTCTCCAGCGCCGTTATAGCAGTCTGCTGTTCGGTAATCACCAGATTGGCGGCGGCAATCTGTTGCGTGGCTTCGCGCAGTTCGGTTTCCATACTGGTGCGGTTGTTGGTTGCGGAGTTGAGCCAATCCTCTATCTGGCTGATGGCTGAGTTGATCTCGGTGAGCCGCTCCTCGGGGGCTACCTCCTCGTCTTTATTCTCTGCCGCGCTAATGCTCCCGCCGGCGGCGGTTACAAGCAAGCTGAAACTCAGGAGCGAAGCTGTCAGCCAGAGATTCGACCGGAGAGTGATCGCCCCGGTTTTTTTGTAACCGCTACCCTGAGAGCGTCGCTCCGTCATTATTAGCTGCCTTTCCCCATCAGCGCTGTGCCGTTCATTTCCGGAGGGACGGGAATGCTCATTAATGTCAGCAGAGTTGGAGCAATGTCGCACAGACTGCCGGGTGACTTGAAATGCCAAGGCTGGTTGCCGACGTAGACCAGAGGCACAGGGCCGCTGGTGTGAGAGGTCAGAGGCTGCCCCGATTCGTTGTCCATCATCTGCTCGACATTGCCGTGGTCGGCGGTGATCAGGCACTGGCCATCGCTTTCGCGAATCGCTGTCACGATGCGGCCGAGGCAGATATCGAGAGCCTCGACGGCCTTCACGGCGGCGTCGAAACTGCCAGTGTGACCGACCATGTCGCCGTTGGCATAGTTGCAGATGATGGCGTCATAGGTGCCGGAGCGGATCGCCTCGACCAGTTTGTCGGTCACTTCGAAGGCGCTCATTTCCGGTTGCAGGTCATAGGTGGCAACTTGTGGTGAAGGCACCAGAATGCGGGTTTCGCCCTCGAAAGGCTCTTCTCGGCCACCGCTGAAGAAGAAGGTGACGTGAGCGTATTTCTCGGTTTCGGCGATGCGCAGCTGGGTCTTGTGCAGGCGCTCCAGATACTCGCCGAGCACGTTGTCCATTGGCTGAGGAGGATAGGCGCAGGGAGCATTGATGTCTGCGGCGTACTCGGTGAGACAGACAAAGTCTCCCAGCACAGGCTTGCTGACGCGCACGAAACTGTTGAAATCTGGATCCCTGAAGGCGCGAGTCAGCTGGCGCGCGCGGTCAGAGCGGAAGTTCATGTAGATTACCGAGTCGCCATCCGCGATGTGCACGACCTCGTCATCATTCGCCGCTATGCAGGTGGCTTTTACGAACTCGTCGTCTTCGCCACGAGCATAGGCGGCCTGCAGCCCTTCCTCCGGTGTCGCGGAGCGGTAGTCTGCCTTGGCGGCAGTCAGCAGGTCATAGGCGGTCTTTACACGATCCCAGCGGTTGTCGCGGTCCATGGCGAAGTAGCGGCCGATGATCGACACGATGCGGCCGCCGCACTCAAACAGCTTGTCTTCCACCTTTTGCAGTGAAGCCAGCGCACTGCGTGGCGGCGTGTCGCGGCCATCCAGGAAGGCATGGACGTAAATTTTCTCAGCACCACGCTGCTCGGCCAGATCGATCATCGCCAGAATCTGATCCTCGTGGCTGTGGATGCCCCCCGGCGATAACAGCCCCAGTATGTGCACAGCCTTGTCCATCATGATGGCCTTGTCGACGGCGTCGACCAGCTGCTCGTTCAGGTAGAAGGTGCCGTCTTCGATGGCCTTGTCGATGCGCGTCAGGTTTTGATAGACGATGCGCCCGGCTCCCAGATTCATGTGGCCGACCTCGGAATTCCCCATCTGCCCTATCGGCAGGCCCACGGCAGTTCCTGATGTCGTGATCAGCGTGTGCGGGCAGCTCTTCCACAGACCATCCCACACGGGCGTGTGGGCAGCGCTAATGGCGTTGTGCTCGGTCTCTTCGCGATGGCCCCAGCCATCGAGAATCAGCAGCAGGGCGGGATTTTTGCGGGTGGGCTGGGCAGAAGACGTCATGACTGTGAGAGGTCCGGTTTTTCAAGGGTAAAGAGTCAGAGGGTGTCAACGCCGGGCATTATCCCGAAAACCGCCAGTCATAGCGAGAGTCAAGGCTGGCTCCGGGTAGATATTGGCGTGTATACTGCCCACCTTTTTTGCATGGTATGGAGCCTTTCTTGGGCTTGCCAGCCATCTGCGCGGCACCCTTCAGGGGTGCTGGGGACCTGTTTGAATTATGGCGCAATTTATTGAATTTGTTGGTAATCACTGGCTGCTTTCTAGCGTTTGGGTAGGGCTTGTAGTAGCCCTTGCGCTGCACAGAACCAAGTCTTCCGGGGAATCGGTGAGTCCGCAGCAGGCCGTGATGCTGATTAACCGTTCCGACGCAGTCGTGCTGGATATTCGCGACAAGAAGGATTTTGACGCCGGACATATTGTTGACGCGATCCACATTCCTCTCGGCAAACTTGAGGGGCATGTGACAGAACTGGACAAGCACAAAGCAGTTCCGGTGGTGATCGCCTGCCGTCTGGGGCAGCATTCTGCCGATGCAGTAAAGGTGCTGCGCAAGGCAGGTTTTACCCAGGTTCTAAGGCTGGCTGGCGGAATGATCGAATGGCGTGCCCAAAATCTTCCTCTGGTGCAGAAATAGCGAACAGACAGCAGGTATGTGCGGCTAAAAATTTTAACAACCAATGAGTTTTACCAACCACTGACTTTCAACAACCACTGAAAAGCGATGCAGGAAAAGAAATGGCAGAAAATAATGTAGATCTGAACAACACCCCCGCCCCTTCAGCTTCCGAAGGTGCCGCACCGCAACAGGCCTTCGCATTGCAGCGTATTTATCTGAAGGATGCGTCGTTTGAATCCCCCAGAAGCCCTGTCGTGTTTCAGGGGCAGTGGACTCCGAAGGTCAGCTTCTCGCTGAGTAGCAAGAGCGCCCGAGTCGCTGAAGGCGTCTTTGAAGTGGTTCTGACCATTACAGTAGAAGCCAAGATTGAAGAAGCTGCAGCCTTCCTGGCTGAAGTGCATCAGGGCGGTATCTTTACCTGCGTAGGCTTGACCGATGCAGATCTGGAGCACGTACTCGCGGCGGTTTGCCCGAATATCCTGTTCCCGTACGCCCGTGAAGCGGTAGACGCTCTGATCGTCAAGGGCAGCTTCCCGCCTGTGAACCTCGCACCGGTGAACTTTGACTCGCTGTACGTCCAGTCCAAGCAGCGCCAAGCGGCAGATGCGGCAGATGCGGCAGATGCGGCCGCAGCGGTGGCAACTCAGCCAGCGAATTGATTGCCTTAGGTGGGAGCGTGCCCGCTCTCACAAAACGGGAAGTCCAGTTGCCGCAGCGCTTCGTAAACCACGATCGCTGCGGTGTTGGAAAGATTCAAGCTGCGACTTCCTGCCCGCATAGGGATGCGCAGTACCTGCTCTGCAGGTAATGAGCCGAGGATATCCATCGGCAGGCCTCGCGTCTCTGGGCCGAACAACAGAATGTCATCCGGCTGAAAAGCCACATCGCAATAACTCCCTCTCCCCTTGGTACTGAGCGCAAAAAGGCGCCCAGGCAGATTTTTTGCCCGGAAATCAACCCAGGATTCGTGCAAAGTGATCCGTTCTACCTCGTGATAGTCCAGTCCTGCCCTCCGCACCTGCTTGTCGTCAATTGAGAACCCCAAAGGCTTGATCAGATGCAGGTGTGCGCCTGTATTAGAGGCGAGCCGAATGATATTGCCGGTATTCGGAGGAATTTCAGGCTGAAAGAGGACGATGTGCAACACGAGGGGCTTTTTACCTTGACGGTGCTGGTCTTTACACTGGATCGGTTAAATTCACAATCACCTCAATGCGGGGATCGAGGGCCACGTACAACTGGGGGCAGGTCTGTGAAATTGTTCAATATTTAATCTAATTGATCCCGGAAGCTTAAATATATGTAAAGAAAACTGTCCCCAAATGTACCCGTAAATGGACGGTTTTTTTATAGAATTTATAGACTTAAACGATATAATTCAACAACTTTGAGCATCGGCTTGGCAGCTCCTGTCTGAAAGGTTTTGGCATACAGCTTTAAGCAAGCCAAAAGCGCTCCAAATTCGGAACGTTATTTCGCGATACAAACAGGATTCGTCAGTGCTGAAATTCTTCAAAAAGAAAGCGCAATCTGCCGGGCTGGTGGGCCTTTCCGTGAGCGATGAACGAATTTCACTGGCGCAAGTATCGCGCAGTATATCCCGTGACAGCGCCACACCCTTTCTGGAAAAGTGCGCTCAGTTGGAGCTACCGTCCCTGCAGCAGGCTCGCGAGATTCTGAGCAAGTATGTGGAAGGCCAGGGGTTGCAGGGTGCTCCTTGCAACTATGTGCTGACGCCCAGGCGCCTTCACCTGCACCTACGATATCGGCACCACTTGGACCGGTGGCGCCACCAACTATCAACTGGCTGATGGCGAAAGCCTGCCTTTGATTACGGCGAACGTGCAGATCGGTGGCAGTGGGTTCTTCCCCTTGCTTAATAACAGCGCGAAGAACAGCGTGCGTGTGCTGCACTCTGACGGTAATTGCGCTGCTGCCGCAAACGGAGTTATTCCCGATCCGACGATCTGTGACCGTTCCCCGCAGTTCGATAACTACAATGACCTGGAAGGCGGCAATATCGACATCAATGACCTGGACGACAAGACGGTCAACAACAACAACGTCGACAGCATCACCACGGTGGTCAAAGGAGTGCAGACAAACCTGTCGATGAACAAGTTCGTAAACGGCATTCTCGAGGAGGGAGCAACCGGCAGCTACACTCTGCGTGTCACCAATAACGGTCCGGATGCCACGACTGCCGCCATCACCGTCACCGACACGGAACCGGCAGGGGTGGACTTTGATACGCAGGCTACCGGCACCGGTTGGAGTTGCTCGGTACCGTCCAACAGCCTGAGCTGTACTTATGCCGGTAGTCTTGGCGTTGGTGTCAGCACCGATATTACAGTGCCAGTGACCATTACGGGTTCCGGCGGATTTACCGTAACCAACGCGGCCACCGTGACAGCGGGTTCCTATAACTTCGATATCGTTGCCGGCAACAACTCTGACACGGAAATTACTCAGATCACCCAGGCACCAGTCGCTTCGCAGGAACGCTTCCTGATGTCGGTAAGCACGCTGAATGGACTGACTTCTATCGGTGGTTTGAGTAACTTCGAAGACGACGACTACATCATCTATGACCCGGTTACCGACACCGCGTCGATGTACTTCGACAACAGTGCCCTTGGGTACAACGTCAACGATGCCGACGCCGTGCACCTGATGAAGAACGGTCATATCATAATTTCGGCAGCAGCCGCAGGCAGTACGGTCGGCAGCAATACTCTGGCCTTCGAGCCGGGCGATCTGGTGGTCTATGACCCGATCCTGCAGACAGCGCGTATGCTGTTCGACGGTTCGGCAATCTTCGCCGGTGCCGGTAACCCGGCAGAGGTTAATATCACTGCTGCGTATGTGGTGGGCGAATGCGAGCTTAACCCGACGCCTTACAACTGTTCGATCATTATCGCAGCGACACCGGCCTCCGGCGGCAGCACGCTCGGTGGAGTCGCCTTTACCAGTTCAGACCTGATCCAGTACAACCTGGATACTGGAGTAGCAAGTCTGTTTTTCGACGGTACCACGTACTTCGACGAAGAGGTGGGGGTCAGCATAGAGGGCTTCTATCTGCGCGTGAATCCGGCGGATCCGAATGGCAATATCAATACCCTGGTGCTGTCGGTCAACGACAGCGGGGATGACACCGTTACCTTGGCAGCCACCGCCGGTTGGGACCCGGTAACGGGGACCTTCTTCACACGCGATGACGTTACCCAGATTAATATACCCGGACAGGCTACCGAGAACCTGTTCCTCGGTGATGTGGCGCTGGGCATCTTTACCCCGGCAGATGCTACTCGCCGCATCGATGCGCTGCATGTGATTGAAGACGGCTATATGGGGCATTTCAGCATCGTGGCGTCGGGCGGGGATGCCTGTACGCCAACGCAGATCACAATCAGCAAGCATGAGGGGCTGACGCATACTCTTGACTCCGATTATTTTGGTTCCATCCAATTGACCACCAGCACCGGTTTGGGCAACTGGGCGATGTCCAACGGTTCCGGCACACTCACCAACGGAACTTTGGATGACGGCATTGCCACCTACACCTTTGTACCCGGTGATGGTGGAGATGTGGTGCTCACGCTGACCCACACAGAATCCTCTAGTGTTGGCGTCAATGTCACTAATAGGATTGCCAACGAGTCTGCAGCTCACGATCCATCCGTCGCTTTCGCTGCCGTGTTGACCAGCATCAATTACCGTGATGAATTCACCAACGTCGCGTTCAACAACAATCAAGGCAGCCTGTACTGGGCCAGCGCCTGGGCAGAGACCGATGCCGGCGGGCTTGGTGTCAGTGCGGGTAACGTGCAAGTCCTTTCCGGCGAGGCACGCTTTACTGCGTCAGGCAGTGCGCTGGCCCGTGGGGTAGACTTCAATGCTATTCCGGACAGTGAAGCCATTATGCTCAGCTTCAACTTCCGCTATACCGGCCTGGCGGGTGCGGACTCCATGGTGGTGGAGGCAAGGGCGGATAGTAATGCGAGCTGGACCACGATAGAGACGCTGAGTGGCTTTTCAGGAACCGGATCGGGTACTCGGAACCTCAATCTGACGACCCTGCACTTTGGCGCGAATCCGCCGACCGCGACGGCGCAGATACGCTTCCGCATCAGTAACGGGTATGCGGTCTCCAACTACATGTATATCGATAACGTCGAGGTCAGCACCGCGACCAATCAGTGTGGGTATACCGGCGTAGTAGCGCTCGATCATTACGCAATCAGCCACAGTGGAACTGGCATTTCCTGTCTTGCTACGGACATTACCATCGGTGCACACGATGTCGGCGAGGGACTGGTCGCGCCGAACGAAACGATTCAGCTGAGCACCAGCACCAGTAAGGGAACCTGGGCTGCCGTGGTTAGTGGCACCGGCACGCTGAGTGGCGCGGCGACGCTCACTGGAGGGGCAGACACCGGCATCGCGACCTATGAATATCCGTCAGGCGAGTCGCAGGTAATCTTGCGCTTCAACCATACGGTGGCTGGTGTGGTGAATATCAACGTGACAGGACAGACCAGTGGAAAGACGGAGTCCGTCTCTCATGACGCGGATCTGACCGTCGCAGCAGCGGGGCTGCGTTTCTATAACGAGACACTGAGCAACACGTCGATATTAACGCAGATCGCCGGCAAGAATTCCAGCGTAGCGCCATTCGGCAACACGCTGACGATTCAGGCTGTGCGCACATCCAACGTCGACCCTACCCAGTGCGAACCGATTTTTGCTGCAGGTGAGACTCTGACGATCGGCTTCGCTGCCGAGTGCCAGGATCCTGGCAGTTGTGCGGCCGCCCAGACGTTCCAGATCAATGGTCAGAACGTTTCCCTAGTCAACGACAATGCCGGAGCCGGAGCTTCCGTTTACACGGATGTCAACATCCCCATCACCGCACAGGCCAGTACTACGGAAGCAGGCACCATCGTGCTCAATTATTCCGATGTCGGGCAGATGGAGTTGCATGCTCGCTATGACATTCCATTTAATAACGATCCTGCTGAAACCTACCTCTCGGGCGACTATCTAACGGGTACCAGCAGCATGTTCATCGTGCGCCCGTTCGGTTTCGACATTGATTTCAGCGATGATCGACAAAACAGCGGCGGCGTTTCCGATGCTGTTGATCAGAACGGCAGCGCGTTCAAGATTGCGGGCGAAGCCTTCGACACCTCGGTCACGGCTGTGCGCTGGCAAGCCGGTGACGACGCCAACAACGACGGGGTGCCGGACGCTGGTGCCAACCTTACGGATAACGGCGCAACGCCGAATTTCGATCAGGATTCCGCCAATGCCAACTACAGCGTGAGAGTCAGCATTATCGAGAATAAGGTGGATGTCGCCTACCCCGCCTACGGGGTACCGGGTGTCCTGACCACACCGGATTTCGATGGCTTTACCTCTGGAATCCAGACGCACTCCATGACTTATGACGAGGTGGGAATCGTCGATCTGCGCGCCGACATAGTCGATGACAACGACGTCGTGACGACCTATAAGGGCACCAGCGCTGTGGAAGGCAGGGTGCTCAACGTCGGACGCTTCTATCCCAATCTGTTTGCGGTCTCGGCCGCGGCGTTGACGCCACGCGCAGACGCAGCTTGCTTGCCCGCCTCGACCTTCACCTACATGGACGAAGAGTTTGGAGTGGCGATGACGTTGACTGCGAGGAATATCGCCGGTGTGACAACACAGAACTATCACGGTGTGTACGCGAAACTGGACACACTGGCAGAGTTAGGTCTGGTGGCGTATCAGGATCGCGCCGCTCTGGCCGATGTGGATCGAACAACACGTCTGGAGAATGCAGTGAGCGGTGGCTTGCCGGCTATATTCATTGCTGATTGGGTATCCGGTGTTCTGGCACTTGATGGCCGCATGCTCTTCGCACGCGCTGCCGCGCCAGATGGTCCTTATGCCAGCCTGGAAATTGGCACCCTGCCCACCGACAACGACAACGTGACCATTGATCCTGGGAGATATGGGTTGACGGCGACCGGCGTGCGTAACATGAATCTCGACAATGGCAGTAACGAGGCAACCGGTTATACCCGTTACCGGATTGGAGCTGCTCACGAGTTCCGCTATGGCCGCATGATCGTCAATAACGCCTATGGCCCGGAGACGGAAGACCTCGCGCTGACGTTTGACGTAGAGTATTACAACGGTTCGGAGTTTGTGCGTAATACACTGGACAACTGTTCAGTGATCAATGCGGCAGAGTTGAGTTTCAACTCTTATACAGTCGATCTTGGCAGTGGTGAGACTACGATTACCATCCCCGATACCGCAACGCTTTCTGCTGGCCAGACGCAAAGCGTCACGGTCAGTTCTGCTCCGCTGGAGACCTCTGCTCCCGGCGAAGGCAATACCGGTACGGTGAACATCGAACTTGATCTGAACGCCGCGACGGGCCTGAACATGGAATATCTGCAGTTCGAGTGGGATGACGTGGGAGCTGACTACAACGAGAACCCGCAGGGGCAGATTGAATTTGGGCAGTACCGCATGCACGACCGTATCATCAACTGGCAGGAAGTCTACAACACCGCGACGCCTTGAAAGCACAACACCTGTGAAATTTGGGGTCAGAGTAAAAATACAGTAGTTATAACTACTGTATTTTTACTCTGACCCCAAATTTCACAGGTGTTGTGCTTTCAAGGCGTCGCGGTGTTGTAG
>CAIOZF010000007.1 GCA_903862645.1 uncultured Gammaproteobacteria bacterium
CAAACCGACATTGGGAACACTTCCCATGGTCGCGGGATTGAAGGCCCCATGCTCTTTGCAAAAATTGACGGTCGCGTCATAAACGCCAGAATAGCTGCTGTCCGGGATCACCGCCTTGGTGTCGTATGCCTTGCCATCCGGCCCCCACCCCTTACCACTGTTACGAATCATGGCGGGCATAGAAGCGTCGATGATGATGTCGCTGGGGACATGAAGATTGGTGATGCCCTTGTCAGAGTCCACCATCGCGATCGGCGGACGGGTCTGGTAGACAGCCTGAATATCGGCCTCAATCTGCTCACGCTGGGCCTGCGGCAGGCGTTTGATTTTCTCGTAAACGTCGCCAAGACCATTGTCCGAGTCCACGCCCAGCTCCTTGAACACCGCGGCGTGCTTGCTGAAGACATCACTGAAATAAACGGTAACGGCATGACCGAACATGATCGGGTCGGACACTTTCATCATGGTCGCCTTCAGATGCAGGGAAAACAGCACACCCTCTCGTTGCGCATCCTCGATCTGAGCTTTGTAAAAATCACGCAGTGCACGACAGCGCATCACGGAGGCATCGAATACCTCACCTGCCTGCAACGCTGTCTTCTCCTTCAATACTTTGACTGTGCCGTCCTGTGCCACAAACTCGATACGCACGGCGCCCGCCGATGCAGACACCGCAGACTGTTCGCTTGAGTAGAAATCGCCGTCGTTCATGTGCGCAACATGGGACTTGGAGTCCGCAGACCATTTTCCCATCGAGTGCGGATTTTTACGCGCGTACTCTTTGACAGGAGCAGCGACGCGACGATCAGAGTTACCCTCACGCAGGACCGGGTTCACGGCGCTGCCGAGCACCTTGGCATAGCGAGTCTTGATCTCTTTCTCGGCGTCGGTGCGAGCGTCTTCCGGATAGTCAGGTACGGCATAACCATGGGCTTGCAATTCCTTGATCGCTGCCTGTAACTGCGGAATGGAGGCGCTGACGTTGGGTAGCTTGATGATATTGGCTTCCGGTGTCTGGGCCAGTTCACCCAGCTCAGCCAGCGCATCTGACTGACGTTGTGCGGGGGTCAAGTGGTCGTGAAGGTTGGCGATGATCCTGCCCGCCAAGGAAATGTCCTTGGTGTCGACGTTGATACCGGCCGGAGCGGTAAAGGTTCTGATGATCGGAAGCAGCGAATAGGTCGCCAGAGCCGGCGCTTCGTCTGTAATTGTGTAGATGATCGTCGATGCTGTGGTCATTTTGTTTCCTTGAGTTGTTCTTGAATGCTGGAACAGATTACTGGAACCGGGTTAACCAGAAGGTCAGTCAGAGGCAGGAGGTTTGCACTCAATCATGTGTTCAATCAATTGTTTGCACTGCGAGGACCAACGGCAGTGGGTTTGAAGTTGGGCGCCCACGCTGGCGCCACAATTTGCGCCGGAGTATAGCAGCACGGGCTTTGTTAGAATAGCCGCGCACCATACCCACTGGAGATCCGATGGCCCGCCTGATTCTGCTCAACAAACCTTACGACATGCTGTCGCAATTCACCGACGACACTGGCAGGAACACGCTCGCCAGCTGTATCCAAACGCCGGGTTTTTATCCAGCTGGACGCCTCGACCGGGACTCCGAAGGTCTCCTGCTGCTCACCGATGACGGTAAGCTGCAGCAGAAGATCAGCGATCCTCAGCACAAAATGGGGAAAGTCTACTGGGCGCAGGTGGAGGGTCTGATTGACGAAGCAGCCTTGCAGAAACTGGCTGGTGGCGTGCAACTCAACGACGGCATGACCAGGCTAGCCAAAGCGCGTGTGTTAGCGGAGCCCACAGTCTGGACTCGCGACCCGCCGATCCGTGAGCGTCGGAATATTCCGACATCCTGGGTCGAGCTTACCCTGTTCGAGGGCCGCAACCGCCAGGTAAGGCGCATGACCGCAGCCGTGGGTTTCCCCACGCTTCGCCTCATCCGTCACAGCATTGGTCCGTGGAGCCTGGGATCATTGCAGCCCGGAGAATCGAGACTGCTGGAAATCTAGATCAGTGCGGAACATCCGGATCGGTTTTGTCGGTGACCCAACGTTCTCTGGCAGCTTCATCGGCAGCGCGGCTCTCGATCCACTGCGCCCCCGCTGAAGTGCTCTGTCTTTTCCAGAACGGGGCACGAGTCTTCAGGTAATCCATGATGAATTCTGCGGCGGCAAAGGCATCACCGCGATGCGTGCTGGCGACACCGACGTAGACGATCTGATCACCACCGCGCAGCTCCCCTACCCGGTGGATCACGCGGCAGGCCTGGACATCCCAGCGAGCGCGGGCCTGCGTCTCAATGTCCACCAGTGCCTTCTCCGTCATGCCAGGATAATGTTCGAGGAAAAGTGATTCGACGCGCGGCTCAAGAGTGGTGGTGCTCTCGTAAAACTCGCGCACCAGACCGGTAAAGGTCACGATGGCGCCAGCATTGGCGGCCTCTTCGCGCAGGCCACAATACTGTTCGGCAATATCGAAGTCCTGTGTCTGCACCAGGATCACGCTCAACCTCCTGTCATTGGTGGAAAGAACGCCACCTCTTCGCCACCACGCAGCACATGGCTTCGCGGCACGATGGTCTGATCCACTGCCACCAGCACGCGGGACTTGTCCTGCAATGCCGCCCAGCGCTCACCCCTGATATCGACAAGGTGATCGACCAATTGTCCGACATTGGTCACCTGTGCCGGCAACGGCAGGGTCTCCGCAGAAGCGCCCAGCTCTTCGCGCAGGCTGGCGAAAAAATTGATTGTCAGCGTTGTCATCTACTCCCCCCAGAACTCGATCATATTTTGTAAATTATTGACCACGCACATAGTGCCCGGACTTACCACCAAGCTTTTCCTGCAGGCATATCTTCTCGATCACCATGCCCTTGTCCACTGCCTTGCACATATCGTAGATAGTCAAAGCCGCCACCGATGCCGCCGTTAACGCCTCCATCTCGACGCCCGTCTTGCCATCAAGACTGCAGACAGCGGTGATGATGATGCGATTGACGGCTTCATCGATCTCGAAGTCGACCTTCACAGAGTTCAGCATCAGCGGATGGCACAACGGAATCAGGTCCGAGCACTTCTTGGCAGCCTGAATGCCGGCAATCCTGGCAACGGCCAGCACATCGCCCTTTTTGTGGCCGCCGGCAACAATCAGCTGCAACGTCGCCGGCTGCATGACAACAGTAGCCTGCGCCGTGGCAGAACGACTGGTGATGGCCTTGCCGCCGACATCGACCATGCGGGCGTTACCCTGTGCATCAAGATGCGTCAATTCATTCATTATCTGGGGTCACCCTTTCTCTGATCGCTGGCTCTGGAGTTGCCCGGCGCGCAAATTGCTCGCGGGCGGCCATTATCCACTTTATGTCCCGAGAGCTGAAGCGAATCGTAGAGACACTGGATTGCCCAGCTGCGGGCATGATTCCAAGAGGCATTTAGCACCGATTTGCGGTAGGATTGCGCCTTCGTTGCAACCACCGTCACAGAGCCTGCAGATGCCCCAATGGACCCCTCACAAGACCGTCGCCACCGTCGTTGAGAAGGATGGACATTTCTTGATTGTGGAAGAGTCCATTGAAGGCAAGATTGTCTATAACCAGCCAGCCGGGCATCTTGAAGAGGGCGAAAGCCTGTTCGAGGGAGCGCTCAGGGAGACCCTGGAAGAGACAGCCTGGCTGGTCACGTTGACCGGCTTTCTCGGGTTGTATCAATACACGGCCGAAAGCAATCGGATCTGCTATGTGCGCAGTTGCTTCATCGCCGAGCCCCGGCAGCATTTCCCCGACAAGCCACTGGACACCGGTGTCCAGCGTGCCTTGTGGATGACGCGAGCCGACCTGGTCAAACGCCAGGAACAGCTGCGCAGCCCCATCGTGTTGCGGGTCATCGATGATTACCTGGCGGGTAGACATTATCCGCTCGATCTCGTCCACTACATGAACTGATCTGTACCGATTTGCACGGCCGGCCCAACACTCACTTAAAACGCTGAACTCAGGATATGCAAGACCACTCAAACAACACAGCCAATGCGTCCACCCGCGTCATGGTCGGCATGTCCGGCGGTGTCGATTCCTCTGTAGCTGCACTGCTGTTGATCGAGCAGGGCTATCAGGTGGAAGGCCTGTTCATGAAGAACTGGGAGGAGGACGACGACACCGAGTACTGCACTGCAAAGGCCGATCTGGCGGATGCCGCATCGGTCTGCCAAACCCTCGGTATCCGTTTGCACACCGCCAACTTTGCGGCGGAATACTGGGATAACGTCTTCGAGCATTTCATTCAGGAGTACCGTGCTGGCCGCACCCCCAATCCGGACATCCTTTGCAACCGGGAAATCAAGTTCAAGGCATTCCTGGACTATGCCACTGAACTGGGTGCCGACCTGATCGCTACCGGGCACTACGCCCGCCGGGCGGTGCGAAAGACAGCCAACGGGCTACAGACCCTGTTGCTCAAGGGGCTCGACAACAACAAGGATCAGAGCTATTTCCTGAGCGCCGTCAACGCGGCATCACTGGATCGCAGCCTGTTTCCGGTTGGTGAACTAGAGAAGCCGGTGGTGCGCGACCTCGCTGCCAGACACGGCCTCATCACCCATGACAAGAAAGACAGCACTGGCATCTGCTTCATCGGTGAGCGCAAGTTCAAGGACTTCCTGCAGCGCTACCTGCCTGCCCAGCCAGGCGTGATAGAGACGGTCGCTGGGGAAGTCGTCGGCCAGCATCACGGATTGATGTACCACACCTATGGCCAGCGCCAGGGTTTGGGCATCGGCGGACTGCAACAACATGGCGAGGCGCCCTGGTATGTCGTTGGCAAGGATCTGCAACGCAACGTGCTGTTGGTCGCGCAAGGGAATGACAATCCATGGCTGTTCTCGTCCACACTGCGTGCAACCCAGCTGGCGTGGATAAATCGCATACCGCCCGCCCTTCCCCTGCGCTGTGCCGCAAAGATCCGTTACCGGCAGGCCGATCAAGAGTGCATCGTGGATCAGCAGGGTGACGACGCCGTACTGGTCAGCTTTACCAGCCCGCAGCGCGCGGTGACGCCGGGACAAACAATTGTGTTTTATGAGGGAGAAGTGTGTCTTGGAGGAGCGGTCATTGAACAATATTTCAGGTAATTCGAACCCCCAGTTCAGCGAATGGGAGTACCGCAATATCGCCTTGGCGGTCGTGGCTCAGTGTGCGCAACTCGTTCACTCACTGGCCTTCACGGGCAAGGCCGATCAGCAGCAGATCAACGCCTGCATCGCCCCGCTATTCATGCTCAATCCGGATACCACCGCTGACGTGTATCCGGATATCCGCCGCTTCGGTAACGGACTCGATATCCTGCAGAAGTCCCTGACCAATGCCGGTGCGCGAGAATATGCAGAACCCATCAAGTATGTTTTGGGCATGACAGTCCTGCAGCAGCAGTTGGTGCGGGTCTCGACAATGCAGGCGCAGATCCGTCGGCGCTTGCAGCAGATGCCGCTACTGCAGAGCGAACGCAACGGCTTTGCCACTTATGCCGAGGGTACTTCCGGCGCGCCCGCCGCAGCGGTCGATGAAACGCTGCCGGTGCAGTCCGGGTCGCCTTTCAATCTCAGCGCTCTGGCCGCGCTCTATCAGGACACCATCAGCAAGCTGACATTCCGCATTCACGTCAAAGGTAATGTTGACTATCTGAAGGATCCAAGAGTCGCGGACAATATTCGCGCTCTGCTGCTGGCGGGAATCCGTTCCGCCATGCTGTGGCACCAGCTGGGAGGCCGTCGCTGGCACCTGATCGTGTACAAGAAACGTATTCGCGACTGCGCCACTCACGTGCGACGCAGCCTGATGACACTCCACTAAAAAAGCAAATTCCAAAGGCACACGCAGGAACCAGACCCATGACGGCGCGACCCAGCACACCACAGACCACTCCATCTTTGACCTTCAGCAGCCTGACGGCGATCTCTCCCATTGATGGCCGCTACCGCAGCAAGGCCGATTCCCTGAGCGCCTATTTCAGTGAGTTCGCGCTGATCCGCTACCGATTGATCGTGGAGATCCGCTGGTTGCAGCAGTTGGCTGCCCATCCGCAGATCACCGAAGCGCCAGCTCTCAGCGCCGCAGGTAACACGTTGCTGGAGAGCATCATCAGCGACTTCTCGCTAGCCGATGCGCAAAGGGTCAAAGACATCGAAGCGACCACCAATCACGACGTCAAGGCGGTCGAATACTTCCTCAAGGAAAAAGTGCTGAGCCACCCGGATCTGGCCAAGCAGATGGAGTTTGTGCACTTCGCCTGCACCTCCGAAGACATCAACAATCTGTCTTACGCGCTGATGCTGCGGGATGGCCGCGATGGTGTCATGCTGCCTTTGATGCGGAAGCTGATCGACACGCTGCGCGCGCTGGCCCACGCGCAGGCTGATCAGCCACAGCTGTCACGCACCCATGGACAGACAGCTTCCCCGACCACCGTCGGCAAAGAGATCGCCAATGTCGTCGCCCGTCTGGAGCGTCAGTTCGCGCAGTTCCGCGACAACGAGATCCTCGGCAAGATCAATGGTGCCGTCGGCAACTACAACGCCCACCTGTCTGCTTACCCTGACATTGACTGGCAAGCCAACGCCAAAATTTTCGTGGAGAGCCTTGGGCTGACCTGGAACCCCTACACCACACAGATTGAACCGCACGACTACATTGCCGAGCTTTTCTCCGCGATTGGTCGCTTCAATACCATCCTGATTGATCTGGACCGTGACCTTTGGGGCTATATCTCCCTGGGCTACTTCAAGCAGAGGACCATCGCGGGGGAAGTGGGCTCCTCCACTATGCCGCACAAGGTCAATCCGATCGACTTCGAAAACTCCGAGGGCAACCTCGGCATGGCCAATGCAGTGATGCAACACATGGCGGAAAAACTGCCTATCTCGCGCTGGCAGCGCGACCTGACGGACTCCACAGTGTTGCGCAACATCGGCGTCGGCTTTGCCCACAGTGTCATCGCTTACCATGCCACGCTGAAGGGTTTGAGCAAGCTGTCAGTGAATGCCGATGTTCTGCTCGCCGATCTGGACGACAGCTGGGAAGTGCTTGCCGAGCCCATCCAGACCGTGATGCGCCGCTTCAATGTCGATCAGCCTTACGAGAAACTGAAGGCGCTGACGCGTGGCCAGAAGATTAACCAGCAGGTTCTGAGCGACTTTGTGGAAGGTCTGGATATCCCCGAAGAAGGCAAAGTACTGCTGCGTCAGCTGCGGCCGGAGAACTACATCGGCAATGCCTCAGAGCAGGCAAAAAAAGTCTGATAATAAGTTTATAAAACAAAGGTATATATCGTGAATGCTAAGGTGTTACCAGAGGACTTCGACCGCGAGGATTTCCTGCGGAATTACTGGCAGAAGAAGCCCCTGCTCATCCGCGCACGGGGCAAGGCCTTTGTGGACCCTGTCGAGCCGGAGGAACTGGCGGGGTTCGCCTGCGAGGACTTCATCGAGTCCCGGCTGATCCAATCCTATCCCGGAAATGGAGCCAGTCAGTGGACGTTGCGCAACGGCCCATTCACCGAACAGGACTTCCGGCACCTCCCGGAGACCCACTGGAGCCTGCTGGTTCAGGCCGTCGATCAGTGGCATGAGGGGGTGCGCGCGATGCTGGATGACTTCCGCTTCATCCCCAGTTGGCGCATCGACGACGTCATGATCAGCTATGCCACTGATGGCGGTGGCGTCGGGCCGCATTTCGATTATTACGACGTGTTCCTGATTCAGGGGCTGGGCAAGAAACGCTGGCGGCTGGGTGGTCATGTCGACAGCAGCAGTGCCATGCTGCCGGATACCCCTCTGCGACTGCTGGCGCAGTTCCATACCGAGGAAGACTGGATCGTCGAGCCCGGCGATATTCTCTATCTGCCACCGAATCTGGCGCATTATGGCGTTGCGATTGGCGACAGTATTACCTACTCGATTGGTTTTCGCACGCCGTCCATCGCCGGCATCATCGATGATCTGAGCAGCGAGATGATGCAGGAATTGCGCGAAGACCAGCGCTATGTCGATACCGACCCACGTCTGCCGACACGCACTGGCGAGATCGATGCGCAAGTTGCGGAACAATTGATTGGTCTATTGCAGCAGCGGTTGCTGAATCCGGAGAAGGTCACACGCTGGTTCGGCCGCTACATGACCGCGCCGAAGTATGCAGACCTTGTGCAGGTCAACGAGCTGCAGCTCGATCCCGAAGCCCTTCGGGATGACCTGGAGGCTGGTCTGAGACTCGTGAAGAACCCGTCATCGCGCTTTGCTTTCACTGTACAAAGTCGCGGTGCCGCCGAACTTTTCGTCGATGGCCATGCGATTACCTGTCCTGCCAGTCTCGTTGGCCTGTTGCCTGCACTGTGCGATGCGCCAGCCCAGGGCCCGATCCTCGATACCATCTGTCAGGCACTGCTGGGCGACGGCGATGACGGTGCCGTGTTACTGGCCAGACTTTATAATCAAGGCAGCTTGCTGCCCGATCTGGATGAAGAGGACGACGAATGACCCTGCCCTGCAATCGAGTTCGCGAGACCCTGAACTGTTGCTGCAAAACACTGCGTTCAGTGCTGATGATTTGCACCGCCTGCGGCCTGCTCGCGCTGGGGAGTCTGTCGCAAAATGCCGCCGCACAGACTTCCAGCGGCGAGCTGGCCGTAGTCCAAATCGTTCGCCTGCAGCATCGCGACCCCGCGCCGATCCGAGAGGCCATTGCGCCCTTCCTCGATGAGCGCGGCGCCATCAGCCAGCTTGACAACAACCTGATCATCAGCACCACACGCACCAATCTCGCTGAACTGCAGAGCCTGATTCTTGAGCTTGACGTGCCGCGCCGACAACTGCGCGTCAGTGTCGACTTCCGCTATGGCCGGCCAGCCCAACCCACTCTCAGCGACGGCGGCGTAATCACCACCATCGCCACGCAGGAGCCGACCGATTACGCCGTGCAAAGTATCGTCGTCAATGAGGGGGAGTTCGCCCACTTCAGTCTCCTCGCCAGCACGCCGCGCACCGGTCTACGATTCACGGAGCTGGGCGCAGTGCTCAGCCAGGAGGCCGAACAGACTGGCAGCACCCTGACCGTCAGCGCCGAATTACGCCGTGAGCGGGCGTTCCTCAATATCGCCGCCACCCAGCGCCAGGCGGGTACCGCGCAGAGCACCACTGTCGTCAGCAGTACGCTCGAAGTGGATTTCAATGACTGGCAGATCGTCAGCAGCCGCGCCATCGGTAATCAAAACGGAATCCCAGCGAACTCCGCCACGACACAGGTACTGGCAACCACCAATACCCCGGAGGCGGTCGCTGTGCGCGTGGAACTGTTGCCTTGAAGATGGCTTTGTTTAACTCCAGGACGCTCTTGTCACAGGCGAGACTCGCATGAGCGATACGGTCACGAACGAGTATTTCCTGCAAGAGTTGCCATACCAGCGCGACAGCGCCGGGCTGCTCAGCCGGCTGGCCGCGCTGTCAGGGCTGGTGTTTCTGGACAGCGGACTGGGCGATCCCCATTACCACCAGAACGTGCGCCATGACATCCTCAGCGCGCTGCCTGACGTGCAGATCATCGAGGAAGCCGGCGCGGTTAGAATCATTGCTGCAAACTCGGCATCGCTGTTTGCTGGGGATGTTTTTGCCGCCGTCGACACAGCCCTGCAGCGCCAGCGTCCGCCCGATGCCCGGATACCAGAGCCAATCGCGCACTTGCCTTTCAAGGGCGGTGCTATCGGCTGTTTCGGTTATGAGCGCCAGTCCCGGATCGGCATCTACTCATGGGCAATCATCGTCGACCATCAGCTAGCCAAAACCTTGCTGTTCGCACTGCCGAACTGTCCTTCAGCCACGCTACAGCGGGTCTTGCGGTCGCTACAGACCGTGCCGGACGCGCCGCTGCCCTTCAGCCTTGACGAGGCCTTCACAGCCAATTTCACGGCAGCTACCTACAAGACCGCATTCGACAGGATTCAAGACTATATTCACGCGGGCGACTGCTATCAGGTCAACCTCGCGCAGCGTTTCTCATCACGCTATGAAGGCAACCCGCTGAGCGCTTATCTGCAATTGCGCCAACACATCCACAGCCCCTTCGCTGCCTACCTCCAGCGCGAGGACGGCGCCGTGCTCAGTTTCTCTCCCGAACGCTTCCTCGCGGTGGGCGATGGCAAGGCGCTGACCCAGCCGATCAAGGGTACGCGTCCGCGCTCTGCAGACGCGGTGCTGGACCGACGAATGGCAGACGAACTGCTGGCAAGTGACAAAGACCGGGCGGAAAACCTGATGATAGTGGATCTGCTGCGCAACGACTTGGGGAGCCTCTGTGCAACCGGCTCGGTGCAGGTCGACCAGCTTTTCACGCTGCAAAGCTTCAGCAACGTGCATCATCTGGTGAGCAGCATCAGTGGCAGACTTGGCGCGGAACATTCGCCGCTGGATTTGTTGCGCAACTGCTTTCCGGGCGGATCAATCACCGGGGCGCCGAAACACCGGGCGATGCAAATAATCGAGGAATTGGAGCCGGACGGACGCGCGGTCTACTGCGGTGCTATCGTCTATGTCGGATTTGACGGCAGAATGGATAGCAACATTACCATCCGTACCCTGCTTTGCGATGCTCCCGATATTCTGTGCTGGGGTGGAGGCGGCATCGTGGCCGACTCCGTCTGGAGCGCTGAATATCAGGAGTGCTTTGACAAAATAAACAATATTATCAAAGAGCTGGAGTGATTTAGTAATCAAATATCTGATTACAAGGTCAAGTCTCGCGGACTGCCTTTGATGAACTCACGGCGCAGCTCTTCGTACTCTTCAACAGAGGCGAACTGAGGAAACTCAGCGATTACGTTGGCAGGTGCGCGGAACAGCACGCCCACATCGGCCTCGGCCAGCATGGTGGTATCGTTGTAGGAATCACCGGCTGCGAGCACGCGATAGTTCAATTCGTGGAAGGCCTTGACGCACTGACGCTTGGGATCCTTCTGGCGCAGTTTGTAGTCCACCACCATGCCTTTGTCGTCGGTAATCAGACGGTGGCAGAACAGCGTCGGGAAGCCGAGCTGGCGCATCAGTGGCTGGGAGAATTCATAGAAGGTATCGGAGAGAATCACGACCTGGAAACGTTCGCGCGCCCAGTCGATGAACTCGCGGGCCCCTGGCATCGGTGTCATGCCGGCGATCACTGCCTGGATATCCGGCAGTCCGAGTTTGTGCTCGGCAAGGATGCGCAGACGCTGGCGCATCAACACATCGTAGTCAGGAATGTCGCGCGTCGTGGCACGCAATTCGGCAATTCCTGTACGCTCGGCAAATCCAATCCAGATTTCCGGTACCAGCACACCTTCCAGATCAAGACAGACAACTTCCAACGCATTTCCCCTTCGCCAGTGGCTGAATTTTCAGACGCGTCAATGTACCCACATCCGGCGGTCTATGCAAGACAGGCGGCACGCCCACCGTGCTCACGCCGGGTTTACCTGCCGCAGCAAATCATAGAGAATGGCCCGCGTTCTTCACCGCCCGCCAGCGGACATCGCGGCTCCGCAGCAACGTCCGACTACAGGCCATCCTGGTCCAAACCATAAGTGATCCATCACATGATTAATGCGCAAAATATCTCTGAAATAAATAGCCTTTTTCAAGACATGGAGCCCAAGGAAATTATCCGCCGGGTGCTTGCCGATGTCCCCGGTATCGCGATCTCGTTCAGCGGTGCCGAAGACGTGGCACTGGTGGTGATGGCCTGGAAGTTGAACAAGAACATCAGGGTATTCAGTCTTGATACCGGCCGCTTGCACCCCGAAACCCTGCGCTTCATCGAGCAGGTGCGTAAACAGTACAAAATCGACATCCAGTTCCTCACCCCGGACGCGCAGCGTCTGCAGCAACTGGTGAGTAGCAAGGGCCTGTTCAGCTTTTACGAGGAAGGGCACGAAGAGTGCTGTGGTATTCGCAAGATCGAACCATTGCGCCGCCATCTGGGCTCTCTGGATGGCTGGATCACCGGGCAGCGCAAGGATCAGAGCCCTACCCGCTCACAGGTCGCGATTGCCGAACTGGACAAAGCCTTCTCGACTCCCGAGAAGCCACTCTTGAAGTTCAATCCCTTCGCCAACTGGACCTCCAGGCAGGTCTGGGACTACATCCGCCTGTTCGATGTGCCCTACAACGCGCTGCACGACAAAGGTTTTATCAGCATCGGCTGCGAGCCATGCACGCGCCCGGTAGGACCGAACCAGCATGAACGCGAGGGACGCTGGTGGTGGGAAGAAGCGACCGCCAAGGAGTGCGGCCTGCACAAAGCTGGCGTGATCGCCACCGACGGCAAGCAAGTCTGAGCAATCAACCGACCGGCTGGTGGACTGGCATCTGCGTCTGCGCAATCAGCGCATCCACCTCTGCTTGACTGTGACAGGCCAGAACGGGGTCGGTACCGACGCCAAGCCCCAGCCGCACATAGGTCTTGATGACGTCGCCATCTGCCGCCGTCACGACCACCCGCAGCGACAAACCGTGCTCGCTCAAGGCCTGATCCAGTGTGGCACGCCCGGCAAATCCAGAGACACAGGTGGCTAGCGGATAGACCGCAATGTCGCGGTGACTCCGCTTTGCGACTTTGGTCAGCAGAACCTCCCCCTTCGCCTCCAAAATCTGCTCTCCGGCTGGAGTGAGTTCAGTCAGGTGTTTGCTACTGCGGCCAAAGATCTGCATTCCCAGCTCGTCCGCCAGCGGCAGACACGTCCATACCCCGGCGCGCCACTTACCAGATATAGCGCAGTTGCTGCAGCTTCATGATCCAGTCTGTCCCGGCTGCTGCGGAGGGTTATTGGCAACGCCGCTGGGCACATGCCCGGTGGCGACATGGTTGCGGGCAGACTCGCAATGCCCCTGCTGATCATCGAAGAAAACATCGGCATCATAGGCGCTCAGGAAGGCACCCTTGTCCATACCGCCAAGGAACAGCGATTCGTCGATGCGAATATTCCAGGCCCGCAGAGTCTTGACGACCCGCTCATGGGTCGGAGCCGAGCGCGCCGTCACCAGACAGGTGCGGATTGGTGATTCACCCGGCGGGAACTCCATCTGCAACTGCTGCAAGGCGGCCAGGAAGGGTTTGAAGGGCCCGCCGGAAAGGGGCCGATTGGCCGCCAGCTTCTCACTCTCGGTAAATGCCTGCAGGCCACTGGCCTTATAGATGCGCTCGGCCTCATCGGAGAACAGCACGGCATCACCGTCGAAGGCAAACTTGAGCTTGCCCTCGGTACTGGCGGTTACCGTAGAAGGCAGAATGGTTGCTGCCGCGATCCCCAATTCGAGTGCATGCCGCACGTCGCCGCCGTCGGTAGACAGAAACAGGTGGCTGTTGAAGGCGGCAATGTAGCGATAGGGACTGTCACCGCTGCAGAAAGCCGCACGGGTAATGCTCAGGCCATAGTGACGAATGGAGTTGAACACCCGCAGCCCGGTATCGGCGCTGTTGCGGGAAAGCAAGATCACCTCAACCCGCTCGGTGCCCAACAGCTTATTGAGATTGAGCAGTTTGTTGACCAGCCCGAACGCGTCGCCGGGAGCCAGTGGCTCTTCCTCGTGGGCGATCTGATATTGCTGATAGGCCTCCAGTCCCTGCTCTTCGTAGACACGGTGGCTGTCGCTAAGATCGAACAATGCCCGCGAGGAAATCGCGATCACCAGTTTATCCACTCGCTTGTCCGTCATTGCCCTCATCCTTTTCCATAATCTACTTCTTGAGTTCACGTCTTCAATTCACGCCCTCATTTCGGACAGTCCTATCGTGACACGGTGCGCGAGTATAAAACATTCCCGCAAGAATCTGCTCCCAACAACCAAGCTGCTCTTACACTGTGTGCAGACATATAGGCTATCTGCCGCTGTTGCCTTCAGGTTCGCAACACTCCGGACCGCCCATGCTCTCTGAGCAGGAAGAAGGCACTATGAACAGCTAGACTCAACTGCGGACAGGTGTTTGCATACTCGAATACACATGGAAGAATATAACCAGCGCACAAATCTACCGTCTTGACTCCGGTGGTCTGATCAGCCGCGCCTGCGCCTGGGTGTTTTCTTTCCTGGCCAGTCAGCGTCGGGCTATACCAGCGGGGAATCCGTTCAGCCCCGCAATTCATTTGAGAGCGATCTATATTCTCGCTCATATCCTCAACAGCGCTTTCGTGGATACTCTTGCCAGCCATCGGGAGGCATTGCGCCGCATCAATTTGCCGGTCAACGTTCTTCCTTCGGAAACCGCCCTGGCCCCAGCACCTGATTGACCTGGGGGATGCAGACGCCGTGTCGACGGAGGCGCAGATTCTGGAATTTTTTGGGCCTTGCTGAAAAATACCGTCTGAGCGGCCGGCGACGGTTATACCTGCAGTGCGCACGTCAGTCCCAGCCCATGCAGAGCGCAGTAGCCTCCTGGGTTCTTCCCGAGGTACTGCTGGTGGTAATCTTCTGCGTAATAAAAGCATTCCAATATTTTGATTTCAGTAGTAATTTCACCGTACCCTCCAGCGTTGAGCGACTGCTGGAAACCCACCCTGCTGGCAGCCGCCAGAGCGAACTGCTCAGGTGTCGTGGTGTAGAGCGCCGAGCGATACTGGGTGCCATGATCATTGCCCTGACGCATGCCCTGGGTCGGATCGTGAGCCTCCCAGAACAACTGCAACAATCTTGCATAGGCGATGACGGCCGGACGGAAGAACACGATCACGACCTCCGTATGTCCGGTGCGCCCGCTGCATACTTCTTCATAGCTTGGATTCGGCGTGATCCCGCCGGAATATCCTACAGCGGTGCTGTAGACCCCCTCCTGACGCCAGAACAAGCGCTCAGCGCCCCAGAAGCACCCCAGCGCGAATACTGCCGTTTCCACGTCAGCAGGCATGTCGCCCAGCAAGGGTTGACCATTCACGAAATGCCGATTATTGATGCGCACGGCCTGTTCTCGACCAGGCAAGGCGGTTGCCGCAGTGGGCAGGCTGTCCGATTTTCTGAAAAGCATCTTGATTCCCCTGGCGGAGGGCCCTTTCGGGTTCGCTCCGCACTTTGTTGAAAATGTCTGCAGGGCTTACGGCAAAAGGCCCGGCGGCTTGAATGATCCCCTTCGATAGGGCATGATCGCGCCTCGATCAAGGCCGCTGCAGGCGAAGAATTTTGGACCGTTCTGCAGTGCCCGGCAAGAATGTATCACGAAGCCTGACCGGGAACGCCGGGCAATCCGCGCGACCCAAGACCACAGACCAAGGATCACCCGATGACTTCCGCATTGATGAGCAATTATGGCAACCCCGAACTCGAGTTCGACCATGGCAAAGGCTGCTACCTGTTTACGCCGACCGGCGAGCGCTATCTGGACTTCACCATGGGCATCGCCGTCAACTGTCTCGGACATTGCCACCCCTATTTGATTGCCGCGCTGCATGAGCAATCACAGAAAATCTGGCACAGCTCGAATCTATTCCGAATTCCGCAGACAGAGCGCCTGGCCAGCAGACTGGTGGAAATGACCTTTGCGCATCGCGTCTTCTTCAGCAATTCCGGAACCGAGGCGGTTGAGGCGGGGTTCAAGTTCATGCGTCGCTACCACTACAGCCGTGGCGATAAGCAGCGCGTGCGTATCATCGCTTTGACGCAGTCTTTTCATGGGCGCAGCCTGGCGCCTCTGGCCGCCAGTGCCAACCCGCTGCACGTGGAAGGTTTCCTGACTGGCGATCCCGGCTTCGATCAAGTGACCTGGGGCGATATTGCCGCTCTGCGTGCCGCCATCACTGAGCAGACGGCTGGCGTCATCCTGGAACCCATTCAAGGGGAAGGCGGCATTCGTGTCACGCCCTTCGCATACCTGCGTCAGGTGCGCGAACTTTGCGATGAAAAAGGCATCCTGCTTATGTTCGATGAAGTGCAGTCAGGCGTTGGTCGTTCTGGCTTTCTGTACGCCTATCAGGCTTTGGGTGTCACGCCAGACCTCCTGGCTTCCGCCAAGGGACTGGGAGGCGGGTTCCCTATCGGGGCGTGCCTGGCCAGCGAGCGCGTGGCGGCGCCAATGGTTGCGGGCACCCACGGCAGCACCTTCGGCGGTAATCCGCTCGCGACAGCTGTGGGCAATGCCGTGCTGGACGTGATCATGGCACCCGGTTTCCTAGAGGAGTCGATGCGACGCGCGTCTCAACTTCACGATGGACTGGCCGACATCATCACGAATAACCCCCACGTGTTGTCCGAACAGACAGGCATGGGACTGATGATCGGACTGAAGTGCGTGATCAGCAACACAGATTTCGTCGCAGCACTCAGAGAGGACAGGCTGCTGGTTGTGAAGGCGGGTGGCAATTCCCTGCGCCTGCTGCCACCGCTGAACGTAACCCAAGAAGAAGTGGAACAGGCACTGGCGATCATTCGCAACGCCTGCGCCGCATGGCCTGCAAAAGGTCACTAAGCACTGCATCAAGACTTTGCTGACACATGGATTCAGGGGAGCCCAATCAATGAGCAACGCGTCCGACAACAAAGTCCGGGCCCACCATCCGGGTCAGGATGAACTGTGGACGCTCTTGGATCTGCCGGGGATGTCGGAACATCAGCTCGAACTGCAGATCACGGAAAGCCGGCGCTCAAGCACCCGCGCCGGGCCATGAAACTGCTCGAAGAAATGAAGGATATGGGACTGACCGTGGTTGCAGAAGGGGTCGAGACAACGGCGCAATTGGATTTCCTGGTGAAACAGAATTGCCAGCATATTCAGGACGTTTGCTTTCAGAGGCCATGCCTGCCGATGAGTTTCTAAGTTGGTGCCGTCATTGCCAATCGCCGTCCTGCATTTCCTGCCACGCCTCATAACCACCATCCAGACTGTAAGTCTGGAGAAAACCATTCTCGGAAAAATACGCAGCCGCGCCCTGACTGGCGTTGCCGTGGTAACAGCAGACGATCAATGGGCGACTTTGGTCCCCGGCTTGAATGAAATCATCGACATTGTCTGCGGTAATATGGACCGCATTCTCTATACACCCTGCGGCATAGGATTGTGGGTCGCGGATGTCGACAACCAGTGCCTCATTGGCGATAAGATCGCGCGCCTGCTGCGCGCTGATTCTGATAAAACTCACGTTTTGACTCTCCTTGCGACACAGCGCAAAACATCGATCGGTCTGCCCCGGTGGCACCCGCTGCCAGAGCCTGGGGACGCACATTAACAGGGATGAAAATCCCTGACAATCAAGGTTCCCGTGCCCGCCAGGCGCCCGGTTGTATAAGCAAAAAGAGCTGCTATACTCGCCGGCATGAATTTTCTGACGCCATACCCCATAGAGTCATTGCACCCGGCATCTGTAACGGCTGCGCGTGCCCTCCTTTTTCAGGCGATCAGGGGGACACACACCATCTCCTGATCGCCTGTTGAGTACAGTCCCTTACAGCAGCTTCAGTTTTAACCGTACCCGATTTCACCAGACAGGCAGCCGGTACTCCTACCGCTAACAACTTATTGATTCCCGACAGGTCAAGCTATGGCAGCAAATACCATCACCTTATCCGAAACGGATTACGCCCGTCTCACCGCACTGGTCAATTCAGGCTCAGCGCTCACCGAGACATTGGAGCAGGAACTCGAGCGGGCGACAATTCTGCCAGACCGCAAACTGCCTAAGGATGTTGTCAGCATGTTCTCCACGGTGGAGTATCGCAATGTTGAAACCAATGCCGTCAACAGTGTCACCCTTGTGTATCCGGGAGAGGCCGATGTCAATGCCGCCAAAGTCTCGGTGCTGGCCCCGATCGGCGCGGCACTTATCGGACTGAAGGTTGGCCGCCATATCGACTGGGCGCTGCCCAATGCCCGCACAGTGCGGCTGGAGGTCATCGGAGTCAGTCAGGCACCCCTCTCAACTGTCGAGCCCAGGCCGTGATTTCCTCAATGCAGCGCGTCCAATTCTGGAATCATCTGCTGGAGGTTGCCGAGCGCATTGAAGGTCAGCAGGGGGAAGACGCAAGAAAACTGGTTCTCGAACAACTGGAAACACTCAGCGAGGCATTCGGCGACAATGCCGATCCCGTGGAAAATTTTGAAGAATTTGTCGTGATCAGGCTCAGCCAGGCCATTCACGCGGCCTTGACCCGCCAACCTCACTAAGGTTGAGCTAGCGCACCGCAGCTTTTCCGAATCTCACTGCAACCTCCGCAACACAGACTTGCACCCTGGGTCCGACGGCTGGGATTCGCGTCTCTATGCTTTCAACCTTCTGGCCTTGAACGCCGCCATCGAGGTGCGGACTTTGACACAGCGCATCCAAGACTCCACAATCAAGATCAAGGACATCGGCTCGCGCATCCAAGGCAGCACCAGGGCCTGTGTGCAGGGCATGACCATCGCCTAGGAAAGGGACCCGGTGTCGATGATCCACAACATAACACAGCAGATCACTGCCGCGCTGGAACTGCAGAGTCGCACCTCTGAAGAGATCAATCGCAATATCGTCAATATTCAGAACCGATCCGAGGAAACGGCGACGGCTTCCAGAGCAACAGCCGAAAGCAGTGCACTTTTGCGCAAGAAAATCGGAACTACCCGGGGAATAGTTCGTCAGTTCAGCAGTTGAGGCCCTGGGTGCGTGGCGGCCTGGTACGCTGCCGCTGACCATGTTTCAGTCGATGTGAATCTGATCGAAACTGGTAACGACGGAATGAGCGGTTTTCAAACGCGCTCGCTCCGGATCAAGTGAAGTATCCTGGGGTCGAATGACCCAGGTTGTACGCATCCCCGCCTCAGCAGCCGCATCCAGCTCCTGCCTGTCATCGGAAATAAACAGAATATTATTTGCCGGTAACGCGATCGCAGCGGCAATACTGCGATAGGTCGCACTGTCTTGCCGGGACCCCATCGCGCTATCGAAGTAGCCGGAGAACAGCAGGCGCATGTCGCCGGAGTCAGAGTAGCGCAAGAACAGTTGCTGTGCCTTCACCGAACCATAGGAGAACACGTAGAGATTGCGTTCTTCCTGCTGCCAGCGTTGTAATACATCAGGCACGTCCGGATAGACATGTGCGAGAAACAGTCCCTGTTTATAGCCCTTCTCCCAGATCATGCCCTGCAGTGTCTTCAGCTCGGGGTTCTTCTCATCGTCACGAATCCACTGCTGCAGCAGGCGGATCAAGCCTTCAACATTGTGCAACGGGATGCCAGTATGTTCACTGAGCCGCACCAGCACGCGCATCACATCACGCTCTTCATGGTGCTCGCGCAGGAAGGGAGCGATGTATTTTAGCGAATACGGATAGAGGACATTCTGCACAAAACCGATACCAGTGGTGGTACCTTCAATGTCCATAATAATGGCTGCAATCTTCATCAACTCTCCAATTTTAGCTGCGCCACAATTATAGCCCGGATTCAATCCAGCCTGCACACCAGTCCCTTTAGATAGAGACTCTCGGGGAACGGCAGTCCCACCGGATGGTCCGCCGCCTGATGCAGATAGTACTGAATCTGTCCCTGTCGTCCGGCATCCAGCACGGCGTCCGCTGTAATCTTCTGAAATAGTGGCAGATCGATGGCACCCGAACAAGAGAACGTTACCAGCAGCCCATCAGGATTGAGCAAAGCTGCCGCTTGCAAAGCGACATCCTTATAGGCGCGCGCGGCGCGCTGGAATTGCGCTTTGGTTTCTGCAAACTTGGGTGGATCAAGCACGATGAGATCGAAGTGGCGCTGGGCCTGCTTGAACTCGCGCAGGATCTCGAACACATTGGCATTGGTTAACGTGTATTGAGCAGGAGCAAACCCATTGCGCCGGAAATTTTCCTGCGCCAATTCCAGCGAGGGAGCGGATGAATCGATGTTCACCACATGACTAGCCCCACCCTGCAGAGCGGCGATGCCGAACCCGCCGGTGTAACAGAAACAGTTCAGCACGCTGCGACCCTGCGATAACTGACGCACGCGCTCACGATTATCGAATTGATCCAGATAAAAACCTGTCTTGTGTCCGTGCGCAATGCTAAGTGCGTACAACCTGCCCTGTTCGTTGATCTCGACCAGCGTCGGTGGTTCCTCACCCCACAACAGACCCTGCGCCGGTTCCAGTCCCTCGCGGGCACGCACGGCTGCGTCGGAGCGTTCATAGATGCCTTTGCACGGCACCAGCGCATGCAAGTGGGCCACGAGCTCGGCTTTCCATTTCTCCACACCTGCAAACAGAAACTGGCAGACTAGAAAGTCACCGTAACGATCGACGATCAGGCCCGGCAGGTCATCGGATTCGCCATACACCAAGCGGCAACCAGTGCGCTGGGGATCGTTGAGCAGTGCCTGCCGTCGGGCCACTGCACGCTGCAGGCGTCCATACAGGAATGCCGAATCGATCGGGCCCTCATCATCGCCAAAAGTCCACATTCGGGCACGGATCTGGGAGCTGGGTGAATAGGCAGCCAGGCCCAGCAGTTTGCCTTTGGCATCCACCACGCGCACCGTATCACCGGAATCGGCACTGCCCGACATGCGTTCGATGGCACCGGAAAACACCCAGGGGTGACGACGCAACAGGGAGGACTCCCGGCCTTTATTGAGATGCAGTGTTTTCACAAGCGTTTTCATGAGCTCCAAAATACAAAAGGGATCAATGGGTGAGACGAGGCCCGTATTCTAACCGTTTTAACGCGCTGCTCAAAGCCGCGTGGCCAGAACGTGCTGGTAACGACCCAGTGAACGGTAGGGCTCCTGACGGGACAGCTCCAGTTCGAGCGCCACCAGTTCGTGCTCCGGCATCGCACGCCCCTCCGGCGTCAGCAGTAGATCATGAAACACGCGGATACCGCTGTTGCAGAGAATCTGCCAGTGATCCTGTGCCAGCCATGCCAGTACCTGCGAAGGCTCCAACGGTCGTGTGGGTGTCAGACTGCCGGCACTGGGTACGAAACGGTCGTCGAGAATCGGTGAACGCTTGCCGCGCAACAGATTCTTCATCACCATGCCGTGACGATTATAGAACGTCAGGGACAGATAACCGCCGTGTCTCACCATGGGCAGCAATGCCTGCATCAGCCCCTCCTGATCAGCCACCCACTCCAGCACGGAATGGCACAGCACCAGATCGAAGGCCGGGCGCTTGCCGGATTGCGCATCTTCTGACATCTGCTGCACTGCACCATGGACAAACTCTACCGACGTGAGGCCGAGGACCACGGCTTGCTCATGCGCCAACTTCAACATCTCGGTGGAGATGTCGCAGAGCGTCAGCTGATGCCCGCACGCCGCCAGTTGCAGACCGAACTGCCCCTGCCCGCCCCCCGCATCCAGAATGCGCAACGGCATATGATCCGCATCACAGGGCTGTAGACAGGTGGGAAGAAATTCATCGAAATCGCGGCGCAGCACGGCCAGACGTAGCGCTCCCTTTAGTCCGCCATAGACGTTGCGGGCAAAGCGAGGCGCCAGGTCATCGAAATTGCGATCGCTGTTCAGACAGACTGGCGTGCGCTGGCGAGGCTTGGCCGTCATTCAGTTAACCACGGCGCCAGTGGTGTCCAGCTCCACGATCGGGTAACCGAGCTCGGCCAATGACTCGCCGATGACGGCCTTGTCACCGACTACCAGTATCAGCATGCGGCCCACTGGCAGATTTTCTCGCGCCAGTGCGTTGATCTCATCCTGTGTAATAGTGTTGATGATCTCGCTCTGTCGGGTCACGAAGTCAGCGTCGAGTTCGTAGTCGATAATGTCGCCCAGGAACACTGCCTTCTGGCCGGGAGTTTCGTAATTGAGTGCATCATTCTGGCCAACGGCCGCACGCATGAAACTCAATTCCTCGGCGCTAATGCCGTTGTCGCGGAAAGTGGAGATCTCGTTGATGAACTGACGCACGGAGTCGGCGCTGCTGTCCATGCGCACGCTCGCCGAAGCGCTGAACGGACCGGGATAACGGGTGCTGGAGAAAGCACTCCTAGCACCATAGGTATACCCCTTATCCTCACGCAGATTGAGATTGATGCGACTGCTGAAGGCGCCACCCAGCACATAGTTCATCAATGAGCTCTTGAAGTATTCACCGGTGGCATCGTAAGGCATTTCGGTCACGTAGCCGATGCGAATCTCGGATTGTGCTGCACCGGGTTTATCCACCAGATACAACGTGTTAGAGGCTATCAACGGCAAGACAGGCTGTTCGCGCAGAGTCACCGCTGCGGGCCGCAAACCATCGAGGAATGCCAGTCCCGGCATCACTTGTGATTGCTCGACGGCTCCGACTACCACGATCTGCAACGCCGGCGTCGCCAGACTGCTACTTGCGAACGCCTCGATATCGGCCAGTGTGATCGCTTCCAATGTCTCGACACGCCCGTCCACCGGCACTGCAAAACTGTGCTCCTCGCCATACAACAGTTTTGAGAACACTTCGCTGGCAATCGCGTTGGGCTGTTCGCGGTTAGCCTGCAGTGACTCGATCTGCTGACGACGCAGACGATCGAGATTTTCCTGTGTGAACGCCGGCTGCAGCAGTCGCTGTTCCAGCAGATCCATTGTGGCTTGGAGATTGCGGCTGAGACTGTTCACGGTCACGGTCATCCGCTCGCGCCCGGCACTGACATTGATGCGACTGCCCAGCTTCTGCAGTTCCACCTCGAATTGCTCGGCACTCAGTTGTGCCGTGCCCTCATTCAGCATCGACGCAGTCAAGCGGGCCAGACCATAATTCTCTGGGGTATTGAGCAGGTGCCCGCCCCCAAAGCTCAGTCTCAGGGTGACGGTCGGAATCTCGTTGCTGACGGTACCGATGATCTGTGCGCCATTGGCAAGTTGTTCGCGCCAGAATGGTGGCACTGGCACCAGTGGTGCCTGCCCTGCGCCGGGGCGCGTGGCACGATCAAAACTGTCTACGACTGGACGCGGTTCGAGATCCTCCAGTGATGATTCGGTTACGCGCAGTGCAGGGGTTGGCTCGAAGTTGTCAGGACTGGTCTGTGCATCGGGCGCATCGCGAGTCAGCACACTCAGCAGCACGGCGGGCTTGCCGGCAAGGTACTGATTGAAGACCCGTAGCACGTCTTCTCTGGTCAGTGCGCGCAGGGCTGCGATCTCCTGAGGCAGATAGTCTGGGTTATCGAGCAAATAGTCATACAGCGCCAGACGCGAAGCTTTGCCCTGCACACTTTCCAGACCATTGATCAGCGAAGCCTCGGTCTGGCCCTTGAAGGTCGCGAGATCCTCATCCGTAATGGATTCGGCATTGAAGCCGGCGAGGATGGCGCGAATGTCGGTCTCGAACTGCGCCAGATCCGCGCCGGGGAAGGCCTGTACTTCCAGACTGAACATGCCGCCCAACTCCTGCGCACTGTTGGAGGCGCTGGCATCAATGGCGCGATTGCTGAGGACGAACTGTTGATAGAACAACGAGTTCCTGCCGCCACCGATGATATCCGCCAGCGCCGCGAGTGGCACGCGATCCGGGTGCGAATACGGCACCGAGGGATAGGCAAGAATCAACAGCGGGAAACGAATGTTCTGGTCGACGTAGGAGACATAGCGATCCTGATCAAGCGCAACTGACACCGGTTGCGCACGCTCCACGACCGGACCCGCCGGAACGCCTCCGAAGTATTTCTCGATCAGCGCCAGAGTGCTGGCCGCTTCCAGATTACCGGCCACAATCAGCGTGGCATTGTTCGGCCCGTACCAACGCAGGAAGAAGTGACGAAGGTCATCCAGCGTGGCGGCATCCAGGTCCTCCTGGTAGCCGATCACGGGCCAGGAATAGGCATGGCCCGACGGATACAGCGCCGCAGTCAATTCCTCGTAGACGCGTCCGTAGGGACGATTCTCGACATTCTGTCCGCGCTCGTTTTTTACAGTGGAACGCTGGATCTCGAATTTCTCCTGAGTCACCGCCTCCAGCAGGAAGCCCATACGATCGGCCTCCAACCAGAGAATGGTTTCCAGCTGATTGCTCGGCACAGTCTGGAAGTAATTGGTGCGGTCAGTGCTGGTGGAGCCATTCAACGAACCACCCGCCTCCGTGACAATCTGAAAGTGTTCATCGTCGCCGACGTGTGCCGAGCCCTGAAACATCATATGTTCGAAGAAATGTGCAAATCCCGAGCGCTGCGCTTCCTCTCGGGCCGAGCCCACGTGATAGGTGATGTTGACGTGCACCAGAGGATCGGAGTCGTCCTCATGCAGCAACACGGTCAGGCCATTGGCGTAGACGAATTTCTTGTAGGGAATGACGATGTCATCGCCGTTGCCGGTAACCGTCTCAACCAGCTCGTAGCCCGCCGGTGCCGCCGCGACCTGACCCGCTGACTGTGTTTTTCTGGTACTGTCGGAGGCGTTGTTTGCCGAATTGTCAGAGGCGTTGTCGGAGCAGCCGACCAGCAGCACTGCGCTGATAACAAGGCTAGAAAGGCGAATCATGGATTCCTCGCAGGGGGTGACTGAACGTGCCGAAGTTATAGCGCTTTCTGCTGAAAAAGGCTAGAAAGTGCGGGTTAATCGCGGGCTGGGCCCGCTCCCACAGTTGCAGGATCATGGGTCACCAACCACAACGCCACCACTGTCAATGCGGTGCCGGCAAGCGTGGTCAGTGTAATCGGTTCACCAAACAGCACCCACGCCATCATCGCCGTCAGTGGCGGTGTCAGATACAGATAACTGGTGACGCGAGTCGCCGCCCCATCCCGGATCATCATGAATAGCAGCGTGATTGCCCCTATCGACAGCGCCAACACCGACCAGAGCAATGACGCCAGCAGCGGCAGTTGCCAGTCGATTTGCCGGGTCTCGAACATGAACATCAACGGCACACACAGCAAGGCCGAGGCACCGAACTGAATCACCGAACCAGCACGCAGATCGAAGGCAGGACAGAAACGTTTCTGGTAGAGCGTGCCGATGGTGATACTCATCAGTGCAATGCCAGCCAGAGTCAGGCTGTCGAAAGTCAGCCCAATCAGAGAAAACTTCGCCATCACCACCATCGCCACGCCGGTAAAACCCGCCAGCAACCCTGACCACTGTCGCATGGACACCTTCTCCGCCACCAGTGCCGCCAGCCAGGCGGTAATGATCGGTTGCAGCGCCATGATCAGCGCCGCCAGGCTCGCCGACATGCCGAGTTTTACCGCAGCCCACACCCCGCCTAGATAACCGGCCTGCAACAGGAGTCCGGCCAGCGCGATATGGCCGATCTGGGTCCATGAGGGCCATCTGGCCCGCCATAACAGGGCGATCGGCGCCATACAGATCACCACGCCCGTGAAACGCAGAAACAGGAAGGTCATCGGTTCCGCATAGGGCATGGCATAGCGCGCAACGATGAAGCCCGTGCTCCACACGAACACGAAAATGAAGGGGATCAGGCGATGAGCAGATGCTGGCATGAATTTGTGTTGGATTGTCTTGCTGAGGAGGTCAAGGCCGCCATGCTACCCGGATACCTGTGGAAAAGCATAGAGTTCATCGACATAACGGCGCACGGCGACATCCCAGGTGAAACGACTGTCAGCGGCCGCCCGGCAGATGGCCTGCCAACGCTCGGGACTATTGACCATGGCGCAGGCCTGCCTGACCGTTGCCAGCATGTTCTCGGCCTGCAACGCCGGCGTGTCCCCCTCAAAACCAAAACCGTTGACCTCTTGCTGCACCGTGTCGCGCAACCCGCCTACAAGATGCACGATGCACGGGGTGCCTGCGCGCATGGCCAACATCTGACTGATGCCACAGGGTTCATAACTGCTCGGCATCAGAAAAAGATCTCCGGCACGGAATAGCTCTTCCGCCAGCTCCTCAGAGAATCCGCGCAGGTAGAGGAAGTTCTCGTGACGCGCCATGATCGAGGTGAAGAGATGCTCGTACTCTTCGTCACCACTGCCGATCATGATGAAGACCCCATCCCCGAGATCCTCCAGCAGCCGCTCCAGCGCCGTCATTTGCGTGACAGCGGTTTTGTCCGAGTCGGTCGTCCCAACAGGTTCGCGCAACAAGCGGCATTTCTGCCCCGTAATGCGACCCACCGAAGTCAGCGTGACAGTGATCTCGCGTCGACGCCGCCGCCACTGCATGAGGCGCAATTGTGCATAGAAATGCGCGGCAGGCACCTGCGTGCGATCACCCACCCAACTCAGCAGACAACGCTCAATCAGATCCAGCAACTGCGTTCGTGCCAGTCGAGGTGCCAAGGTGTGCTCATAATCGCAGCCGTTGAGAATGCCGATCAGGAGCCCGGCTGAGTCCAGCCTCTGCAGATCCCGCTCCAGGCCTTCGCCGCCGATGAAACCATGTGGTAGATCGGTGGGCACGAGAATCTCCCGGGCATAGCTGGGCGACACAGCGTGCACTCTATCGGCGAGCAGGATTCCGGCGCGCATCAAATTCACACAATCCCAATAGCGAGGGTCCTGAATACTGGAAAGATCCGGCACCAGGTCCGGAAACCAACTGTGTAGCGAGGAGCCGTCTCCGGAGAGTGGGCGCACGCCCTGCAGAGAAAGATTGTGAATGCTGAAAACCACGGGAATGCTGCGCAGGGCCTGATAATCCGTGGCGTACCGGCGCAGCACCGCAAGCAGTGCCGCATGCCAGTCGTGCAGATGCAGGACATCGACGGCACCGAGCTTGTGCGTGCGCAACAGCTCACACACCGCCACACAATACAGCGCGAACTTGTGGGCGTCGGTGGCGAAGGGACCGTAATGGTCATTGCAATAAATCGAACCGTCACCACAGGCACCGAATAAGGGATGTTCGAGCACATAATGGGTGACACCTGCCGCATTGTCTGCCGTGTCCTTGCCGGAGCTCAGCGCAGCACCGCGTGCCTCCACCCTGAAGACTTCGAGAATCTCCGGGTTTTCGCAGAAATTGACAGTGACCGTGCCCAGCAGTACCGCTGGATTTTGTCTGGCAAGAACGCCGTAACCTGGTGTGAGGACCGATACCCGATGTCCCAGCGCAGCCAATGCAAGGGGCACATCCCGAATAACATCCCCTATGCCACCTACCTTGCCACCGATCAGTGCCCCGTTCTCGGCGGCAATCATTGCTATATGCATGCGTTTGTTCTCAAAAACAGGGGCTCAAATGCCACCCACCGACTGCCCCAGCATTTCCCGTGTCACCAGCGTGACCCCCTTGGGCGTTACACGAAATCCATTCTTCACGTCCTGCGTGGCGTCGTAACCGATCACGCTCCCTTCGGGAATCGTGCAACCGCGATCGATGATCACCTTGCGCAACTTGCAGTGACGCTTGATGACCACGTCCGGCAGGATTACCGCCTCTTCGATAGTCGAATAGGAATGGACGCGCACGTTGGAAAAGAGCAGCGATTTTCGCACCGTTGAGCCAGAAATAATACAGCCGCCTGACACCATGGAGTCGATCGCAGCACCGCGTCTGTCATCATCGTCGAACACAAATTTGGCAGGCGGCAGCTGCTCCTGAAAGGTCCAGATCGGCCAACGCGGATCGTAGAGGTTAAGGGGCGGCGAAGGCTCCACCAGCTCCATATTTGCCAGCCAGTAGGAATCCAGATTGCCCACGTCGCGCCAATAGGCCTTCTGATTTGCACTAGGGTCCACGAAGCGATAGGCGAAGACTTTATGATCCGCGATGATCGAGGGAATGATGTTCTTGCCGAAATCATGGTCCGACCCGTCGTTCTTAGCGTCGCGGCGCAGTTGCTCGAACAGGAATTCGGTCTTGAAGACATAGTTGCCCATCGACGCCAGGCACAGCTCCGGACTGTCCGGCACAGGTTGTGGATGCTCGGGTTTCTCCTGAAATCCGAGTATGCGGTGATCACGGTCAACACTCATTACACCGAAGTTGCCTGCCGCTTCCGCCAGAGGCACCTCCATGCACGACACCGTCATGTCAGTATCGTGTTCGGCATGAAAAGCCAGCATCTCACCATAGTCCTGCCGATAGATGTGATCGCCAGAGAGGACCATCACATACTCGGGAATTTCGCCACGGATGATGTCGATGTTTTGAAAAACAGCATCGGCCGTACCCATATACCAATTGTTAGACTGACGCTGAGAGGCTGGCAGAATCTCTACGCCCTCCCCCAGCTCTTTCTTGAAGTGCCCCCAGCCGCGCACCAGATGTTTGATCAGCGAATGTGCCTTGTATTGCGTCACCAACCCTACACGCCGCACCCCGGAATTGATGCAATTGGACAGCGGAAAGTCGATGATCCGGAACTTGCCACCAAAGAACACAGCAGGCTTGGCGCGCCAGTCGGTCAGCTCGTGCAGACGCGAACCACGTCCGCCTGCCAGGATCAGCGCATAGGTATTGCGGGTTAGTTTACTGACATAGCGTGGTCCTGTTTCCATTGTAAACACCTCTTGATTGAGATAGCCGTTTTAGTTCTTGAGCGTCGTGGTTCTATTGCACGGGCAGGTGCCATATCTCCTGCGCATAACTGCGTATCGTGCGGTCACTGGAAAAATGGCCACTGGACGCTGTGTTCAATATGCTGACACGCTGCCACTGCGATTGATCCTGAAACAAGTGTCCCGCGCGCTGCTGGGCATCAACATAACTGCGGAAATCTGCTGCCGTCAGCCACTGATCCTGCGGATTGCGAATGCTGTCGATGAGCGGCGCAAACAGTCCCGGCTCACCGACATTGAAGCTGCCCTCCTCCAGCATTGCCATGACGGCTGCCAGGTCTCTGTCATGGGCAATGATCCGGGCGGGATCATAATGCCGACGCACCGCGGGGACCTCGTGTGCCTGCAGCCCGAACAAGAAGAAATTTTCAGGACCCACCGCATCGCGAATCTCGATATTAGCGCCATCCAGTGTGCCGATGGTGATTGCCCCATTCATCATGAATTTCATGTTACCCGTACCGGAGGCCTCCTTGCCCGCCGTGGAGATCTGCTCCGACAGATCTGCTCCCGCACAAATTACTTCCATCGCGGTCACGCGATAATTCGGCAGGAATGCCACCCGCAGCCAGGGCTGGGCGCTGGCGTCTTTATTGATCACGTCGGCAACGTTGTTCACCAGTTTGATGATCAGCTTGGCGATGAAATACCCTGGCGCCGCCTTGCCACCGATCAACACGCAACGTGGCACCATGCCGGCGGTGTCACCTCGTTTGATGCGCTCATACAAATGAATCACATGCAGCACATTGAGCAGCTGCCGCTTATATTCGTGAATGCGCTTGACCTGAACATCAAAGAGCATGCCGGTGTCGAACTCGACCCCGCAGCAGTCTTTCACCATTTTCGCCAGTGCATTCTTGTTGGCGCTCTTGATGGCACCCCAGTCCGCGCGGAAGTCTTCATTCTCGGCAAATGGTTTGAGCCCAGCCAGTTGATCGAGATCCGTCAACCAGTGCTCGCCGATGGTCGCGCTGATGCGCTGCGCCAGACGCGGATTGCAGAACGCCAGCCAGCGGCGCGGTGTCACGCCATTGGTCTTGTTGTTGAACTTGTGTGGCCACAGTTCGTAGAAACTATGAAACAGACCTTCCTTAAGCAAATCTGTATGTAACTGCGCGACGCCGTTGACCGAATAACTGCCGACGATGGCCAGGTGGGCCATGCGCAGATGCGGGTCGGCCCCCTCCTCCACCAACGACAACTCCTGTTGCTTGCGGATATCGGCAGGCCAGTGCGCGGCCACCTCCCGCAGAAAGCGCGCGTTGATCTCGAAGATGATCTCCAGAATGCGCGGCAGCATCTCGCGAAACATCCGCACCGGCCAGCGCTCCAGCGCCTCCGGCAGCAGTGTGTGATTAGTGTAGGCCATGGTCGCCGTGGTAACCCGCCAGGCCTCGTCCCAGGGCAGCAGGTGTTCATCCAGCAGCAGCCGCATCAGTTCGGCTACGGCAATCGACGGATGGGTATCGTTGAGCTGGAAGCAGTTGAATTCCGCGAAATCGTTGAACTGCGGACCACTGCGCTGCACCCAGCGCGCCAGCACATCCTGCAGGCTGGCAGAGGAAAGAAAATACTGCTGCCGCAAGCGCAGGGTCTTGCCGTTCTCACTGACATCATTGGGGTAAAGCACCATCGAGATCTGTTCAGCCTGGTTCTTGGCTGCCACTGATTCTGCATATCCACCGGCGTTGAATTCGCTCAGATTGAATTCTTCTGTCGGCATCGAATGCCAGAGACGCAGAGTGTTGACGGTGTTGTTGCGATAGCCGGGGATGGGCATGTCGAAGGGCACGGCGAGCACATCCTCAGTGTCGATCCATTGTCTGGCGGAGGTCCCCTCCGCATTCGCGACCGATTCCACACGGCCATGAAATTTCACCCGACGTGTATCTTGTGGCGCCTCGAATTCCCAGGGATTGCCGCGCTCCAGCCAGTGATCCGGACACTCTACCTGCTGCCCCTGCACGATGCGTTGATGAAACATGCCGTAGTCATAACGGATGCCATATCCTGTTACGGGCAACTGCAGCGTTGCACAGCTGTCGAGGAAGCAGGCAGCCAGCCTGCCGAGACCACCATTGCCAAGACCAGCATCGCGCTCTTCCTCTGCCAGCTCCTCCAGCGAGACGCCGTGACGATACAGTGCGTTGCGCAACGGCTCCTCCATGTCCAGATTCAACACGGCATTGGTCAGCGTGCGCCCCATCAAAAACTCCAGCGAAAGATAGGCCACGCGCTTGGGCCGCTCCTCCAGATAACGCAGCCGCGTCGCCCGCCAACGCTCGACCAGACGGTCGCGAATGGTCAATGCTGCAGCGTTGTAGAGATAGTAATGACTGCCGCCGCCAGCATCGCGTCCAAGCGTCACATGGAAGTGACGGTCCAGATCACTGGCCAGTGCACTGGTGTCCAACCCCAACCATTGTGCTGGCGCAGGAATCAAGAAGCCTGTTGCACAACTGTCGGATTCACTGTTCATGACGAAAACCTCTGCTGTTGTTGACGCTGTTTTTGAAAATACGGGTGAGTCAGCCACTGCCAATCAAACCACCACGCCACTATGAGCCAGCAGCACAACGGTGGAACATGAAAACAGATTCAACCGCTGCATCACCGTGCGCTCCTCACCCTCAGGAATGCCTGACTGCAGGCCGGTATCAAGAAGAATTTCCCAATAGTCGACACCAGGCATCACCGGCAACCGGAAAGCCTTTGCCTCACGATCGGCATGAAACACGATCATCACCTGAGTCCTCGCGCCGCTGGCAGGATCCAATCCGCTCAGCATGCAACCCAGCGTGCGTGCATTGTGCTCCTGCCAATGGCTGCTCTGCATGCGCTCGCCACTGCTGTTGTACCACGCGATCTCGGGATCATTCGGGCGCAAAGGTTCATGCACATAGCTCTCGAAAAACAGGTAGGAAAAACGCTGGCGCAATGCGGTGAGAAAGGCAGTGAAGGTCTGCTGCTGGCGCGCGTCGTTGCCGATGACGCTCCAGTTCATCCAGCTGATCTCATTATCCTGGCAGTAGGCATTGTTGTTGCCTTGGAGTGTCCGGCAGAATTCGTCGCCACCCAGCAGCATCGGTGTCCCTTGCGAGAGCAGCAGCGTGCACAGAAAATTTTTCTGCTGGCGCAGGCGCATGACGTTTGTAGTAGTGTCGCGGGTCACACCCTCAATACCGAAGTTGTCGCTGTAGTTCTCGCGATGACCGTCCTGATTCTCTTCGCCATTGTTTTCGTTGTGACGTTCCCGATAACTGACCAGGTCGTTGACTGTAAAACCATCGTGGCTGGTGATGAAGTTGACGCTCGCCGAAGGCCTGCGTCCATCACGCTCGAAGATGTCACTGGAGCCGTGCAGACGCCGCGCGAATTCTGGCAGTACACCAGCATCGCCGCGCCAGAAGCGCCTCACCGTGTCACGATAACGGTCATTCCATTCACTCCAGCCCGGTGGAAAGCGGCCGAGCTGATAACCACCGGGGCCAATGTCCCAGGGTTCAGCAATCAACTTGATGCCAGCTAGCGCCGGGTCCTGTTGCACGGTGTCGAAGAAACCGCTGCCCTGATCGAAACCATAGGACTCGCGTCCCAGCACTGGCGCCAGATCGAAACGGAAACCATCAACCTGCATGGTAATAGCCCAGTAGCGCAGACAGTCCATGATCAACTGCACCACGCGCGGGTGCATCAGATTGAGTGTATTGCCGCAGCCGGTGTCATTGATATAGAAACGCTTGTCTTCCGGCTGCAGCCGATAATAGGAGAGGTTGTCAATGCCACGGAATGACAGTGATGGTCCGAGCCTTCCGCCTTCCGCTGTATGGTTGAACACGATGTCGAGGATCACCTCGATACCGGCGTCATGAAACGCCTCCACCATATGACGAACCTCCAGCACGGAGTCACCACTGAGATAATCCTGATGCGGTGCGAAGAAGCACAGAGGATTGTAGCCCCAGTAATTGCTGAGGTTCTTCTCTTCCAGAAACGCCTCAGAAATAAAACTCTGCACTGGCAACAGTTCAACACTGGTGATGCCGAGCGCCTTCAGATAACCGATGACCTCCTTGTGTGCCATGCCTGCGAAACGGCCGCGCAGCTCCTCAGGAATCCCCGGATGCGTGATCGTGAAGCCCTTTAGATGGGTCTCGTACAGAATTGTCCGGCCGGCGGGAATCCGGTGCTGACGCAGGGTATTGCCGGGCGTATCGGCCACCACGATGCACTTGGGCATGAAAGCCTTGTTATCGCGTTTGTCGAGCTTCATGTCCTTGTCGGGATGACTCGTGTCAAAGGCGTAGTGCGTATCGGACCACATAAATTTTCCACAAAGCTGTCGACAATATGGGTCCAGCAGCAGTTTGTTGGCATTGAAGCGATGGCCGAGATGGATCTGCCACGGCCCGTGTACACGGTAGGCATAGACAGTGCCGGGCGCGGCCCTGGGCAGGTAACCATGCCAGACCTGATTGTTTTGCTCGGGCAGCACCAAGCGCTGTATTTCCCGCCCCCCATCAGGGGTAAACAGGCACAGCTCCACGCGCTCGGCATGCGCGGAAAATAAGGCGAAGTTGATGCCCTCGCCGTCCCAGTTGGCACCGAGCGGATAAGGAAGGCCTCGCGTGAGTGTTACGGGTTGTTTCATATTGTTCCTGTTCAATTTCGTGGGAGCGAGCCGTGCCCACAAATTAGATCTCCAACTCAAATATTATCGTCGCCAGCGGCGGTACCGTGATCTCCAGTGACCATTCGCGACCTTGACTGGCCAGCTGCTGGGCCGTCATGCCACCGGTATTGCCAACACCACTGCCGCCATATTCCAGCGCATCGGTATTGATCAGCTCCCGGTAATGTCCTCGCGCCGGCACTCCCAGCAAATACTGGATGTGCAGTGTCGGGGTCATGTTGCACACGGCCAGCACCGTCGACTGCCCCGCCCGGCGCAGAAATGCAAAGATGCAGTGTCCCTGATTATCCGCTTCCACCCATTCAAAACCTGCAGGATCATCATCCAGCGCGTACAGCGCGGACACACTCGCAGCGACGCGATTGAGATCCCGCACCAGCAACTGCATCCCACGATGCGGCGCATATTCCAGCAAGTGCCAGTCCAGGCTGCGGTCATGATTCCACTCCTGTCGCTGCGCAAACTCACCGCCCATAAACAACAGCTTCTTGCCCGGGTGCGCCCACATGAA
>CAIOZF010000008.1 GCA_903862645.1 uncultured Gammaproteobacteria bacterium
ATCTTCAATATCCAGACCGAGCGCGGCGAGCACCGTGGCAGGCACATCGTGATGACTGGTCATGACATCGAATTTGGTTGGCTCCTGTCCGGGCAGATAGAAAAGGAACGGTACGCGAATCTGCTCCTGACTGAATGTGGAGTTGTGCCCCCAGCGGCCGTTCTCCATGAATTCCTCACCATGATCACCTGTAACAATCACTATCGTGTTATCAAGCTTGCCCTGCTCTTCCAGCGCGGCGAACACACGGCCCAACTGGCTGTCGAGATGATGATTGGCGTTGATGTAGCGGGCACGTATGCGCTCGATTTCTTTTTCGATATCGAGCGTGAGGTAGTTGAAGTCTTCGATGTAATCCGGCGCGATCACCGACTCCTCTGGGAAATAATAGTTAGCGTGAGCGGATTCGAAGAACATGAAACTGAAGAATGGTGACTCCGCCTGCTCGATAAAGCCGAGCATATCGGCCACATTCTTGCGATCTCGCTCCCAGCCGGCCCCCTCGGTATAGGACTGTAAATCTGACTCGTCAAACCCCGCGAACACCGTCTTGTCAAACTCCGGGTATGAGAAGCGCGAACTGGTATAGGCCTTCATCGCATAGTCGTTGTTCTGCAACACCTCCATCAGCAAGGGTTGGCGACCAGAGTTGAGGAAATCGAACCAGTAACTCCCGTAAAGGCCATAGAACTGGGAGAACATCCCCATTCGTGTGCCATTGCCACCGCTGTAATGCTCGCGGAACTGGCTGGTTTTCTGCGCAAACGCCCACGTTTGCGGCATGATCTCAGGAGTCAGCATGTCGGCGCGCCAGGACTCTGCCACCAGCCATACGATGTTGTAAGGCGTCTTTACCTTCTGCTCGGGTGCCTGCGGATAATTCAGGCTGCCACCACCAATTGAAACTTCGAACTCTGCAGTTTCAGGACGATCGATCTCGGCCCCCATGCCTTCGAAGAAACTGCGGGCTGTCACCGGGGTGTACCAGATGATGCGATCGGCGACATGCAACACGGTGCGATCGTAATGAAACTCGGACCACGCGTACCAGCCGCCTTGCAACAGGAAAAGCATAAAGAAGCCAGACCAGAGAACGCGGGCCCGCACGTGGCGCACCCATAATCTTTCGAAGGGAACGAAACGCAACAGCAGCCATACGCCCAGCGCGATGGCCGCAACCGCTATCGCAAAGGTGACATTGGTGGAAGCAGAGACACCCATCGCCTCAATACCACCCGGGGTCATCAGCAAATTGAGCACGAAATAATTGAAGTAGAAACCATACATGTCCCGCAGCTTGTAATTTACCAAAAAGAACAGAACTACGAGGACCGCAGCGACGGTGACGGATGCCGCAAGCAAGGGTGCGCTTGTGACGGAGCGGGTACGCCAGCGCCACACGATAAACAACAGCCACGCGGGGGAGCTCAGCAAGGTAGCCTGCACCAGTGCAGCTGCTAGCAGAAAAATTCCGGCCATAAGACCAATATTAGGAACCCATGCCAGCAGCAGACTGCCAATGAAGGCGGCACACCAAGTGAAAAGGGCTGCTCGTCCGGGAGCGGGAATTGCTGCGCGCGCGAGTTGCGTCATAAAGCTGAGTCCTAGAGTGAAATTTGGCACCTTCCGCTCTCAGCTTAAATCTGCAACCTTAAAAGAACCTTAAGGTGAATAGATCCAGTCAGATCAGAACTCATACTCCAGCAGCACTCGGTAGGTATAGTCAGGTGTTATATGGTTCAGAGGATATACCAAGCCCGCTTCCCAGTGCCACTTCTGATTTTCTGCACCACGAACCAATCCTGTGAGTACTGGCCCTATTCCGCGTGTGAACTCATCGGCATAGAACTCCAGCCCCGGTTCCAGGCTTTCGCGGTAGCGCAACCGCCACTGCGCTGACATGAACGTGTCGAATTCATTGCGGATGTTGGAACCAAACTCATATTCGACACCGAGATTGAGTGTTCCGACCCAGTTGCCCCACTGCCGACTCATCAGCAACGTGGTGGCAAACTCGGCGATGCTTTCACTGCGTTCCCGTTCCAGTTCCAGCAGCAGCCCCCAGTCGGCAGCATACTCGCCCTGCTCCGTCAGCTGAATCTTGCTCTCCAGCTCATAAGACTCCAGAAGCATTGCGCTACCGGGCAGCTTCAGTCCAGTCAAATAAAGTTCGGCAAACACGCGCTCGTTGATGGCGGCGCCAAAACCCACTCGCTGGCGCAGAATGTCGCTCTCGAGGGAATCGTCATCAGTCTGATAATAGGTCCGCAATTCCAGCTCACGTTCGAGGGGTTGCACATAGGGGTCGTAGACCCGGCCGACGCCGTTGTGGTAAAGCAGATTATCTGCCTGAACCGACGCAGCAATCAGCGTCCAGGTCAGCACAAAGGTCAACTGGACACCTCGTGTATATGCGCCAATGCTGGATCGTGTCATTCGCCTCTCCCTCCTGTTGTTCCTGCTGCTCCCGGACCTTCTGATGAAGCTCTCACTGAAAAATAACCAATCCCGATCGCAGCCAGAGAGAGCAGCAACGCGCCCACAAACATGCCCAACTGCGTGGCAATCGGACTCGATTCATAGCCAATCACAGCCTGCAACAGCTCCCCCGTCAGGGACGACTCGGCGATCCAGGCCGAGGTATCCCAGAGCGGTTCGGACGACGGCAACAAATCCGACTGCGCCAGAAACAGCGCCGCCTGCGAACTCATTCCCGCCCCGACGATCAGCGCCATGATGCTGCTGAACAGCAGGCAGTGCCGCGCTGACAGCGTCCTCAAACTGTAGTAAATGAATGTGCCCAGACTGAAACCAATGCCCGTACCAATGGCGGCTCCCGACAAGACAGAGGCCATGTCGCCGGCGACGACACCATAGGAATACACATAGAGATAAATTTCCGAGCCCTCTCGAACAATCGCCATGGCAATTGTTGCTGACAGGATCGCCAGCGACAGCATGGGCAGACGAGAGACCTCAGGCGCCTTGAACTCGCGCATGGCCAGAATGTTATGGGCCAGCAGCAACACTGTAATCATGAGCAGCAGCACTGCATTGACGATCTCCTGACCAAACCCTTCAAATGCCATGGAGATTTGCTCCAGCGACAGAGCATAGGCCAGTGCACCAACCAGGCCGGCCAGCAGTGCCGGCGGAAGCCAGCGAAAGCGCAGCCCCAAAGCGCTGGAAGAAGCGAGCAACATGCAGATGATCAGCACGGCCTCCAGCACTTCCCGCAGAACGATGATGACGGCGCTAGTCATTGCGCGTGCCCCCTGCTGCTCAGTTGTTCACTTAGGTGTACGGAATTATTCAACGATGACCTTCCCTTGTGCTGTTTTCGGATTGAATTCACCGAAGAAGGGGTATTCTCCCGGCTTCAGAGGACCAATGAAGACAATCCCCTGTGTATTGCCAACAATGACTTTCTCTCGATTCAGCTCATAACTCTCGAACTCTTCAGGCGTGGCATCGCGATTGTAAATAATCAGCTTCACCTTTTGCCCCGCCGGGATCTTGAACTCCGACGGATAGAACAGATGTTCGCGAATCTCTATCTCGAAGACCGGCGTCTGTGCCTGTGCGCCCATGGTCATGCAATACAAAACAACACCCGTCAGAAGTCGCGCCCCGAGTCTGATGCTGGAAGAAATATGTGTTGAAATAGTCATAGCGTGTTGCCCGTTTTCCTCTGTTTCCTAGCTGTCGGTACCGGTTTCAAAAGCATTGAAAGTAATCGTGACACACAGCCCTCCGAGGCGTTGCGATCTCGACAGTGCGATCTGCGCGCCGTGCATTTCCACAATGTGCTTTACGATCGCCAGACCCAACCCAGAGCCACTCACGCCAGAAGAATGCCGATCACCGTCAAGGCGGTAGAAACGATCAAACACCCTTTCATAATAGGCTTCAGGTATTCCGGGACCCGAGTCCTCGATCTGCAATTGCACCCGCCCGCCGACACTCTCCACCAGCATCCGAATGCTGCCGCCGGCAGAAGTGTACTTAGAGGCATTGGTCAGCACATTCACGGTCAATGACCGCAGCGCGGTGGCATCGCCTTTCACCATGGCACGACCGCCGTCCAGCTCGAAATTCTGATCACGCTGCAGGATTTGTTCGTACTCGGCACTGACGACATCACGAACCAGATCGAAGACATCCACGGGGACGAACTGCACCATGTACAGATCCGGCGCAGTCCGGTTGAGCACCAGAATCTGCTCCACAAGGTGCCCGATGGTATCGATACCTTGATGCAGATCTGCGGCAGTCGCCGCAGCCTCCAGATTCCCTCCCCCGTCCGCAAGTTCGGCCTGCAGATTGTGAATCTGCACCTTCAACGTGCTGATGGGCGTGCGCAACTCGTGTGCAGCATCCCCCGCAAACCTCTTCTCCCGAGCGAAGGACGACTGCAGGCGACGCAGCAAATCATTGGTGGACTGAGTCAGCGGCGTCAACTCTTTCGGAATCCCCTCCAGCTCAACCGTACTCAGATCTGATGCTTCCTTGGAGCGAACCTCGCGGGCCAGCACCCGAATTGGCCGCAGACCATAGCCCACGGTGAACCAGATCAGCAGTGCCGCCAGCGGGATACTCAGCAATGTGGGAATCACGGCTTCGAGAATCACACTCTCGGCCAGTTCATAACGCAGATCATAGCGCTGCGCGGCCATCAGCCAATGATGTTGCTCGGGGTCGCGAATCACCAGCACCCGCCAGCGGTAACCATTGAAATTGACGTCACGGTAACCCACCTCAAAGGGGCTTATCTGCGCGACCGGGGCCAGCACCGAACGCATCAGCAATGTCCCATCAGAGTTAAAAACCTGGTAGGCGATGCGCATCTCGGCAGTCAGTGCGAGATCGGTCTGCTGTGGCAACACCAGCTCTTCCACCACCCTGGCGTATCCCGCCGAGGACAACTCGGGATTGAGCAGGCTCAACAGCTTCACGTGCTCCAACAACTGCAGATCGAAGAGGCTGTCGGCCTCCAGCATGCTCTCCCGGTAGCCGCGCAAAGACGACAGGAAACTCACCATCACAATAATGGCAATAAGGGTGAGTGTCAGAAAGAGTCTTATCGAAGCCATGTGCTTCCAATCGTCCTTATCACCCGGGCTGCTTCTTGATCACATAGCCCACGCCCCGGACCGTCTGGATAAAACCGACCGGCAGTTTCTTGCGCAGATTGTGAATGTGCACCTCTACGGTGTTGCTGCTGACTTCCTCGCCCCAGCTGTAGAGCTTGCTGTCGAGCATTTCACGAGTCTGCACCTTGTTGGCACTCTCCATGAGTGACTTGAGCAGCATGTACTCGCGACGCGACATCGCAATGGATTCAGCGGCGACGGTGACTTCGAGGCTATGTGTGTCGAGGTTGACGTCACCGATCACGATATTCTTGCTCTTCACGCTTCCCAGTCGCCGCTCCAGCGCACGCAGGCGCGCCAGCAACTCGGCAATTTCAAAGGGTTTGGCAAGATAGTCATCAGCTCCCGCATCCAGGCCGGAAACCTTGTCTCGGGTACTGTCGCGGGCGGTAAGAATGAGGACGGGATTAGTAAATTGCTCACGGCGTGCGGTCCGCAGCACCTCCAGCCCATCCATTCCGGGCAGGCCGAGGTCCAGGATAAGGATGTCCGGGTGCGCCGTGCGCAGAGCAACCAATGCGGTCTCTCCTCTGTCTACATGATTGACACTGAAACCGGCGGCACGCAGCGCACGCTCGATCGCATGCGCCAGTGCCAGGTTGTCTTCGACCAGCAATACCTGCATTGATCTCTCCATTAACTGCGGGTGGCCATTCATAGTAATTGGCCATCCGCATCCGCAGTCAATGGCCGATCACAGCGTGTCGTCAATCTGCTGCAGCATAAGCTCGATCTCACCCCGACGGCCCTGATCAGCAAGCTCACGTCCAGGTCTGGAGGGAGCGTTCAGGGCGCGCATCAGATAACGCTGCGCTTCCGCGTACTTATCTGCTTTGAAGAGGTGCTCGGCGTAGAAGTAGTTGGAATCGATCCCTTCGGGAGAGATTTCCAGCCCCTTCAACAACAGCTCTTCGCCCTTCTCTCCATCGCCGAATCCTACCGGCCAGCCGGGCACGTTGAGGTAGAGTACACCAAGACTGGTGTAAGCGGACCCCAGCATTGCATCTGCGTCCAGCTCCATCGCTTTTTCTAGGTCCGCCTTGGCCGCTTTGGCAGAAGACAGTGCACCCAGTCCGCCTTTGGCTCCGGCGTAACTGGACTTGATGATACCACTCCATATCCACGCCTCGGCACTGCCCTGCTGGGCTTCTGTCACCTGGCGAGCATCCTCGATCAGTGTGCTGAAAGCCTCTATCTGCGTCTCACCCTTGGTCATGTAATTCACCTCGGCCCAGCGCTGCTGCAGTGCCTCCACCTCTGGCGTCATTTCCGCCTGCAGGGGACCGGCCACCAGGATGGCGACCAGCACTGCGGTGGCACTCGACAGACGTTGTAACAGAATTGGACACTTCATGGACTTTTTCATACGTTCTCTCCTCGTAAATCGGAATTGGAAGTATTCGTTGGCACAGTGGATTCGGAAGCCGCAAACCGGCGGATTACGGGCAGTTGTTTGCGTAAAGCCCCGTCGGTCAGGGCGGGCAGCATGGCGTTGATCCAAGCATAGAGACGTTCAGGCCAACCGATCACGCAATGGCCCCAGCGGTCGTGTCGTACCCGATGAAGAATAAAACGGGCGACCTGCTGTGGATCGTCCATGGCATTCCCCAGCGCCTCGTTCATCGCCACCATGCGATCACTGTTGAGTGCCGTTCTGGTCGCCCGAGGCGCCACGTGCAATACACGCACACTGGTATCGGCCAGCTCCCTGCGCAGCGCTTCGCTGAATCCGCGCAGGCCGAACTTGCTGGCACAATAAGCGCTGTAGCCTGGATAGCCGATGCTGCCAAACGCGGACCCGATATTGACTATTGCGGCAGCCGGTCGTCGCCGCAGCAGCGGCAGGAATTGCTGGGCCAGTAATACCGGCACCGTGAGGTTCAACTCTATCTGCCGATTCAGCATCTCCGGATCGGCGTCCTCCAGCAGATTGAAGTCATTGATCCCCGCGTTGTTGATCAACAGATCAATATCCTGCTGCGCGCACAGATCGCGGAGCTTGCGTCGGCATGAAATGCTGAGCAGATCGACAGCCATAGCCTGATGTCCGAGCAGCGCTCCAGATGGCAATGGCGGCAATGTCTTGCACAACGCTTCCAGTTGCACCTGATCGCGACCGACCAGGATCAAGCGCGCACCCGCCTTGGCAAATTCACTTGCCAGCTGCCTGCCGATACCACCGGTGGCGCCAGTGAGAACAACCGTGCTATCGCGTATGCGCATGTGTTTCTCCAGTAAGCCCTGCAGTGCCGCTCGAACAATTGGCCAACATCAGTGTGTGATCACGCTGTCAAAGACGCCTTTGTAGAGCCGGTAGAACATTTTGGTGCTGTGAATCAGCAGCTCCTGCTGCTCGGGTTTGTCAAAACGATTCATCAGGTCTTCCAGATACTTGATGTGAGTCTGGTCGATCGCGCCGTGAGAGCGCAGATAACTGAAGGCGCGCTCCGGCAAGCCGAGCGCCTCTTTGATCTGACTGGCGGCCTGATCAGCCATATTGACGCTGGTGCCTTCCAGCACCTGCACCATGCCGAAGAAGCCAATGGGATTACGGCGTGTCACCATGTCCCAGGCATAAGCCACCATCAATTCGGTGGCGAAGGCAGGCTTGCTCTGACGCACTGCTTCCTTGTCACCGCCGCAGGCAGCGATGTCATTGAGAATCCATTCCTGATGCCCGAGTTCATCCTCGATGTATTCGGCAACACCTTCGCGCAACCATTCCATCTCATCGGGTAGTCTTGAACCGACCGCCATCAGCAATGGCACGGTGAATTTGACATGGTGGTAGGCCTGGGTCAGAAAATCGATGTACTCATCCAGGGTCACGTCGCGCACCATGCAGCGACGAATGATTTCCGCGCCAACCAGTTGCTGGCGTTCGGTTTCAGTCGCGGCAATCAGAGTGTCGTAGAAAGGCTTGGTGGTCATATGGGTTACCTCCGTTATTACTGCTTGGATGCAGCATTAGAAATTGGGGAATCAAGGTAGAGCGCGTGGATCTGCGCGCGGTACTGTTGCTCAATCTGTGCGCGTCGCGGCCGGCCATTACTGGTCAACAGATCACTCTGAATACCGGTACCTCGGCTGAACGGAGCGGCTAGACGATGCCAGCGACGAATGCGGGCATACTCCGGCAGGCCGGCGTTTACGCGCGTCACACAATCTTCAATCTGCTGATCGGTGATCTGCGCCGCCCGCGCTGCGATCAAGGCAACGCAATAGGGACGCGAGTCACCAAACACGAAATTCTGTGCGATGGGAGCACAGGCACCCAGTTCCGCCTCCACCCACTCGGGGCTGATGTTGCGCCCGAAACTGGACACCAGCAGGTTCTTGCGGCGACCAAGGAAGTGCAAATAACCGTCGGCGTCAAAGTAACCAAGATCTCCGGTCGAGCAGGTTCCGCTGGAGGTAGAGCGCCAAGAGTCTCTGTCGCCGGCATAACCGAGAAATATCCTGCCGGTCACCACGATCTCGCCATCGACGATCTCCACGGTGCCATGCGGCAGCGGCTTGCCAAGACTGCCATTGCGACGCGCCTCGGGCGCATTGAGACTGACGACCGAACCACACTCGGAAAGCCCGTAGCCCTCGTATACCGGCAGGCCATGTGCCCAGGCACGTTCGAGCAGCGAGGCGCTGACAGTGGCACCGCCAACGGCGATGAAACGCAGTGAATCGGGCAGTTTCCAGCCCGCATCAGCACTCATGACCAATGCTTCCAACAGTTGCGGAATCAGAATCAGGCTATTGGGGCGGCAACGCGCCAGCACTTCGAGAAATGCAGGCAGCGAGAATCCGGAATTGCCGTTGAAACCCAACACCTCTTCTGTGGCGACGATGACCTGAGCACCACGACGCAACGGCGCATGCACCCCCGCGATGTTCTCCAACAGAGTCGCCAGTGGCAGTACGCACAGATGGCGTTCGATGCTGCAACTGACCGTTGCATCCAAGATCGACCCGGCAACGGCGGCCATGCTCTCGGCGCTCAGGCAGACTCCCTTCGGGGCCCCCGTCGATCCCGAAGTGAAAGTAATCTTGCTGGTGTGTGCCGGAACGCTGCCGGCTCTGGAGGTGCGAGCCTCTGCACGGGTGGCTGTCAGCAGGTAGTCGAGACCGAGGTGCGAAGGGCCCACTAGCAACTTGTCGGACGCCATGTTTTGCCACAGTTGCGGATTGTCGGTCAGGATCGCATCCACCGGCACTACATCAAGCGCATGCTGCAATTGCACGGCGGAAAAAAATCGCGGCAGCGGCAACAGGGTAACGCCTGCATGATCGCAGGCAAGGTCAACTATGATCCACGTCGGCACGTTGTCGGCATGCAACGCCAGCGCTTCGATTTCATCGGCACGCAGCACTGTGGACAGCGCTGCGACTGCATCCCGCAACTGCAACCAGGTATAGGCCGTTTCGAGAGTGCCCCGATACTGCAATAACGCCGGCTGGTCAGGGTGCGTTTCCGCTTGCTGACAAATGCTGGACCACAGTTTGTTCATACCTGACAAGCCTTGCTGTGCGCACGCAGCCGCGCGACGATGCCGGCCACTTCGGAGGCATGCTCCTGCAACACTTTCTGGGCGAATTCATTGCGACGAAGGGTATGCCAGGCCTGTTCGACATCACCGACCACAACCCAGGGTTTGTTGTCGTAGTAGCTGCCCCAGTCCTTGCCCTGATCAGCCAGACGCTGCAGATCTGCCTCACAGATTTCCTGTGGCGCAAAACCAAGGCGATGCAGAAGCGCGCTGACCTGCGCCGTCGCCGTGAAAGTCACCCAGCGAAAGCCTGCCTGATACAGCACTTCAGTCAGGGCGATGAACAGCAACTGGCTGCTGCCACGAGTGCCGGCCAGGTTGCCGGTTTCAATAATAAGTGCGCGATCAACCGGAGCACCCTGCAAGGCAGAGACGATGCTCTCCATCGGCGTGTCCAGGTAGTTCTCGACAAAGAAGGGACCGCAGGCACCAGGACGCAGCCCGAGCACGCCCTGCACGGAGTTATCACCCCAGGTAGCGAGGAGGTATGGAAGAAAATGTTCGATGTTGGCGTTGTAGGTTTCGGCGTAGCGAGAGTGCACGTAGCGCTCCAGCTGGGCACGGTGCGGAGAATCTGCAGCATGGACACACAACATAGGCTGCGTGGCAGCGGAGGCAGTGGCAAAAGATTTAACACAAAGTGGTGTGGCTGACATGACTGGAACTCCGATTGGCTGGGTCATGTCGCCACTTTAGAAAACGAATCTTAATGCAGTATTAAGTCACCGCTTCTGTACGTATTAATCTAAAGGCTTCTTCGGAAACACCTTGCGGCCGCTGAACATCGCCGAGACCAGCCCGTTGCATTCCTTGACCTCGGTCACCACCACGGCACCGATGTGCAGCACAATGGCGATCAGCATCAGCCAGAAGGTTATCTCGTGAACTTCAATAAACGGCTCGCGGAACTTGCGCATCTCCGCATAACCTTCGGGGTCCAGCATTTCCTTGGCGCCGGGCACCAGCCCTTCAAGCCGCGCGTGATCCTCGCCGGAACCCGTCGCCCACTCGGCGAACTCATGTCCGAACGGCGGAAAATACAGATCGGTGCCGGCCAATACCAGGCCCGTCACCATCTCAGCGGTGAGCAGAAAGAACAACACTGCGAGCATCAGCCTTGCCACTGGATTGTGGCCGCGATAAGCCGGTGGCTCACCGGCTTTGGCCCCCTTGATCCACTCCTTGAGGGCTGCGCCATAACCTTTGCCGCCTGGCAACACGGCAGACCAGCGCGCATAACGTCCGCCTATGAACCCCCAGATGAAGCGCCACAACAGGTTCAGCGTGAAGGCATAACCGGTCCAGGCATGCAGAATCTTGAGGGTGATCTTGCCCTCACTGCTGACACCGAGGCTGTTGGCATTGAGGATGATCACTCCGATCACAATCAACAACAGCACGCACAGCACGTTGAGCCAGTGAAACCAGCGCACGCCAGCATCCCAGACTTGATATGACTGTAGCGTCTGCGACGCAGCGTCCAAACCCGAAGTTTGTTCTGGATTTTTTTCCGTGGAATTTTTCATAGCGGCCTCTAGCCTCTGGTTATCAGTTCGTTCGCATTGATGCAATGCCTCTGCGCTCTCGCGTATCATGCGCCCATGTTACCCATTAACCAATATCCATCGTTTGCGTCAGGTCAAGCCCCGGCCATTCGTGATGTCATCTCCGTCACCAGCCTCAACCGCATGGCGCGATCGCTCTTGGAGGCTCACTTCGGCAATGTGGTAGTCGAGGGCGAGATATCCAATCTGTCGATGCCCGGCTCTGGACACTGGTATTTGACTCTCAAGGACGAAAGCTCGCAGATCCGCTGCGCCATGTTTCGCAACCGCAACATGAGTGCCGGCTTCCGACCACGCGATGGTATGCAGGTAGTTGTAAGGGGAAGGCTGAGCATTTATGAGGGACGCGGCGATTATCAACTGATCGCTGAGGCCATTGAGGAGGCGGGGGATGGTGCGTTGCGCCGTCGCTTCGAGCTGCTCAAGCAGCGGCTGTCCGCCGAAGGCCTGTTTGCCAGCGAGCGTAAGCGCGCCCTTCCCGCCCATGTCCGTCACATCGGCGTCGTGACGTCGGCCACTGGCGCCGTTATTCGCGACATCATCAGCGTCGTGGGCAGACGTTTCCCCGCGATTGTGATTACTTTGTTGCCGGTCGCCGTGCAGGGGGCCGAGGCCCCGGCGGCGATTGTCCGCGCGATCGCCACCGCCAACCGACGCCGCGAGGAACTCGGACTGGATGTGCTGATCGTCGGCCGCGGTGGCGGTTCGCTGGAGGATCTGCAGGCCTTCAACGAAGAGAATGTCGCGCGGGCGATCTACGAAAGCGCACTGCCCATCGTCAGCGCCGTTGGCCATGAGACTGACTTCACGATCGCCGATTTTGTCGCCGACGTCCGCGCCCCGACCCCCTCTGCCGCCGCCGAGCTGCTCAGCCCTGACCGGCAGGAAATCCTGCAGGTGCTGAACGGCTATGAGCAGCGATTCGTGAAGCAAATCCGCGAGCGGCTGCGCCAGATCACCCAGCAGCTGCTGTGGCTGATCCGTCAGCTCAAGCATCCGGGGCGCCGGCTGCAGGAACATGCGCAGACTCTGGATATTCTGGAAGGTCGCCTGTTGCGCGCCACCCGGCATCGCATCGCCGCCGCCGGACAACGGTTGCAACAATTGCAGCACCGCTTGCTGTTGGAATCACCGGAGCATGTCATCCAACAACACCACCTGCGCCAGACGGCCCTGCTGCACCGCCTGCAACAGGGGCTGCGCCAGACCCTGCGCGACAAGCAGGCACAGCTGGCACAACTGGCCCGCAGCCTCGACGGGGTCAGCCCCCTGAATACACTGCACCGGGGCTACAGCATCACTTTCGATGCCAGGCAGCAGGTACTGCGTGACACCGCTTCTGTGCAGATCGGCACTTCGATTACTACACGCCTGAACGACGGGACACTGCGCAGCACCATCACGGAACTGATCGCGGGCCCCGGAGTCACAGAGGCATGAAAACGTTTGTCAGTGGCATGACCACCCTGCAGGAGAGAGAACTGTGCTGATTCGTGGATTTCTAACCGCCCTTACCTTGAACCTGTCACTGAGCAGCAGTGCCGCACTGGCCGTGACGGTCAACAGCCTGCCTACTGCGGCGCTGGTTCCTGGCGGCGTCGCTGTACTGGCCACCGGAACTCCAGCTGTTACGGCCGAGTTCCGCCGTGAACGGGTGATGCTGGCCGACTTTCAGGGTGCCCAGTATGCAGTGGTCGGCATCCCCCTCGATGCACGTCCCGGAGCTCACGAAGTCATTCTCAAGACTGCGGACGGCACTGCCGTTCCCCTGAGTTTCACCGTCACCGACAAGCAATATGTGGAGCAGCGCCTGACCATTACCAACGAGCGGCAGGTCAATCCAAACAACGAGGACATGGTACGCATCAACCGGGAAAGCGCGGAAATGAACGCCGCATTCGCCAGCTGGGATGAAACTCAGGAACCCGTCATGCAGATGCGTGCACCGACGGAGGGACCGCGCAGCAGTTCCTTCGGTCTGCGCCGTTTCTTCAACGACCAGCCCCGTGCACCCCATTCCGGGATGGATATCGCCGCCCCCGAGGGGACCCCTATACATGCACCTGCCCCCGGCGTGATCCGCGCCACTGGCAACTATTTCTTCAACGGCAATACCATCATCCTCGACCACGGCCATGGCTTGATCACCCTCTACTGCCACATGAACACCATCGACGTGAGCCCCGGAACGCGCGTCGCGGCGGGGGATCAGATCGGCAAGGTGGGGCAGACCGGCCGCGTCACCGGGCCACATCTACACTGGAGCATCAACCTCAACAATGTCCGTGTCGACCCAGCCTTGTTCATCACCGAGTAATCCAATTGAGGTCAATTGATTAAATATTGCCCCGTAATTGCCGGCCATTGCCCTACTAATCAGCTCCCAACCGGGGTAACTTCTCCCGAGCATGCTAACTCCTCTGTCTGCGGGGAAGTATCAACGCGCCTTAATAGATTTCGCCAAATGCGAAGGCTACATCGGCTTCCATCAGGACCAGGCCCTGCATGTCGGATTGAAAGCTGGCTACGTTTTCGCTCTCTGAGTACTCTCCATATCGATGTTCCCAGTCCGTATCGATGATCCCGATGCTCCGTCCATTGCCTTGGAATGGCGGGCAATATCTTTTATAGTAGGCCCGCGACCCATTCACCCCCCAACAACAGGTCAGTTTCCGATGAGCAAGCGAGAAGAACAAAAGAAGGTACGTGAACAGAAGCAGCGCGATGCCGATGAGCGTACCGTGCGGCAGAAGCTGCTGGCAAAGATTGCCATGTTCGTGATCGGACCGTTGGTTGTCATTGCCGTCCTATACGGAGTGCTGGGACAGGGGCAGGTCTATTCGCCGGTAGAGATTGCAGAGGTGGACCACACCCGGGGCAACCCCGAGGGCGTGAAGCTGGTCGTCTATGCTGATTTTCAGTGCCCCGCCTGCGCCAACGAACATGCATTGATGGCTCAGGCCTGGAATGGCATCAGTGACAAGACCCAGCTGGTGTTCCGCCATTACCCGCTCAGCGGTACCCACCCGCATGCCTGGGAGGCAGCGACCTTCGCCGAGGCAGCGGGCCGCCAGGGAAAATTCTGGGAAATGTATGACCTGCTCTTCGTCAACCAGTCTTACTGGTCGACGCTCAGTGAAGTGACAGCCGAATTTGAAGGCTACTTGACCCAGCTGGAACTCGATGTCGAACAGGCACGCCTGGATATCGGCTCCGACGATCTGCTCCAGAAGATCCGCAATGACCAGCGCAGCGGCACCCGTTCCGGCGTGCGTTCTACCCCTACCCTGTTCCTTGACGGCCGCATGGTGCCGACGCCAACTACCACCTTGCAGATTCTCGAAATGGTCAACGAGGCCGCAACCTCCTGATCAGCGGTGATCAGCCCGGCATCACTCCCGTGATCCGGGCGAAGTTGCGCAGTATCTGCGTGGCGTGCGGAGTCTCCTCGACCTCTGCCAGCAGAACACCGGCATTCAAACCCTCTGTCTCTAACGCTTCCTGTCGCTCCAGCACATAGGCACGCATCACCGCAGCCGTGAACTCCGGATGAAACTGCACGCCCCAGGCTCGCTCACCGATCCGGAAGCAGTGGTGCGGATCGTGTGGACTCGACGCCAACAGTTTGGCCTTAGTCGGCAGCGTCAGCACGGACTGGGAGTGTGTAGCGTGGGCGACAAAGCCATCCGGCACCCCAGCCAGCAGAGGATCATTCCAGGCGTCGCCATGCAGGGTAATCGGCACAGTGCCTATCTCCCGTCCAGCAGGGTGATAATCCACACAACCACCGAAGGCATGAGCCAGCAACTGGTGTCCGTAGCAAATGCCAAGCACCGGCAGCGCATGGCGCACGGCGTCCTGCAAATAAGCGGCGGCTACCTCGTTCCATGCCGCCCCGTCCGTAAGCATGGCCGGTGAGCCGGTCACCACAATGCCGGCGATATCGGTCAGTGCAGGCAGCTGTTCTCCCTCGTGAACGGCCACGGTGGTGGTGCTGCTGGCGGGAAGCTGCATGCCACGGATAATCCAGTGCTCAAAATCCTCGCCATCAGCGCGCAAGGAAAGCAGGGTTTTACCGGTTTTCATGATAAGAAGGGGTCTGGTCATTTCCCGAACTCCGACGGCTACACGACTACAGTTAAGCAACCAAAGAGGCACAACAGGAGTATCATCCCCCAACAGGAAGACTCGCGCGCTCACATCATAACAATTAACAGCAGCCTCGCCTGCACAGGAGCCACACCATGAACGCACTCTTGAAATCGCTCGACACTGCCGCTCTCAAGTCCCAGACCTTTGCCTGGGCACTGCTGCGGATTCTCAGCAGCGCGATGTTTATGACCCACGGTTATGCCAAACTGTTCGGCGAACGTCCGCAGGCAATGATGGGCGGGATGGATTTCTTCGGCATCAATCTGGGCATCAACATGCTGTGGATTGCCGCCATCATCGAACTGTTCGGCGGTGCCCTGCTGGTGCTGGGTATCTTCACCCGCCCGCTGTCGCTGCTGGCCGCCACCCTGATGGTGATGGCATATCTGAGTGCCCACGCTGCCTGGTTCCCGACGCTGAACAACGGCGAACTCGCGGCCATGTACTTCATGGTGTATCTGGCAATCTTCGCCAAGGGCGCAGGCCCTATCAGCCTGGATGCAAAACTGTTTGGCAAGAGCTGAACAGCGCCCTGCCCCGAGTGAGTTCGCCAGCAGGATTCATTCGGGCTGCAGACGGGCAATCCTGATATTTCCCCAAGCTAACAGCAGCGTCATCAACGGACTGATCAGGCAGAAGAACGCCCATGGCGCATAGCTCAATGTCGCTACTCCCAGCACTCCGGCATGAAATGCCCCACAGGTGTTCCATGGCACCAGCACCGAGGTCACGGTGCCACAGTCCTCCAGTGTGCGGCTCAGGTTCTGCGACGCCAGCCCTCTCTCCCGAAACGCCCGCACAAACATGCGCCCAGGCACGACAATCGCGAGGTACTGATCCGAGGCCGAGACATTGGTCAACAGGCAGGTGCCCGCCGCCGCACTGACCAGACCCCCGGTGCTGCGCACACGACTGATCAGCACACTGGTTATCTTGTGCAGGAAACCCGATGCCTCCATGGCTCCGCCAAACATCATCGCGGTGATAATGAGCCAGATAGTGTTGAGCATGCCGCCCATGCCGCCGGACTGCAGCAGCTCATTCAGCACCACGTTGTCGGTCCGCACGGCGATCTCGCCATAGACTGCCTGCATGACAACCTGATAAGGGCTGCCATACTCCGCACTCAGTTGCTGCAACAACGGATACTGAAAGGTGACGGCGCAAGCCACCCCGAGCAATGCTCCAAGAAACAACGCTGGAAGCGCCGCAACTTTCTTAATGATCAACCAGATCACCACACCAGGAATCACCAATAACAACGGATTTAGGTTGAACAATTGATCCAGTGCGATCTGCGTCTCTATCGTCGCACTCTCCTGCGCGGTTGGCGTTCCGAGCACAAATCCCAGCCCCAGGTAGAGCAAGAGTGAGAGCAGGATCGACGGGCCGCTGGTCAGCATCATGTAACGAATGTGAGTAAACAGATCAGTGCCGGTGACACCCGAGGCCAGATTCGTGGTATCGGAAAGCGGTGACATCTTGTCGCCGAAATAAGCGCCGGAAATGATGGCGCCGGCGACCAGCCCCGGATTGAAGCCCAGCGTATAGCCGATACTCAGCAGCGCTACCCCCAGGGTCGCCGAGGTGGACCAGGAACTGCCGGTTATCATGGAGGCAATCATCGTCAGCAGACAGCAGCTGAAAATGAAGATGGTCGGATTGAAGATCTGCAGCCCGAAATAAATCATGGTCGGTACGATGCCGCTGACCAACCAGCTGCCCACCAGCGCACCCACCATCAGCAGGATCAGGATTGCCGGGGCTGCCGCGAGGATGTTTTCGAGCATCTTGGCCTGTATGTCGGACCAGCGCACACCCAGCGGGAGGCTCAGCGCCGAGGCCAGCGCTGCTGCCAGGATCAAGGCAATCTGATTGGCGCCGGAAAGGGAATCGTCGCCGTATACGGCGACGTTGAAGGCCAGCAACGCAAACAGCGCCAGCAAAGGGGTTATCGCGAGCCACAAGGGTCTGGCGTCTTGCACCGCGTTGTCGTCGTTCTGGCCCTGTGTCATATTCTGCTGCATCGTTACTCTCTACGTTACTTTCTGCATTACCTTAAGGTCAGTTCGTGGCGCTACACATGGTAAAAGCGAGCATGAGCGCGTTGCCGAATACTACCCCGTCCTCCCGCGCAATAATACGATGAGACGAACCGAAAAGCGGTTCCAGAAGCGCTGCGTAACGGGCTATTATCCAAACTTCTACCGCCCCGCCATCCTGCCCAAGGAGTCCAGGTCATGTCATCCGTACCTACGTTCCGCCTGCGCCATGTGGCGTTTGTCGCCATGCTGTCCAGTGCTGTCTTTGTTTGCGCCACCACCTCGGAACAGTTGCAGGCCGATCCGATCCGCCAGACCAAGGGCGACTTCGAGGACAAGTTCAGGCAGCTGGACGAGGCGCTCCCCACCCCCAACACCTGGCGCAATGCAGCGGGACAGCCCGGCCACGAGTACTGGCAACAGCAGGTCGACTACCGTATCAGCGCGGAATTGGACGAAGTCAATCGTCACCTCAGCGCAACGCAGACAATCGACTACCAGAATAACTCCCCTGACACGCTCACCTATCTCTGGCTACAACTGGACCAGAACATCTTCCGCAACGACTCCATGGCGGAGCTGAGCGACGACTTCGGCGGCATCGGCCGGCGCGGTCCGGCAGTGCAGGCCGGCGATGCGGACTCTCCTGCGCGGCTGAGTCTGGATGAGCTGCGCCGTCAGCAGTTCATGCGCGATGTGGCGCTGGGCTATGAGATCGCCTCGGTGGAGGGCAGCCAGGGCGACGCGCTGCAATACACCATCGTCGGCACCCTTATGCGCATCGATCTTGCCCAGCCCCTGCGCAGCGGTCAGAGCACTAGTGTCGAGATGGCGTTCAGTTTCAACATTCCCGAGGAAGATGCCGTCTCTGCACGCAGCGGCTTTGAACACTTCCCGGATGACGAGCGTGAGGGCGGCAACGACCTGTTCCTGATGGCACAGTGGTTTCCCCGGCTGGCGGCTTACACCGATTACGAAGGCTGGACCAACAAAGAGTTCCTCGGGCGCGGCGAATTCACACTGGAATTCGGCGACTACGAAGTGGAGATGACTGTCCCCGCTGACCACATTGTCTCCTCCACCGGGGTCCTGCAGAATCCGGCGGATGTGCTCAGCGCCACCCAGCGTGAACGCCTGCAGGAGGCCGAGAACGCGGAGCGCCCGGTGTTCATCGTCACCGCCGAAGAGGCCTTGGAGAACGAGAAGGAAGCCACCACCGAGACCAGGACCTGGCGTTTCAGCGCCGAGAACGTGCGCGACTTTGCCTGGGCGTCGTCCCGCAAATTCATCTGGGATGCCCAGGGCTATCAGCAGGGTGGCGACGTGCAGCCGCTGGTGATGGCGATGTCCTTCTATCCCAAGGAGGGCGAACCACTGTGGTCCACCTATTCGACCGAATCCATCATTCACACCATGGAGGTCTACTCGCGTTTCTCCTTCGACTACCCCTACCCCATCGCCCAGTCCGTCAATGGCCCGGTCGGCGGTATGGAATACCCGATGATCACCTTCAACGGCCCGCGCACCACGCTGCAGGATGATGGCAGCCGCACCTACTCACTGGGAGAGAAGCAGTTTCTGATCAGCGTGGTGATTCATGAGGTCGGGCACGGCTATTTCCCAATGATCGTCAACTCTGACGAACGCCAGTGGACCTGGATGGACGAAGGTCTCAACAGTTATCTGGAGGGTGTCGCCACCCGTCAATGGGACCCGAGCCTCGATTGGGGGCTGGAACCGGCCGACATCACCGACTACATGCAGTCCCAGGAACAAGTGCCGATCATGACCCAGTCCGACAGCATCGCGCGGCTGGGCCCCAATGCCTATTCAAAGCCGGCCGTCGCCCTCAACATTCTGCGCGAGACCATCATGGGCCGCGAGCTGTTCGACTTCGCCTTCCAACAATACTCGACGCTGTGGATGTTCAAGCGCCCGACTCCGGCGGACTTCTTCCGCACCATGGAGGAGGCTTCCGGTGTCGATCTGGACTGGTTCTGGCGCGGCTGGTTTTACTCGACCGACCACGTCGATATCGCCCTGGAGCGGGTCTATGAGATGCGTCTGGACACCGAAGATCCGGACATCGACTACGACCGTCTGCGTCAGCAAGATGCTGCCAAACCCGCCTCCGTGTTCGTGGAGCGCAACCGCGAACAGGGCCTGCAGACCTGGGTGGCTCGCAACCCGGAGGTACGCGACTTCTACGATGACAACGACTACTACACCGTCACCAATCGCGATCGCAACCGCTACAACTCCTTCATCGAAGGACTTGATGAATGGGAGCGTGCCGTGCTGGAGCGCGCCATCGCCGAGGACGACCAATACTACGTGCTGGAATTCGCCAATCGCGGCGGGCTGGTGATGCCGATCATCCTCGGCATCACCTATGCCGACAACACGACAGAAAACCTCAACATCCCGGCCGAGATCTGGCGTCGCAGCCCCGAGATTGTCCGCAAGCTGATCGTCAGCGACAAGGAAATCAGCAGCATCGTGATCGACCCGCGCTGGGAAACGGCAGACGTGGATATCGAGAACAACTTCTATCCGCGCCGCCTGATTCCCTCCCGCGTCGAGAGCTTCAAGGCCGAAGAGCCCGGCGGCCTCAACGGCCGTGATCTGATGCAGGAGAGCAAGGCGCCCCTGCGCACGGACGATGACGAGGAAGAAGAGGACGACGATCAATGAGTGGTCTGCTCACCAGGCTGGTGCGGCACTTTTCGCCAGGGCGACTGCGGCAGAACCTGTTGGTCTCCCGGTCTCTGACCTCGCTGCTGGCCGTGTTGCTGTTGCTGCCCTGGTGGCAACCCGCCATGGTCGAGGCGCACCAGCAGAAGGCCGCCGTCACCCGGGTGCTGTTCAATAGCAACAGCGGCAATCTGGAGGTAATGCACCGCTTTCTGCTGCATGATGCCGAACACGCCCTGCAGCAGCTGTTCGACCCGGCGGCCGACGTTATCGCTGCGGAGACCTCGCGCGAACAATTCGCTGCCTATGTCACAGAACGTTTCGCCCTGCTTGATGCCAACGGCAGCTCCCTGCCGCTGCGCTATGTCGGGCAGGAGCTGGACGGCAGTTTCCTGTGGGTGTACCAGGAGATGCCCCTGCCGGAGGCGATGACGAGCATGTCCGTCGTCCACAATGCGCTGCGTGATGTCTGGCCCGAGCAGAACAATTTGGTCAACATCGAGCGCAACGATGCCATCCAGACCCTCAACTTCAATGGCAACATCGAGTGGTTGAGCGTGAGCTTCGAATAGTCAATGCGGCTATAATCCGAGTCCATGCTTCGCCGCCCACCGCTTATAAGACCATCAGGACACCCGCACTTTGCCCGCCACCGAACATCGCAATTCCATCATGGCCCTTCGCGACCGTGAACTATTGAAGACCCGCAAACCCTTCGCCGCGCGCGGCAGCAAGGTCAAACGCTGCGCCAGCTGTCTGTTGCCGCTGACGGGCTGCATCTGTGCATCGCGCCCTGCGCCGTATGCCGGGAGTGCCTTCTGTTTCATCATGTATTACGGAGAGGCATTCAAACCCACCAACACCGGCCGACTGATCGCCGATGTCATGCAGGACAATCATGCCTTCGTCTGGGATCGCACCAAACCGGACCCGGAGCTGCTGGCCCTGCTCAGCGATGAGCGCTACGCCCCGATCCTGATCTTCCCGCACCAGCACGCAACGCCGGAGCGCTGCATCAACACTCCGGCTTTAGCTGCCGGCGTCAAGGCAGGACGCATTCCACTGTATGTGATGCTCGATGGTACCTGGCGGCAGGCCAAGAAGATGTTCAAAAGCCCCTGCCTGACGGCCCTGCCAGTACTGGGAATTGATCCGGAAAAGGCCTCCAACTATCAGCTGCGCGAAGCGGCGCACAAACATCAGCTATGCACAGCAGAAGTGGCAGCGATGATTCTGGCTATCGGTGGAGAGGAGGCCGCAGCACAGGCACTGGAGACGTACTTCGAGGTATTTCGCAGGAGCTACATTGCAGGCAAGCCGCACATGGTATTCCGGGAAGTTGCCGACGCAGATTCCGACGACAACTTCTGACTCCAACGGACTCAGCGGTGCCGCTCAAGGCTCCATGTCGACCCGGTTGCGCCCCTGTTGCTGGGCCCTCCGTGAAGCAGAATGTCCCACCTCAATCTCCGCCACCGCTACCAGCAGGCGTTCCAGCAGGTGCTTCGCTTCTTCCAGAAGCGAGGGCCGGCGATCGGTCTGGACATGGCCCACAGCACAGTGGAAGACACGGCCAGCACCAGCAACAGATTCAATCCCACCAGCATCGGAGAAAAGTACAACGCTTCCGTCAGCAGTTGCCATCAATGAAGCAGGCAATCGCTTCGAACATCTGTGCATAGTGCGGATTGAACGAACCACGGCGAATCAGCTTGCCCTCGTAGCGACCTGCGCTGCCAAGATTGCGTTCGCCATAGACGGTCTGGGAGTCGTCATTGACACAGCTATTGAAGTCCGCGCTGCCGTCTCCGTAATGCAGGCAGATACTGTAGGCACCCTCAAAACCATAGTGAGGGTCTTGCGGGGGCACGGAAATGCTGGTGTGGGAAAGGCTGTAGACACGCTGGTCCGGAGCTTCGGCGGGCAGCACCTGCAGGCCGGGACAGAGCGCTGCAGGTTCGCTGCCGGTGGCCTGTGCGCTGTACCAGAGCATGCGGCTCGGGCCGACCGGCGTCTTGCTGCAGAAGAACTCTCTGGCAGCCTCGATATTCACCGTAGTGTCATCGCCACTTCCGGCCATGAAAACTGGAACGGACAGAGGCGCAAATTCCGGATCGGTCAGATCTCTGGTGAGGAGATAGAACTCGGCGCCAGCGTTGACCGAGAACGACTCATAGCGCGCCGCATCGTGCTCCGTTTCCACGCCCAGCCAGTCGCTGAACCAGCGCAGGTAGGGTGCCAGATACGCCGAGCGGCTGCGGGCGGCCAGCGCCGGCGAGAGCATGATCAAACCCTTCACCAGTGCATCATCCCGATGGGCATCGACATAACGTACCGACAGTGATGTACCAGTGGAGAAGCCCACCATGTAGAGCGACTGCACCTGTCCACGAAAGCTGTCCACACCGAACTCCGTCACGCGCAGCCAGTCCTCGTGACGCATGTCCAGACTATCCCCCGGCCGCGTGCCGTGCCCCGGCAACAGCACGCCACGCACGATGGCACAAGGATAGCGCCCGGTCAGGGAAGCCGCCATGCCGCGCAGCAGGTAGGGGGAATCGGTGAGGCCGTGGATCAGCAGGAAACCCATGCCCGAGCCGGGCAACGCTGAACCCTGAGCACAGCGCTGGAAATCCGGCAGCAGTTCATAGGGCGCCCGCATCTGCAGCACACGCTCCAGCGGATAGTCGGGGCCAAAGGGCCGGGGATTGAGCGCGTAGTAAGATTGTTGGAGAACCGTCCGCAGACGTTCTTCATTGCGGCTGACATACTCGGCGAAGGTGCCGTCTGGCGTCGGAATCCAAGCCTCCTGACCGGAGGGTTCGTGCAAAGCAGACTCTGCTGCGACGGCGGCAGGCGCAAAGGGCATCAGGCAGCAGAGCAGAAGCCCTTGAAGAGCGCTCAAAAAAAGTCCCTGGTGACCGATTCCTGCTCGACTCATCACTCAACTCTCCCTCACTGCTGGTGGTGTTGCTCCAGAACTGCCCTGACAGGCCGTGATTTAGTGTTTCTCCTTGCCGCGTCGCCCCTTGACGACTGGCGCAGGCCCGTTGCGCGGGGCCTTGCGGTTCTTCTTGATGCGACGCTTCTGGGCGACCTGCTGATAAGTCATATCCTGCTCGGCACGCACATAGGGATTATCGTCGCTGCGATACTGGATACGCACCGGAGTGCCCTCCAGTTTCAGGATATGCCGAAAGGTCTTCTCCAGGTAGCGACTGTAACTTTCTGGAATCTTGTCCGTCTGCTTGCCGTGAATCACGATGATCGGCGGGTTGTGTCCCCCGGCGTGGGCATAGCGCAGCTTGATGCGGCGGCCGTCAACCACCGGTGGCGCGTGCTCGTGCACAGCGGCCTCGAGCACCTGGGTCAGCACACTGGTGGTCAGCGTCTTTTGAGCGGCGTTGAAGGCTGCGTGGATGGATTCATAGAGATCGCCCACCCCGGTGCCATGACGTGCGGAGATGAAATGGATCTGCGCAAAGTCGACAAATGCGAAGCGGCGGCGGATGTCGGACTTCACCTTGTCCTTCTGCTCCATGTCCAGGCCGTCCCACTTGTTGATGGCGATCACCAGGGCGCGGCCCGCATCCAGCACGTAACCGAGCAGGTGCAAATCCTGCTCCACGATCCCAGTGCGCGCATCGACGATGAGAATGACCACGTTGGCATCCTCGATAGCCTGCAATGACTTGACCACGGAGAATTTCTCGACAGTCTCGGTGGTCTTGCCACGGCGTCGGATACCGGCGGTGTCAATCAGCGTGTAGTGTTCGCCATGGCGCTCGAAGGGAATGTAGACGCTGTCGCGGGTGGTGCCAGGCTCGTCATAAACCACGACGCGATCTTCGCCAAGCATGCGGTTCACCAGCGTGGACTTACCCACATTGGGGCGCCCGGAGATGGCGATCTTGATACCGCGCAGCGGGGCTGGCACCAGTTCCTCATCATCAGGAAAGCTCGCCAGCACATCATCGATGAGCTTACGTACACCACGTCCCTGACTGGCCGTCACGGGATACATGCGGGTGATGCCCAGACCGAAGAAGTCGCCCATGGCGACGTCCTCATCCACTCCGTCGACCTTGTTCACGACGAGACAGGTATTCTTCTCTTTTTTGCGTAGATACTCGACGATACGGGTATCGCCCGGGTGCAGGCCGGCGCGCCCATCTACCATCAGCAGGACGATGTCAGCCTCTTCGATGGCGAGCAGGGACTGAGAGGCCATCTCGAAATCGATGCCCTCCTCGTCGCCGGAAAGGCCCCCCGTGTCGATGACGATGAAGGGGCGATCGGTGATGCGGCCTTCGCCATACTGGCGATCGCGAGTCAGACCCGGCAGATCGGCAACAAGTGCGTCACGACTACGGGTAAGACGATTAAAAAGTGTGGATTTGCCGACGTTGGGACGACCAACCAAGGCTAGAACCGGTCTCATATCAGTACCATTGAACCATGAATTGCTGTGTGGCCGGGCGCCTGTTAAGAGGCGCCGGCGGAGGCGTTAGCGGATGGAATAGGCGACGAGCTGACCGCTGTTGCCGAATACGTAAATGGTGTTGCTGTCGGTGACAAGGCTGGCGCGAACTCCATCGCCATCGACCCGCACACGACTGATGAAATGACCATCGATCTGGGAGAGCAGATGCAGATAGCCCTCAAAATCGGCAACGGCCACATAGTTACCAAGCGTCGCTGGAGCGGTGATGCTGCGCAGCCGCAGGTCATCATTTTCCCACACGACTTGATCCGAATTGCTGCGCAGAGCAATCAGGTGGCTCTTGTCATTGCTGTAATAAATATTGCCAAAACCTTGTGCCAGACCGTGATAGCTGGAGGCTTCGATGCCCCAGACAATACGGCCAGTGGCAACATCCAGACCCATCAGATTGCCCTGATAGCTGGAGGCGAACACGGTGTTGCCCGAGAGCAACAGATCACCATCGACGTCGATGACGCGTTCGATATCGTAACGGCCCTGCGGGATCGCGACCCGTTCTTCCCAGAGCATAAAGCCATTCTCGGCGTTGACGGCGGCGATCATGCCGCTGGCAAACCCTGCCAGCACCGTGTCTCCTGCAAGTACCGGTTTGCTGCTGCCGCGCAGGGTCAAGGCAGGAATCGTCGTTTCATAGATCCAGCGCTGCATACCGGTGGCGGCTTCCAACCCGATCAGCTTACCGTCCACGGTCTGGACGACGACCACTTCCCCGTTGGTCTGGGGTGCTGCCAGCACTTCGCTGCTGACCGGAGCACTCCACAGAACGCGGCCGGAAATCTGGTCCAGCGCAAACACCTCGGCCTCGCGGGTACCGAAGAGCACCATTCCGAAGGCAGCGCCGACACCGCCCGAAATAGACTCGTCGGTTCGATTGCGCCAGAGCACGTCACCATCGACGCGATTGACGGCGACCACCGTCCCATCGGCACCGGCGGCAAAGATGAATTCACGGTCAATGGCGGGAGTGAGCTGATTGTAGTAACGGCCCTGGCCGTCACCGACGCCGACGCTCCACAATCTGTTCAAACGCAATTCCTGCTCGAAATCCTGCAGCTCGGTCGGCCCCTCGACATCGTCGTCTCCGAACAGATCGGCTACTGGCTGGAACACAGTGCACGCACTCTGCGTCAAAAGCAGCAGCGCAGCCAGCGCCACTCTGGCCAAAGTCTTGCGACGACTACCGGCAAACGTCTCGCTGCTCTTGGCGCCCAGGCAAAGTGCTGTCACTACAGTGTTCATGCCTCTATTCCTTAACTGCCAACGGCCACGTCATCGAGTTTCATCTGGAGCGTCTGGCTGGTGGAACCTGCCGCGACGGCAGCCTGGTAAGAGGCCTCGGCCTCCACCAGCATATCCATACTGACATAAGAGTCGCCACGAACTTCCGCCACCTGAGCCTCGAAGCCGCCCGGTTCAGTTATCGTCGCCAGCACATCCAATGCACGCTGCCCCTCGCCCTTGGAGAGAATTACCCGTGCCAGACGCAGTTTGGCGGTAATGATCAGCGACTCGTCGGTCGCTCCCATCAGGCCGGTTGCCGCATTATCCAGCAGCCACTGCAACTCAGTCTCAGCTGTGTTCAGATCGCTTGCCTCAACGGCAAGGCGTGCACCAAACAGCGCGCCATACAGTGCATACACGGAATCGGGATGCTCGGTCTTCAATTGCTGCGCGAGACCCATGGCAGTCGCCCGGGCTTCCTCGGTCAGCGTCTGTCCGGGAGCCACCACGACGGTCATGCCGATCTCTTCATAGAGATCGGACGCCTCGCCAAGATCGGCTGCCTGCATCTGCTGCCACTGGGTCCAGCCCAGATAGCCAACGGCGAAGACAATGACGCCAATCAGGAGGGACTTGCCACTCTCATTCCACCAGCGCTTGATGGAATCAAGGGATTCTTCTTCTTCGGTACTGAACGCCACAAATAGCTCCTGTCTAAGTCTTTATTTCTTGCTTGATGAATTCGGTTATTACTAAATTACGTCACTGTCGAGCCTGTATCGCTCAGGGTAGGGCATCCTGAATTAGCGGCCCCGTACTGTCAAGCGCCGGAAATCAGGCCGCGCAGCGTTGGCACCAGCTCGACAATGGCCACCAGCGAGCTGGTCGCCTCGTCGTCCAAGTGACGCAGGCGCACAGTGGTCAGACCTGCGGAGGCGCCAGTTTCTTCCTGCCCGTCCTCTGGCTCCAGCACCAGCGCCAGTCGGGCGCCGCTATTATAGGCCTTCTTGAGCTGGTTGCTGATCTTTCCACCGCCACAGTTCAGCTGTATCCGCAGCCCCGGCAACTCGCTCCTCAGGGTTTCAGACAACAGCATGGCCTCGGCGCTGAGCGACTCCGTGGCGGCAATGAACAGGTCCACGGCCTGGGTTAGTGTGGCCGGAAGACTGCCCGCCTCCTGCAGCAGCAGTACCAGTCGCTCTACACCCATGGCAAAACCCACAGCCGGAGTACCCCGGCCACCTAGCTGCTCGACCAGGCCGTCGTAACGGCCACCAGCACAGACCGTGCCCTGAGCACCGAGGGCGTCGGTGGTCCACTCAAATACCATGTTGTTGTAGTAATCGAGCCCGCGCACCAGGCGCAGATTTTCCACGAACGCGATGCCAGCCAATGTCAGCAGTTGCTTGAGACGGGCGAAATGCACCCGGGTCTCCTCGCCGACAAACTCGGCAAGCGAAGGCGCATCGACCAGCAGTGCCTGGGTGGATGGCACCTTACTGTCAAGAATACGCAGTGGATTGCTGAGCAGGCGGCGTCTGCTATCCGCGTCGAGAGACTCCTCGCGCTGGCTCAGGAAGTCGGTCAGGGCCTGGCCGTAGGCGCGGCGGTCCTGCGACGTCCCGATGTTGTTGATCTCCAGCCGCACATGGCCACTGAGGCCGAGTTCTCGCCAGATGCGGGCGGACAACAGGATAACCTCCGCGTCGATGTCAGGCCCGGCCATGCCATAGGCCTCTACCCCAATCTGATGAAACTGACGATAGCGGCCCTTCTGGGGACGTTCGTAGCGGAACATCGGCCCCTTGTACCAGAGCCTCTGCAGCTGATTATAGAGGAGGCCATGTTCATCGGCGGCGCGCACACAGCCTGCAGTACCTTCGGGACGCAGACTGACATTCTCGCCATTGCGGTCGTCGAAACTGTACATCTCCTTCTCGACGATGTCGGTGACCTCACCAATGGAGCGTTTGAAAAGCTGGGTATGTTCCAACACGGGGAAACGCAGCTCGCGGTAGCCATAGCGTTGCAGGATGCCCTGCACTGTGCTTTCGAGGTACTGCCAGACCGGCGTCTCGCCGGGGAGGATGTCATTCATCCCCCTGATTGCTTGAATCTTGCTCATAGTCGTTTGTGTCTCTGAATCTACAACTGCAAATCAACAACCTTTGCAGCAACAGCACCGGAATCAGTCAGTCGCGATGATGTCCGGATGTCGTGCAGCGATGCGAGCCTGTTGGGTCGCCAGCTTCTGGGCCACGCGCTCCCTGACCAAGATCTCCAGCTCGTCCACCAGCTTGTTGTTGTCGATCTTGTGGTGGGGTTTGCCCTCGATGTAGACGAGGTTGCTCGGGCTGGCGCCGGTCAGACCGATCTCGGCCACCCTCGCCTCGCCCGGTCCGTTGACGATGCAGCCGATCACGGCCACGTCCACCGGTGTAATAATGTCTTCGAGACGGGCTTCCAGCTGATTGACCACACTGATGACATCGAAGTTCTGGCGTGAGCAACTGGGGCAGGCCACCAGGTTCACACCCTTACTGCGGATGCCGAGACTCTTGAGGATGTCAAAACCAACCTTCACTTCCTCTACCGGATCAGCCGCCAATGAAATGCGAATAGTATCGCCGATGCCGTCCATCAACAGCGCGCCAAGCCCGATCGCGGACTTCACCGTGCCGGAGCGCAGCCCTCCCGCTTCGGTGATCCCGAGATGAAACGGGTTATCGATCTGCTCGGCCAGTTTGCGATAGGCCTCCAAGGTCATGAAAATTTCGGACGCCTTGAGACTGATCTTGAAGTTCTGGAAATCGAGTTTGTCGAGAATGTCGATCTGAGTCAGCGCCGATTCCACCATCGCATCGGCGTTAGGTTCTGCATACTTGCGCAGCAACACCTTTCCTAGCGAACCGGCATTCACGCCGATACGCAGCGGAATACCTTTGTCTTTCGCTGAGTCGATGACGGCACGGATTCTCTTCTCGCTGCCGATGTTGCCGGGATTGATTCGCAGGCAGTCAACGCCATACTCGGCGACTTTCAGCGCGATCTTGTAATCAAAATGAATGTCAGCCACCAGTGGCACGTTCACACGCTTTCTAATCTCGCGAAAGGCATCCGCCGCTTCCATTGAGGGAACAGACACACGCACGATATCGGCGCCGGCGCGCACAATGCGCTCAATCTGCGTGACCGTTGCCTCGACATCGCAAGTCTCGGTATTGGTCATCGTCTGCACGGTGATCGGCGCATCACCCCCGACGGGGACGTTACCGACCATGATCTGACGGGTTTTACGGCGCGGGATGACGGTATGTGTACTCATGATCTGCAACGTCCAATGCTGTCAAAGGCCAATAGTGAGCCTGGCGGAGTTATCAATGCGAATGCTTGAGCTGAAGTCGACTCTGCTGCCGTTCAATCTCAATTCAGTAGTAGAAGCATCACCCAGCAGGATTTCAAACGGTGCTGAACCATTGATGAGAACCACATCGCCCGCTTCCTGAATGTCGCTGTAAATCTGTTTGTCATTACCGTCGTCGACTTCCACAAGACTGTTACCTTTGAAGATGATCTGCACCACATCCTCCCCCCCGGCGTCGACATTGATTACGCGCGCCACATCATCGACAGGGGTTTCCTGTGTCGGTTGCTGTACAGGAGTACCCGTCGGTGCAGGCCCAGTTGGCGCGGTCGCGGGGGCCGCGTCGGTTGGAACTGGGGCGGTCTGTACTGGAGCGCCCGGCGTTGATTGGTTCTGCGTTGGAGTGCTCTGGCTCTGGATTGGCAAGTTCTGAGTCGGCAGGCCCTGCGCGGGTGGGGTCTGCGCTGACGCTGACTGGGTTGGTGCTGTCTGGGTTGGTGCTGACTGGGTTGGTGCTGACTGGGTTGGTGCTGACTGAGTTGGCTGCGTGAGCGTGCCTGAAGTAGCTCCGGGTAACTGCTGCGCACGATCGGTCGCAATAGCGCTGTCCGGCGTCAATGAGTTCGGTGTCACCGCCGGTGCCGTTGTTGAAGTGTTGGTTGCCGGCGACACTGCGGACGGGGCAACGGCTGGAAAGCGGTCCCCGGCATTCGCGTTCTGGATAGTTGAATTCGCCGTTCTGCCGGAGCTCTGCGACTGGCCAGCAGCACTGCCCGGCGTCGGCGTCGGAGCAGGCACACCGCTGTTGAAATACCATAGCGCTATAGCGATGGCGACGAAGGCGACACCTGACACGATGATCCAGGACCGATTTCTGTCGCCACGACGTCGGGTATGAGTCGCGAAGATCTCGTGCTTAACACCCGGTTTGTGCGCGCATTCATTGAAGACGTTGATCACCACCTGAGGGTCCAGCTTCAGCAGGCCAGCATAGGCGCGGATGTAGCCACGGACAAACACCTCGCCGGGCAGTCTATCGAACGCATTCTCTTCGAGAGAACGCACATAGTACATGGTAATGCGCAGCTCATCGGCCACTTCCTGGACTGTCATGCCCAGCGCCTCGCGCTTTCTGGCTAGCAGTTCACCTGGTCCGGTGTCCAGGGACTGGCCTGGCGGATGTAATTCCTGAGCATTGTCGTTACTGGTCATTTTGCGAATTCATGAATAGTTGATACTGCGGTGAGTCTTTGTACAGCCCCTCCAGCAAAACTGCGTAGGCGGCGGCACTCTCTTGGTTGTCGAAACGGAGCTCCAGCTGGATTCCCAGCCACAGACTGCGAGGAGTCTGGACAACATTATAGAAGTTGCTGGAAGTCACGAACTGATTGTAATAGTTCATCGACTCCGCAAACTCTCCCTTGTCGTACTTGATCTGCCCCAGCTCCAGCGACGAGCGATACAGATTACTGTTCAGCTGCAGAGCTCTTTCGAACGCGTACTCCGCGCGTTCCGGTCGCTCTGTGCGCAGGGCGCTCAGGCCCAGATTTTCAAACGCCAGCTCACGTGCCTCATAGGTCGTGTCATTGGCGACAGTCTCCAGTTCCCTGTAAGACCGCTCAAACTCTTCCATATCGAACAACAGCGCGGCCAGGTTGTTACGTGCCCGCGAATTGTTGCCGTTCAGGCTCAGCGCCCGCTCGAAGGTCTCACGGGCCAGTTCAGTATCGCCTTCACGTTGCAGCACCAGCGCAAGCACGTTGTAGGCATCGGAACTGCGCTCATTGATCGCCAGCGCATTGTTGATATTGCGCCGGGCCGCCGCCATATCACCGGCCTCGAAATAGCCAATTGACAGCTGCACAAAATCCCGCTCGGCACGTTCCTGCGAAGGCTCGGTACTGAAACCACCTGTCGTCGTGGTCACGCAGGACATAAGCCCCACCATCACCACGATGCAGAGTGTCATTGACCGCATCAAGCTCATGCCGACCTCATGCTGACTTACCGAAAAAACTCTGCGTCTTCACACAGCGATCACACGTCACACGGCGGGCCTGTCTACTGCAACCGCCAGATTATCCGTCTTGCTGAAACGCTTACCAGTGCCCTCAGGGGCAGTCCCACTTTTTCCCGAGCCTTCATTCTGGGCCTCGGCTGCATCCCGATAACGCTGGCTGCGGCGGGTATTGTCACCGACCTCTCCCACCAGTTGACCACAGGCCGCACCGATATCATCAGCCCGCGTAGTTCTGACCGTTACCGTGTAGCCGGCCTCGTGCAGAATCTGCCGAAAGTTCGAAATCGACGTACTGCTCGGGCGGCGATAATCAGACAGCGCAAACGGATTGAACGGAATCAGGTTAATCTTGCATGGGAAATCTTTAAGCAATTGCGCCAGCTCACGGGCATGCTGGCGATGATCATTGACGCCGGCAATCAGCGTATATTCGATCACCGGTACGCGCCGGTCACTGAGGCCGTCCATATAACCGGACACGCTGCGCAGCAACTCCTTGATCGGATATTTCTTGTTGATCGGCACCAGCTCGTTGCGCAGTAAATCATTCGGCGCGTGCAGAGAAACCGCCAGCGACGCGTCGGTGTAATCCTTCAATCGATCTATGGCCGGAACCACACCCGAGGTACTGATCGTCACACGACGCTTGGACAGACCGTAGGCTTGATCTTCCATCATGAGCGTGAGCGCATCCATAACGTTGTCGAAATTGAGCAGTGGCTCGCCCATCCCCATCATCACAACATTGCTGACCGGACGCGAGTTCTGCGCCGGCTTGCCATCTTCGCTCCATTCCTGGGCTGGTTTCACACCAAAACCGGCGAGCTTCTCATTCGCCCACCAGAGCTGACCGATGATCTCGGCCACCGTCAGGTTACTGTTGAAACCTTGCTTGCCTGTCGCACAAAAACTGCAATCCAGAATGCAGCCCGCTTGCGAGGAGATGCACAAGGTGCCACGTCCAGCCTCCGGGATGAATACCATCTCTACGCTGCTGCCACTCTCCACCTGCACAATCCACTTGCAACTGCCGTCCACAGAGCGAAACTCCTGCGTGATCTTCGGCAGGCGTATTTCCGCCACAGCCTTCATCTTCTCGCGCAGAGGTTTACTGATATCTGTCATCGCGTCGATGTCTATAACACCGCGCTGATGCATCCACTTCAGAGTTTGACTCGCGCGAAACGGTTTTTCTCCCAGTTCCAGGAAAAATGCCTGCATCTTTGGCAGACTCAATCCCATCAGGTTGATTTTCGTTTCGCGCGTCGTCATCACAGGCTCTCTATTACCGTCACCGCGAACTCGGAATCAACCGCGACTGCAGATTTCGGTTGCACTGAAGAAGTAAGCAATTTCGCGCGCCGCAGAAGCCGCTGAGTCAGAGCCGTGAACAGCATTGGCATCAATCGAAACTGCGAAATCAGCACGAATGGTGCCTGGCGCCGCTTGCGCCGGGTTAGTAGCACCCATCAAATCCCTGTGCAGGGCCACAGCATTTTCACCTTCCAGCACCTGCACAATCACGGGGCCAGAGGTCATGAATGTGATCAGATCGCGGAAAAAGCCACGCTCGCGGTGCTCAGCGTAAAACCCACCAGCCGTCACGTCGGTCAGACGCAGCATCTTGGCAGCAACAATGCTCAGACCTGCTTTTTCGAAACGGGTGTAGATCTCGCCGATCACATTTTTAGCGACTGCATCGGGTTTGATGATGGATAAAGTACGTTCGATTGCCATGCAAATAACTCCATAACCGGTTACAAGTTCAGAAAACCGGGCATTATACTTGGTAACAATTCTTATTTATACGGGTTTTTCTGTTCGCTTTTTAATCAAGCGAGCGTCTGTTGACGCAGGGTTGTCACGGCGCGGTGCACGCAGGAAATGGCTGTTTCGATATCCGCAACCGAGGTGTAACGCCCCAGTGAAATGCGCAGCGAACTCTGGGCCAGCTCATCAGCCAGCCCTAATCCTCGCAGCACATAAGAAGGCTCCATGCTCGCAGACGTACATGCCGAACCCGACGATACCGCCAATTCGCGCAGGGAAAGCAGCAGTGACTCCCCGTCGACTCCCGCAAAGGCGAGATTGATGATGCCGGGGACGTTCTGTTCGGGATGCCCATTCAAGGACATACCCTCCAGACCACTCAAACCCACCAGCAACTGACTACGCAGCGAGCGCAGGCGGGCCGTATCTTCCTGCAGGCGCTGCGCCGCCAGACGAAATGCCTCACCCATTGCCACCAACTGATGTGTCGCGAGTGTGCCGGAGCGCATTCCTCGTTCATGCCCCCCCCCGTGAATCTGTGCTTCGATCAATACCTTAGGCGAGCGGCACACATACAGAGCACCGACTCCCTTGGGGCCATACATCTTGTGGGCTGAAAACGACATCAGGTCGACCTGCAAGGTGCTCAGGTCAATAGGCATCTTGCCTGCGCTCTGGGCGGCATCCACATGGAAGAGCACCCCGCGGGCGCGCGTCAGCGTTCCGATCGCGGCGATGTCGTTAACTGAACCGATCTCATTGTTGACGTGCATCAGTGACACCAGGATTGTGTCCGGGCGCAGCGACGCCTCGACCTTGGAGGGGCTGACAACACCGTGGGCATCAGGTCGCAGCAGGGTGACCTCAAAGCCTTCACGCTCCAGCTGCTGCAGACTGTCCAGCACAGCCTTGTGTTCGATGCAGGAACTGATGATGTGGCGGCCGCGATCGCTGTGGAAATGCGCGACACCCTTCAATGCCAGGTTGTTGGATTCTGTGGCGCCAGATGTCCAGACGATCTCACGGGGATCACAGCACACCAGATCGGCGACATGGCGACGGGCTTCTTCGACGGCTTCCTCGGCGCGCCAGCCAATCAGGTGTGAGCGCGACGCTGGATTGCCAAAATTGCCGTCCAAAGTCAGACATTCTAACATTCTAGCGGCGACAGCAGGATCAATGGGGGTGGTAGCGGCATAGTCGAGGTATATGGGCAACTGCATGTTTTCTCCATCAAGGCCCGTCAGCCAGCGGGGGCATCGCCGGGCTACTGTCAACTAGGTCGCTGTAAAGAGGCTCACTGCAAGAAAGTGGCAGCGATTCGGGCTCCGTCTAGCTCGGGCTGACCAAACTGCCCCTGCCGCTGATCCTGTTGCGCCGCGATACGCTTGATTTCGCTCTTGGTGATCAAGTCAGCAAGGCTGATGCTACCAAGGAAATCGTGAATGCGCTCGCTGAGATCTTCCCAAAGGTGATGAGTCAGACATTTTTCACCCTGCTGGCAATTACCCTTGCCCTGGCAGCGGGTGGCATCAACCGATTCGTTGACGGCGTCAATGATGTGCGCGATGCGAATAGACTGGGGAGTCTTGCCCAGACGATAACCGCCACCGGGACCACGGACGCTGCAGACAAGCTCACTCCGACGCAGCTTCGCGAACAACTGCTCCAGATAGGAAAGGGATATTCCCTGCCGATGAGAAATTTCAGCCAGATTGATCGGACCTTCATCTGCGTGAATCGCCAGATCAAGCAGTGCCGTCACAGCATATCTGCCTTTGGTTGTTAAGCGCATAGACTTGCCCCAAATGAACGCCGTAGTCCTTGAAGTATGAAATACCCATGTAATTTAGTCAACTTTTGAAATCCGCCAGACCGAGGTCGGTTTACACTACGTGATCAAGGAGTTAACCTTGCCGCCCCTGGCCGAATCGCGAACTCCATATGCTGGCAGACTTGCACTCCCACACGTATTTTTCCGACGGCTCCCTGTCTCCCGCGGAACTAGTCGCAAGAGCACGCAGCAATCGGGTCGATGTCTTGGCGATCACCGACCACGACACTACCGAAGCCTTCGAGCATCTCGGCACCTTGCCGGAAGCCGACTCATTGACCATTATGCAGGGCGTGGAGATCTCCTGCCTGTGGGATCAACGGGAAATTCACGTGGTGGGATTGGGCATCGATCGTCACGAGACAACCCTAAAGACGCTGCTGACAGATCAGCAGGCCCTGCGCCTGCAGCGCGCGCGCACGATGGACATGAGCCTGCAGAAAGCAGGTGTGTGCGGACTGATGGCCTATCTGGAGACCCTGCCATGCAACGCCGTAAGTCGCAACCATGTCGCCCAGTTTCTCATCGATCGCGGCCTGGCGCGCAGCAAAGACCACGCTTTCAAGAATTTTCTGGGCAGCAAGGGACGCTTTGGCGCGCAGGCACAGTGGTGTGAAATTGCGACGGCCGTCAATGCGATTCGATGCGCCGGCGGCATCCCGATTCTAGCTCACCCAAACCGCTATAGCGTCAGCAATCAAAAGCTGCGCCGTCTGGTAGAGGAATTCGCGGCGGCAAAGGGGGAGGCGCTAGAGGTAAGTTACTCCAATCTTGACCCCGATAAGATTGCGCACATGGGCGCTCTCTGCGCTGACCACGACCTGTGGGCATCAACAGGGTCGGACTTCCACTCACCGGTCAATCACTGGATGGATCTGGGGAAGTTCAGACAACTCCCGACCCTATGTGCTTCGAGAGCTATCTGGATGCACCCGCGCTGGTCAACACTGGCCAAGGCGAGCAGTCAGGCAGGAAAATCCGAACTCACACTCGCTTGATGGTCGCGATGATGCCTCTGAAGAAGTCCAGCAGAGTCTCGTGTTTGTAATCGGTGAACTCGCCTGCGTCCATGAACATGCCATGCGTTTCACAGGCTTCGTATTGCAGGTGCGGCTGACGCTTGTCAGCCAACTTGTTCATACCTTTGCCACAGCGCGGGCATTGAATGTCACGAACACGGTTGTAAGTCTTGCCAACCTTGGGGTCCCCGGTATCCAAAAAGTCAGACATCCACGACTTCTTCAGCTGCTCAGCCTCGCCAAGATCGAACCACAGACCTTTGCAACTCGTGCACTGGTCGATCACTATCTTACCCTGTAGCACTTCAACTGAACGCTCGGCCATTTTGGCATTACACTTGGGACAGTCCATCTTTTTCTCCTTACCACACCGCTCTCAATTGTTATTGGGACTACATTTTTATCGGGGCTCTAGCTGACCAAAACTGGCCTATACTCATAAGTCTGACCCTGATTTAAAAGCATTTTATAAGATAAACAGAAACTATACCAATAGTACCTAGCCCTGCTTTTTACTCACTGTGCAATGCTTTTCATGACTCATCCGCCGCTTGTTCAGCTTGGATTCACGTTCCCAGGTTCAATCTCAAATCATGCTCAACGCATCCTTCAGGACATTGTTGCAAGCACGGAAATGATTAGCGGAGAAAAACCAAAATGCACAGACTTCTGACACTCTTCGTTCTGCTTCTGATGAGTCCGCGACTCTTCGCGGATGTCTCCGGAACCGGGTCCGACAATTTCAGCACCGGCTGCGCTACCGTTGAATACATGGCCAAAATGGTGGCCGTGAACATCTTGTTGCCCGGCAACAGCGACAGCCGCTCACAACTGGAGTCGATGCAGAACTCCCTGAAGGAGCTCAATCGTCGGGTCTGCCAGTCAGTGATCCTGACAGATAACACGCGCTATGAATCCCGCTACAGCAATGGCACACGGATCTCCCGAGACCTTTACTATGACGCCTGGTACTTCCCGAATGGACAATTGTTCATGGCAGGTGCCGGCAGGGATGTTTCCATCTATTACCCCAACGGCCGTGCCATGAGTCACCACTGGACTCATTCGGGCGAACCCGTGTACTGGCCAGGCGGACGAGTAGCCACTTACCGCTTCAGGATAGAAGATGAGACCTGGTTCTACCCTGATGGCAATATCATTACGTATGAAGCAGGGCTGCAGGGAGGTCGCTGGTTCTACCCGTTCCCTCGCCTGGATGGACGGGTGGGGCAAGAAGTAATTTCCAGCAATTGGGGCGATGACAATGACTACTTCAACTATCTTAACTTTGATTCGCGGGGCGTGCCTTACATCACACGTGAACGCATCCGCAGAAAACTGACCCTCACCAATTTCGATCTCCTGGATGTGCCGGGAGTGATGCTGATGATTACACGTCTGTATCAGGCTGAAGACGATGCGAGACAGTTCGTGCCCGCCGATGCCAACATCACAGGGGCTCCCTACTGATTCATACCGTGAGCGCCACAACCGGTAAGATTGCGCTAGCCGATTGTGTGACGGTCAGAAACTGTAAGTGCTGGCGCTTTTCTGCAACTGCGCGGCATTCATGTCCTCCAGCAAGCAGCGTTGCATATCCGCATTTTGCAAGACATGAATACGATCCTCACGTCGAACATCTGTCTCCTCTCCCAGCCCCTTGAGCACCAGCGTCAAATGCTCTCCTTCCGGCAAAGCCCGCAGTGCCGCACTGTAATCACACACCACAGCAAAGAGGCGGTCTTCAAATGTCACCAGATCTCGCTGCCATTGTTCCTCACGGGCCAGCCTGGACTGTTCGCTCTGTTCGCGCAGCGCCTGAGCTCTGGCTGCTGCCGTCTCACGCAGGGGCTCGACGGCACGCAACAGCTCATCGATCTCTTGCTGCCAGCGCGCGGTCGCCGACGCATCGGGTGCCGGGGCTCCCGCACTCTCGGTGCTGATGCGATTCCGCAAAGCCTGAAACGCCAGGGCGCGTTCGCTCATCTGTTCGCGCAATTGGCTCATCTCTCGCATCAACTCATCATACTGAGCCTGATCGATATGCCCGACCAGACTCAAAGAGCGCGCAGTCTCGGCGGCATTGCGCAGTGATCCTTCCACTTCGGCACTGAAATCGATGGTGGCGAGGCGCTCCAGTATTTCACGATAGGGTTGCTGGGCGGAATCAGACGGCGCAATCGTCGAGGTGTCGCTCCCACTGAGGTCCAAGCGCTGCAGCCTGAAGGTTTGCGAGGCGGCCATGCTGGAGAGCTGCCCGGAAAGTTCCTGCAAAGACGAATTCAGAGATTGCAGTCCATAGAACGGTCGTGTGCTGGACAACGGCGTAACCAGCTCCAGCACCACGCCTTGATCGACAAGATACATTCCCTGCACCGAGCCGTTCAACGGACTGAAAATGCCTGCGCGATTGTTCAACCCCAGAGCCTCGCGCAGCACTCCGGAAAATATGTCAATGCTCTTGCGCAGTTCGTCAATCTGCGCCTGCTCCGGTTGCGCATCGGCCACCCCCAGAGCACACAGCAGTCCCACTCCGCCGAACAATCGCAACGCCGCTCGGACTCTTCGACCTGGCACGCTTATCATAGGATGTCTCCGGAAAATTGCTTCAACGCGATCCCGCCTGATACTGCACATAAGTCGCCAGCTCCTGCACCGAACGAATAGTCTGGAAATCACTGTCGGCGAGCTGTTGATAACTGCTCTGTAACAACTGCAGATCCTGCTGCCGCTGCTCTTCGACATAGGCAATCACCTGCTCCAGACTGCGCGAGGTGGTCTCCCCGAACTGGGTCAAGACGCTCTCCAGCAGACGCCCATTGGCGGCGTCCTGGCGCTCTTCCATTCGCACAGTCAGCGCCTGCAACTGTTCTTCCTGCTGCTCCAAGCGGGTCAGATATTCCGCAAGCTCTGCCTCGTCTATTCCGGCAGAACCGCCGAAGGCCACCACGATTCCATTTGGTGTCGAGCTGACTTGGACGTTGAACAGCACTGCCAGTGCCAGCAGGAATGACACCGACAGCGGCGCCCACTGCCAGCCGAACAAACCAGACCATTGTCGTGGCTTTCCGGCCTGCTGCAAAGATTCCGGAATGCGATTCCACTGTGGCACTGGCTCGTCCTGCCAATGGCGCAAGCGTGCCTGCGTTCGCTGTGCCGCCGACAATTCCTGCCGGCAATGCGCACAGTCGCGAAGATGGCGTTCCAGAATTAAGCGCTGCCCGGCAGACATATCTGCTTCCAGATACTCGACCACTAGCAATTCGGTTTTTTTACATGTCATGTTCCTGCTCCATAAGGCCCTTGAGTTTCTTCAAGGCACTGTAAAAACGGGTCTTGGCGGTGTTCGCGGGGATGTCCTGCAGCTCCGCGATTTCTTCGAATGTGTGAGACTGGAACAACTTGAGCTCCACGATCAGGCGCTGGTCCCACGACAGCACGGCCAGATAACGACTGATCTCTTTATTGCCGCGCTCCTCCACCAACTCGAATGCGGGGTCCTGCTGCGGACGAGTGTCACTGAGTTGCTCAAAAGGGTCGACTTCATCATCGTCGGCATCCTGTTGCCAATAGAGATCCTTCTCGTTGAACAGGCGACGACGCCGGTTCATATCAACGGCTTTGTTGTGAGCGATCCGGAACACCCAGGTTGTGAACAGAGACTCGCCGCGAAAACGGTGCAGATTACGGAACACACCGATAAAGACTTCCTGCATGAGATCGAGCGCGTCGGTCTGATTGCCCATAAGCCTGAGGCTGAAATTGTAGACCTGCAGCTCATAGCGCTTGACGAGCCTCTCCCACGCCCGCGCAGAACCCTTCAGCGCATCGTCTATCAGCAACTCATCCTGATCTCTGAGACTCATTGGGTCAGACCCACGCAACTCATTGATTTAGATTGCAATCTGTTTTATTCCGGCCCATCGGATGGATCGCTCCGCAGTGAAATGAGGCACAAGAATAAGTTGTTCAGGAGGTTGGTCGCAAGGAAGCGGGTGAAAGTTTGCTGTGAAGGGAAATAGTTGTCATTGCTAGGCGGGGGGTTCCGCAACATCTCTCGTGAAGATGCTGCCCCGGATGGTCTTGTGAACCGGTCGAGGCGCGGAACTGCGATTAAACTACTTAGGCTACTCGGCGTTCCTGGCTCTCGCTGATCAGCTGGCTAGCAGCGCGGAGCAGAGCGTTGAGGGACGAGGACACAATGTCCCGGCTCGTCGCGACGCCTGTATAACGGGTGGACTTGTTCTTCAGCTGAATATAGGTCACAGCTTCCGCGTCCGCGCCCTGCCCCAATGCGTGTTCACCGTACTCCATGATCTCGAAATCGATGCCAGTTGCCTTCTTCAGCGCCTCGACAAACGCATCCAATACCCCGTCACCCTCGCCAGTCACAGTCAGATACTCATCGAAGCAGCGGATGCCCGCCGAGAAAGTCTCCCGCCCTTTTTCATTGGCGCGCTGCATACTGAAGCTGTCCAGCCGCACCGGGTTCGATTCAGAGAGATAGTGCTCCCTGAACAAGTCCCAGATGGTATCCGGAGAAATTTCCTGCCCGGTGTCCTCGGCACGCTTCTGCACGACTCGCGAAAACTCGATCTGCAACCACCGCGGCAGATCGAAACCGAACTTGCTGGCCAGCACATAAGCCACACCGCCCTTGCCAGACTGACTGTTGACGCGAATCACGTCCTGATAGGTACGGCCCAGATCGCGCGGATCAATCGGCAGATATGCAATGTCCCAGGTCTCGCCCTCGGTATACATGTCCAAACACTTCTTGATCGCATCTTGATGACTGCCGGAGAAAGCAGTGAACACCAGATCGCCGGAATACGGCTGACGTGGATGCACATCGATCTGCGTGCAGCTCTTCACTACTGTCACGATCTTGTCCATGTCGCTGAAATCCAACATCGGTTCGATGCCCTGGCTATATATATTCATCGCCATGACCACGATGTCCATGTTGCCGGTGCGCTCGCCATTGCCGAGCAAGGTACCCTCGACACGATCAGCACCCGCCAACACACCCAGCTCGGCGGCCGCCACGCCACAACCACGGTCATTGTGCGTATGCAGACTGATGACCACGGAGTCACGCTTGTTGACATGACGGCAGAACCACTCGATCTGATCCGCGTACACGTTCGGTGTCGCCATTTCCACGGTAGAGGGCAGATTCAGGATCGCCGGTTTCTGCGGCGTGGGTTGCCATACGTCGATCACCGCGTTGCACACCTCCACAGCAAACTCCATTTCCGTACCGGTAAAACTCTCCGGCGAATACTCAAAGGTCCACTCCGTATCCGGCGCTTTGGCCGCCGCCTCCATCACCGTTCTCGCACCGTTGACAGCGATGCCAATGATACCGGCCTTGTCCAGCTTGAACACCTTGTCCCGCTGCACGATCGAGGTGGAGTTGTAAACATGCAGAATCGCCTTTTTCACGCCCTTCAGGGCATCGAAAGTACGCTTGATCAACTCCGGACGGGCCTGGGTCAGCACCTGAATGGTCACGTCGTCGGGGATGCGCTTCTCCTCCACCAGATAGCGCACGAAGTCGAAATCTGGCTGCGACGCGGCGGGGAATCCCACCTCGATCTCCTTGAAACCCACTTCCACCAGCAGGTCGAACATCGCCTTCTTCTGGGCAACGGACATCGGCTCGATCAGAGCCTGATTACCATCGCGCAGATCCACGCTGCACCAACGCGGGGCCTTGGTAATGACTTTATCCGGCCAGGTGCGATCAGAAATCGCGATGGGTGGGAAGGGCTTGTACTTTCTATGATCGAACATGATGTCTCCCGGACCTCTTATCAGCATCTTCAGCAGCACGCTGAATGGATTTCAATGCTGGCTAGAGTAGACAACTAATAGGAGTTTTTCTAATCATATTTTCCAACAAAACGGCATTAAATTAGATAATATAACTAATATTAAATTATATATTGGTTATTATATCTAAATCAAAAAGGAGAGGTAGATGGATAGACTCGACAAACGCATTCTAAAGGAACTGCAAAGCAACGGCCGTCTGACCAATGCAGAACTGGCTGAGCGCGTCGGCCTCTCCGCCACGCCCTGCGCCAGACGGGTCAAGCAACTGGAGGACGAAGGCGTCATCGATCGCCATGTCATCCTGCTTAACCCCGCGAAGCTGGGCCTGAAGCTGAACGCTCTGGTCCTGATCAGCATGGACAGACACACGCCGGACCGCTTCGAACATTTCGAAGCGCAGATCAGAAAGCACCCGGAAGTCACAGAGTTGTTGCTGATAACAGGACAGTCGGCGGACTATCTATTGAAGGTGGTGGTGCCGGACATGGACGCCTACCAGGAGTTTCTGCTCAACACCATCACTCGCATCGAGGGTGTCGCAGACGTGCATTCGAGCTTCATTCTGCGGAGGGTCATCGACTCCACCGAGCTGCCTCTGAATCACATTCCCGATACAGCCCGTTGAAACCTCGCCCTCAAAACCGGGCCCTTAAAAAAAGTGCTTGACCTTGTCCTTGTACGACCGGCTCATCTTCAGTGAAGAACCACCAGCCAACGTTAGATGGAACTCGCCATTGATATGTGAAGACACCTTCTCCACCCGCTGCAGGTTCACGATTGTGGAACGATGCACACGCTGGAAAATGTTCGGGTCGAGCTGAGCCTCCAACTCCTTCATCGTGGTGCGCATGATGTGGGTGTGCCCCTGTACATGCACACACATGTAGTCGCCCGCCGCATCCACCCAGTCGATGTCCTTCACCGGCACGAAGGCGGTCGAGGAACCGTCCTTAATTGCCAGCCTATCTGACCACGGAGACTTCTCGTCGCCACTGCGCAACAGTTGATTGATGGCCATTTCCGACTTTCCGGTCAGACCGATCACGATATCCAGCAGCCGCTGCTTCTCCACCGCCGACTGCTTGCTCGATACCTGCAGAGTCGCCTTCTCGACGGCCTGACGCAGGCGATCATCCTCAATCGGCTTGAGCAGATAATCCACGGCGTTGGTAGTGAAAGCGTCCACGGCAAAGGCATTGTAGGCAGTGACGAATACAATCATCGGCATATTGTCCTGCTGCAACTGCTCCACCACTTCGAAGCCCGTCATGCCCGGCATCTGAATATCCAGAAACATCAGATCAGGCATGCACTCAGCGACAGCGGCCAAAGCCTCCTTGCCACTACGGCAGGACCCTACCACTTCGATATGAGGAAAATGCTCAAGACGCATTATCAGTCCCTTGCGGGCCAGCGACTCATCATCAACTACGATGGCGCGGATTTTTTGTCCGTCTTCATTCTGTTTCATAGGGGATAATAACCGTTACTTTGCAGCCTATCGGCTCTCGTGTGGAAAAAATCAGATCTTGTTCCGTACCATATATCTCACTCAGGCGATTACGGATGTTCTTCAATCCGACACCTCCTGAGGTCGTGCTGTTACGTTCAACAACAGCCTTGTAATCAGGAATCCCCGGTCCATCATCGGCTACTTCTAGAATCAGCCTGTCTTTGACCACTCGCGCGCTGATTTCTATCAACCCGCCATCAGCACTTCTGGCAATTGCATGCTTGACCGAATTTTCGATCAAGGGCTGCAGCAACATGCTCGGCACCAGCGCCCGCTCGGCTTCGGGAGATATATTTAAATCGATTTTCATCCGCTCTTCAAATCGGACTTTCTCGATATCCAGATAGAGCTTCAACGACCCGATCTCATGCGCCAGATCCACCTGATCAAGCGGATCGTGATCGAGAGAATAGCGCAGAAACTTGCTCAGCTTCGTCAGCATGGTGTTGGCTGTTTCCGTATCGCGCTGCAACACCAGAGTCGAGATCGCATTCAGCGTATTGAAGAGGAAATGCGGATTTAGCTGATAGCGCAACATCCGCAGCTGTGCCTCGTGGGCCAGCGCCTCAGAGCGCAGGTACTTTTCCTTTTCGAGCTGAAAGAACTGATAGTATTTGATACAGAAATACAGGACGCTCCACACCAGCAACAGCGAGAACGAGAAGGGCAAAACGCCGATGAACGAGACCCATCCATAGTCTGTCAGGTCCACCGAACTACCTACTTCCGTGCCGGTGATCAGATTCTTGAACGGTTGCCACATCAAAGAGATGACAAGACAGCCAACCAGAACAGCACCCACACGAATCTGGGTCGACATATCCCAGACGTAACGATACAGATAACGCAACAGCGTGGTCAGCGCCATGCCGACCAGAGCATCCAGCGAGAATATACCAACACGTGCCAACATGTACTCGGCCGGCACGAAGGTAATGTCCCGCAGTATCAGCAGGACCACCCATCCAGTCCAGCCAACCAGCTGTAGTATCCAGAACTCTAGACTGCTGCTGGACCGCAGTTTATTGGCACTCATTCAGGCTGAATCCTTAGAGTGAGACGTCCTTGGAGCGAGACTTCCTCAGGGCAGCAAAGCAGCCACAGCGTCACGCTCTTCACTGAGCTCCTGCTCCGTCTTGGACATCAGAGCACGGCTGAAATCATTAATCACCAGCCCCTGCACAATGCTGTAATGACCGTTCGCACAGATCACCGGGAAGGAGTAGATCAGGCCGGGGGCAATGCCGTAGCTGCCATCGCTATGGATGCCCATGCTGACGATGCCGCCATTGGTGCCCAGCGCCCAGTCGCGCACGTGTTCGATTGCAGCGTTGGCAGCAGAGGCTGCACTGGAAAGTCCACGCGCCTTGATGATTGCTGCACCGCGCTGCTGCACAGTCGGAATGAAGTCGGACACCAGCCAGTTTTGATCGACCAGATCAGTCGCTTTCTTGCCATCCACGGTGGCGTGGTGCACGTCCGGGTACTGAGTAGCGGAATGGTTGCCCCAGATGATCATGCTGGCAACATCGGTGCTGTGCTTGCCAGTCTTGGCAGCCAGTTGCGCCACGGCACGGTTATGGTCCAGACGCGTCATCGCAGTGAACTGGCCAGGCTTCAGGTCCGGCGCGTTGCGGTAAGCAATCAGCGCGTTGGTGTTAGCCGGGTTGCCGACCACCAGCACTTTCACATTGCGGCTGGCGTGATCGTTGATCGCCTTGCCCTGTCCGGAGAAAATCGCCGCGTTGGCTTCCAGCAGATCCTTGCGCTCCATACCGGGGCCGCGTGGACGTGCGCCCACCAGCAGGCAGTAATCGGCGTCTTTGAACGCCACTTCCGGTTTGTCGGTCGGCACGATGCCGCGCACCAGCGGGAACGCGCAGTCTTCCAGCTCCATCACTACGCCCTGCAGCGCGCCCAGCGCGGGAGTGATCTCAAGCAGTTGCAGAATCACAGGCTGGTCCTTACCCAGCATGTCGCCGGAGGCAATTCTGAACAACAGTGAATAACTGATCTGGCCTGCTGCGCCGGTGACAGCAACTCGTACGGGTGATTTCATGACGATTCTTGAATCCTTGAGTGACGTGATTAATGGAATACGTGGAGCGTTGACAGCCCACAGTGGCGCGTGAGTATAACAAAGAAAAATCGGCTGCGCGCCTTCACCTGCGGGAGCGGGCCGGCCCGCGATAATCCATAACACAACCACTGCAGTCGCGGGCAAGGCCCACTCCCACACACTATCAATACAGCAACATCGCATCCCCATAGCTGAAGAATCGATAGCGCTGCGCCACCGCCTCCCGATATGCCGCCAGAATATGCTCCCGTCCGGCAAAGGCACTCACCAGCATCATCAACGTGGATTCGGACAGATGGAAATTGGTTATCATCGCGTCCACCACCTGAAACTCATAACCAGGATAAATGAATATATCGGTCTCACCCGCAAAAGGCTTGAGCTCTAAATGTGGGAGCGTACCCAAAGGGCATAAAGACCCCGCCCGCGAAGCACTCTCCAAACAACGCACCGAAGTAGTCCCCACGGCAATAACCCTCCCCCCCCTAGCCTTGCAATCACGAACCTTCTCACAAACCTCAGCACTCACCTCAATGCGCTCACTGTGCATCTTATGCTGCAGCGGATCATGAACCCGCACCGGCTGAAAGGTGCCCGAGCCGACATGCAGCGTCACATAGGCCTGATCCACCCCCAGCGCACGAATGGCATCCAGCAGCGGCTGATCGAAATGCAGCCCCGCCGTCGGTGCCGCCACAGCACCATGCTTGCGACTATAAACGGTCTGGTAACGCTCACGGTCCGCCAGCTCGTCGCCCCGCTTTATATAGGGCGGCAAGGGGATGTGACCATAGACCTCCAGCAACTGCGTGAGGGTCACGCCTTCTGCAGATTCGCCTGTGCCCCCAACGACAAAGCGCAGCCGATAGAACTCCCCCTCACGCCCCAACACCTCGGCGATCAGAGGCGACGCGCGCCCGTCGTCAGGCCGCGCGAAGATCAGCCGCGTCCCCGGCTTCGGCGACTTGCTTGCACGCACCTGCGCCAAGGCCTCGCGCTCGCCCAGCACGCGCTCGATCATCACCTCGATGCGGCCACCGCTTTCTTTCACTCCTAGCAGACGTGCCGGAATCACCCGCGTGTCATTGAAGACCAGCAGATCGCCGGGCCGCAGATACTCGATCAAATCCGAGAAACGCCGATGCTCCAACGCGCCGCTGTCGCGCCGCATGCACAGCAGTCGACTGCCGGTGCGCTCGGCCGGGGGATAGTGCGCGATCAGCACATCGGGCAATTCATAACTGAAATCAGACAGATGCATGGGGCGTAGCACTCTCAGGCGGCGACGTATAAAGGGGATGCGAGTTTGCCTGACGCAGGCCCGAAAACCAAGCGCCAGGCGGCCTGGCCCCAGCGCGCGTAATGGTCTGGAGGGCAGATAGAAAGGCGCTTTGCGGCCATTGCGCGTTCAGAAAACGCTGTTATAATGGCCGCCCTTCCAAGCTGCCGGAGTGGCGAAATTGGTAGACGCGCCGGACTCAAAATCCGGTGTTAGAGATAACGTGTCGGTTCAAGTCCGACCTCCGGTACCAAATTCTCTGGCGAGTTTCTCGCCGGAAACCTGCTAGAAATTCTTGTTATTCATTGAGTTGCTGAGAAAACCAATCTCGGCGGGATTTCCCCTGCGTGGGGTTTTTGTTGGATTTTGGCGCGAGCATCGGACTGGGTATTCGGTGGGGTGCTCGGAGCTCTAGCGCTGGGGCAGCTCCTGCCCAATCAATGTCAATACCGCCGGCCTCATCTTGGTGGCACTGCACGCTTCGCCTCGTTGGTCACAGGTCATGGGTTGGACTTGCTGGCTGAAACCGCTTTTATTTAGAACTTCAATCAGGCATCGTTGCTCAGAGGTCAGTTGCTTGTAGCTACTCATTTCACATATCCCGTTCCAGAGAAAAAGAAGCGAGCCTTCAGGCAGCACCTTTTTCTCGTTCTGTAGAGTTATGCACTTCAGAGTTGAATCCGCCAACTGAAAAGCTCGTTCGATAGAAATTATATTTTCTGTACTGTTGTCTGTATGTTTTGCTGATAGGCATTGACAATGCCTATCAGTAAAAGGAATATTCTCCGACACTTTCCGAAGTCACATCAGTGATCCAAGTTCACGAAACACCCTGTAGAGGTAGTCCCAATGAAACGCAAACTGTTAGCGGCGATCTTGCTTGGCCTCAGCGCCACCTCCCTGCAAGCTCAGACAATCCCCGAAATGCCATTTGAATCAGTACCAAACCCCCTGAAAATCCCAGCAGACATGCACTTTGGTGAACTCGCTGGCGTGGCGGTGAATTCCCATGGCCATGTCTTCGTGTTCTCGCGAGGCAACTCCATCGGCCCGGCCTACATGGCGTCGGCCGCGCAACTGCTGGAATTCGATGCCGAAGGCAATTACGTGCGTGAGATAGGCAAAAACCTGCACGCGTGGTCCTATGCCCACGCAGTGCGGATTGACCCACAGGACAACATCTGGGTTGTGGACAAAGGCTCCAACATGATTCTGCGTTTCAACCCCGAGGGCCACGTAGACTGGGTGTTTGGCAGAAAGGCGGAAGCGTCCCATCTGCAGGTGCCGCCAGACTACGAAAGCGTGATGGCTAACATGATGGACCGCATGGGCGTACACATGGAGGTCCCAGAAGGGATCAACCCGCGTAATCCGCTCCCTGTGCACCGGGACAACGAGTTCAACCAGCCTACGGATGTCGCGTGGGATTCCCAGGGCAACTCCTATTTCAGTGATGGTTATATCAATTCTCGTGTGGCGAAGGTCAATGCCAAAGGGGAGTGGGTGGCCAGTTGGGGATCGCTGGGCAGCGGCCCCGGACAGTTTGATACGCCGCACGGGCTTGCGGTGTCACCAGACGATGAAATCTTTGTCGCGGATCGTGGCAATCGCCGCATCCAGGTGCTGGACACCGAGGGCAATTACATACGTGAGTTCACCATCGACGTGCCCGTGGATACCAGCCGCGGCAAAGTCGTGTACGGCAACGAGAACCCCACTGGCACACGCGGTTCGCAAGCTCCCGGCGCACCCGATGCGCTATGCATGACGCCCGGGCCGAATCCTGTGCTGTTTGTGGGCGACCTGTACCCCAGCCGAATCTACAAGGTCTCCTTGCAGGGAGAAATCTTGGGTGTGTACGGCCAGCCTGGTCGCGGCCTTGGGGAGTTCGGGTGGATTCACGCGATCGCGTGCCCATCGGAAGACGAAATCTGGGTGGGAGAACTGGTAAACTGGCGCCTGCAGAAACTGATCACGAAGGGAACCGGCGACCTGTAAGGCTCGCCCTCCCGCACACGCTTGTCTGCACACACAAAACCCCGCCGCATCAGGCGGGGTTTTTCTCCCCTTACGGCAACGCCAGCACAATCAACTCCGGCACCGGATTCACCAGAACAGTCAGCGCAATGTACTGCTTGCCGTTGACCGAGTAGGTCATCGG
>CAIOZF010000009.1 GCA_903862645.1 uncultured Gammaproteobacteria bacterium
ATCGATGACCGAGAAGGTGTAGACACCTGCCATCGTGCCACCGACACCCCCTTTGCCGCCGCTCAGCAAAGTGCCGCCAATCACCACGACTGCAATGGAACCCAGGTCGTAGCCACCGTCCCGGCCCACCCAAGGAGTACCAGCCCCCAGCCAGCTCGCCAGATACATGCCAGCCACGCCGCACATCACACTCGCTGCGACATGCGCTCCGACCACGACGCTTGCGGTTTGGATTCCGGCAAGCCGAGCAGTTTGCGCATTCCCTCCGACAGCGTAGAGACGGAAGCCAGCCACGGTTCGACGCAGCGTCCACGCGGACGCAACAGCCACAATGGCGAGTAGGGCTACCGCAATCGGCACACCCCCCCAGTCCCCATATGCCAACCACTGGAATGCTTTGGGTATTGCGCCTTCCATGGAGGTAAATGCCACTGTCAGTACGCCTTGCAACACGAGACCAGTGCTCAAAGTCGCGATTAGCGGACTAATGCCGAGGCGCGCTACCAACACGCCATTGATCGCACCGACTAGCCCTGCGATCAAAAGCACCCCTCCCACGGCTGGGAGGATGAGCCCTGCGTCACCTTGCATGAAGTAGGCGCCGAGTACTGCGCTTACGCTCACTAGGTTTGCGACCGAGAGGTCGATTGAGCCAGCCAGCATCACGAAGTTCTGGCCTAGAGCCACCAGACCAAGGGCGACCATGCGCTGCAGCAAGCCCATGATACCGGCGAGCGAAAGCTGTGCCATCTGGCCTGTCCCGATCGCCGTGGCTGTATAGGCAAGCGTGGAGATGACAACGAGTGCAAGCGGGATTCGGTGGCGTGACAGCCAACCTTGGGCTGGGAGATGTGACGACTGGACCGTCGAGACATTAATAAATATGGCGTTCATGCCACAAGCTCCTGAACTGTCAGGTCATCATGTCGCACCGCCTGCGCGATGATGGCCTCTTCCGAACTACCGCGTGGCAGTTCGGCCACGATCCGCCCCAAGGCCATGACGTGGATACGATCACTCACCCCGATAATTTCCTGCACGTCTGAGGACACCATCAATACCGCCCCGCCGCTGTTGGCGAATTCACGCAACAGCTGGTAAATTGCAACCTTGGCGCCAACATCAACGCCTCGCGTCGGTTCGCAAACGACCCAGACGCGCGGAGCACGCGCGAGCCAGCGGGCGAGAAGCACTTTCTGCTGATTTCCGCCGGAAAGCGAACCCACCTTCATGTCAGGAGTGGCACCGCGCACATCTACTTTCTTCAGCATTTCGTCCAGGTAGCGTGAACTGCACTCACCTGCACTCGCTCCGGCAAAAGCATTTGCCATCGCTCGCAATGTCAGGGCGACGTTGTCTCGAAGCGACTGACCCAGTCCGAGGCCTTCACGCTTGCGATCTTCCGGCACATAACCGATTCCGCGCTGCGCAGCTTCTCGCGGGCTGCGCGACGCACCTCGGCGATCCCAGCTGCGTACGGCGCCGTGCGTGAACGGTGTGTCGCCGATGACGGCGCGTGCAAGGTCGAGTTTGCCGGACGTCTCTAGGCCCGCAATGCCTACGATCTCGTTGGCGTGCAGCGACAGGGAAATTGCTTGCAGAGTTTCATTGCCACACCCTTCCAGTGCCAGCAGTGGTTCTCCTGGCGGCAGCGCAGCTGGCGGTGGATAGAAGTCCTGTAACTCACGGCCCACCATAAGACGCACGATGCCGTTAACTGTGGCATTTGCGACGGGCAAAGTGGCTATCAACTGGCCGTCCTTTATCACAGTGATGTTGTCCGCCAAACTCATGAGTTCGCCCATCCGATGAGAGATGTAGAGCATCGCCACACCAGCGACCCGCAGTTGTGAAATCAGTTCAAACAGCTTTTCAGACTCGTTGTCGTCGAGTGCAGCAGTCGGCTCATCCAGCACAAGGATCCGAGCGTTCAGCGATATAGCTTTTGCGATCTCCACTATTTGCTGCTCTGCGATGGAAAGAGTACCGCAGAGAGCCTCCGGGTCCAGGCGACAGCCAATTCGGCCGAGCACCGAAACAGCCGCGTCCAGCAAAGCTGCCCGATTGACCAGCCCGAAGCGAGAGGGTTCGCGGCCGAGAAATATGTTTTCCGCCACACTACGGTGGGGCAGCAGCGCGAGCTCCTGATGGATTATGGCCACTCCAGCATCACGGGCCTCTCCCGGTTCAGTAAACATGACCTCGTCGCCATCGATCAGAATTTGACCCTCATCTGCTACATATATGCCTGTGAGCACCTTCATCAGCGTGGACTTGCCCGCGCCGTTTTCACCGCAGATCACATGGACCTCGCCCGCACTGCAACTAAGGCTCACGTCATTCAAGACGGTTAC
>CAIOZF010000010.1 GCA_903862645.1 uncultured Gammaproteobacteria bacterium
CTACTCCTGGTGGAAGGCTCATCTTCCACGTCTTTGGGGCCTTGGCTGAGTTCGAGCGGGACCTGATTCGAGAACGAACCAATGCAGGACTTGTTGCTGCACGAGCTCGTGGAAGAACAGGTGGGCGACCAAGTGTTTGGACTGCAGAAAAGCTTCAAATAGCCCAGGACCTACTCGCTCAGGGCACAGATATTGCCACTGTGAGCAGGATCCTTGGAGTCAGTAGAGCCAGCATTTACCGCAACACTGAAATCTCTCGGAATTCCCAATAGTTTCTGACCTCTTAATTGGGGTCAGATTGCCAGTTCGCATTCGGCGGGCTGGCTTTTTTCATGCCCACATTGGGCTTCAACACAGATAAGGAAAATGTTATGTATGCCGTTCATGATCTGTTTAGTGAGCAACACTTTGGAAAGAAAGTACAAATTAATAACACGGAGTATTACTTATTAATTAATAAGGATTCAGACTCATGGGTGGCCTTCAATACTGCCACCCAAAACGTGGAACAGATCACCCTCTCAGAAGCCACACAATGCTCGCAGAGCGAAGAACTACCAACGCTGGTAGGAATGCTTAGCGACGCGTTGCAAAAGCTTCAAGGGCAACGTAACGATCTCTCTCATTTTATTGAGAGAACATCAAACAAGTTGACGGAAATTCGTCAGTACGCCATTGATCGACACCACCAGGGTGAAATTTGCCGTGATGGTTTAGACCAGTTCCTTGAGCACTTTGGCATGGAACCGGACAAGGAAATATTTCAGTGCCAAGTCAGGATTGAAGCAACAGCCTCAATTAGGGCACGTGATCCTGAGGCGGCAGTGGCTCGTTTGCAATACCTGCTCGATGGGGTGGCCTATAGCGGGCATGAGAACGCTGACGAGTTGGCAGTCACGATGGATTCACTAGATATTGAGGTTGAGGACTAACTCAACTTCTCACCCAGGGTCAAACCACATTGGTTTGGCCCTTTTTTCATGCCCAGAAAGGCAATCAATGAATCTCAATGAGTACGAAGTTGTGCCTGATCCGCTCTGGTTCGTCCTGCAGTTCAGTGGCGCTGATGGTTACGACTACATCGAAGTGGCGTTCATCTACCGATGGATGGCCCTACCCAGTTGGGGAGAAGAAGGTTTCGACCTTGGGCAGTGGCCCCTGGTTGTGATCTTCACCAAAAACAAAACTGACTGCTTCCAACTGGCACAAACCATTGAAGGTGACACCACCCAATGGCACTTTCCCACCCAAGAGCTGCGCGATGCAGCAATCACCGAACTTGCCACCTATTGGCGAGAACAAGCAACCACCTAGGAGAAATACATGTCACCACGGCAACTAAGTAGAAAAACCAAGATGATCCTCGAGGAAGGATCTAAATGGGTGATCGATAAGTCAAACCAACTCTGGCAAGCCCACGTTCAAGCACTACACGAATCAGAGGCCTACCGGAAACAATTCCTTGTTCTCACAGCAGCAATCCTTGCGATCGTTGCTTTCCCCACTCCAATTGATGTGATCGTCACAGCAGCGCTCACCGCATATGTGGCGGCCAAATCAAAGGCAATCACCAGGTGGAGTCCAGAGGACTACTGGAGTCAAGAACAAGGCTGGTAACCAACCAGAGGTCTGCCCTTGGGCTTAACGGTTCAAGGGCAGGCCCATCCACCATTAATTACATAGAGTGAATAAAGGAGAAAACATGCCCGGATTAAGAGTCACCTTGCTCAATATCGATGGTTCCAAGATGTTTACCCAAAGCCAGAAGCTGGTGGAGGAGCAATTTGCTGAGCACAACCAAGGCCTACCCAAGCGGAACCAACACCAACTGCAGTCCCTAAGTTCCCGGAACCCATTTCGGCTGGCGGACTCGCTTGCCGAACCAACGGACTTGATACACCTGATGGCTCATGGAGAGCCCGGAGGAAATCTTTTACAGATCCGCCTGAAAGGCCTCTGGAAGAGGCGTTTCAGTATCGAAACTCTCCGGTACTACTGGGAAGAATTTGGAATATCTCCGAAAGTTAAATGCATTCTTGTAGATGCTTGTGACACTTTTCATCCCTCCTGGTTGAAGGAAATTCCCCAGATGATTCCAAGTGGAGAGTCAGTGATCTACATCGGGACTACTCGACCAGTTTTGTTCCAAGAGTGCGAGAGTTATACGACAGCTTTCTACGCTCAACTCTTTCGAGGACCAGACGGTCCTGATGTAGTGGGCGATGCCTTTAAGGGCGCTCACAGAGCTGCTGGAGCCACTTATAGGCGGCAACATCGGCAAGAGTGCCCATTCAAGCTTCGCTCGATTCAGGGGCGTCGAGATAGCAACTAGCACGACCCGAGCAATGGGCCTAGGAGTTTCCCCCACTACCCCATTATTAATCGCGTAAAAGGAGCAACCCAAACCGTAGTAACATCCTGTTTTTGGTTTTTCTCTTGTTCTTAGGCAGCTATTGTTCGGGTCACGCTTATTGAGAAAAGGGCCAAACCGTAACAACATCTTGTTTTTGGTTTTTCTTGTTTTTCTTAGGTTTGGGAAATATTAAAGTCAACAAAATCCCTCTGCATATTTCGGATGTGCCTATTTTGTGGCAAGGATTTGTCTGGCTTTCCACTTTGCCTCAGGCTTGGTAATAAACGGCCCTCCCCTGCCATCTCTCCAGAAGCGCCTCCCATTAATGATCTCCCGGCCATTTAATCGAGTGTGGGCTTGGAGAGAGGCCTGGTTGTGTGCTGGGACCTTGGTCAAGTAGCTATATGTTGATGATCGGGTCCTTAAGGACATGTGAACATGGCCCAATCCTGACCTTTGTGCGGCGGCATTAAGGGATTCGGGGTTTAAGACGGCCTCTGAAGGGCAGTACATCCATGAGTGGATATGAGCCTTATCCCTTGAAAGGACGTTTTCTTCAACCACCCAAGCAAACCGCGGATCCTCACCCGTCATCCTCCTCAAGTTTCTTCTGAAAGAAGTAAAGCCTGAGCGTACGGACTGACCATCATTTATAAACAAGGTAATTGTAAGGAACTGAGAAGGTTGAGCGATCTCAATCATTTTTGAATACATAGGGGCAAATGTGCGGGCACAAGCCAAACAAGTGTTTAACCTGCAAATTGATTCAAAGAGGATTTCACCTGAATAAGAGTTAATTCTTTTTCTTGGATTATTACAGCAGATAAATGGTGCACGTTCACCATAAAGAGCCACTAAGCCATGCTGGTTATCTTTGGAATGAAACTCTATGTTTTGGTTGGAAACATTGGAGTAGTAGTCAAGAGCAGTATCAGGTGCAATCAACTGACCATCTTCGAGGAAGTTTTTCAGCATGGCGTCACCGCAGGATTTCGGGAGATGTTTCGGATTCAACCCATTGGTTTACATCGCTGCTTCTATACCGGCGATGCTTTCCCATTTTTGAACTCCGAGGGCCTATTCCCTTGGATGCCCACTGATAGATCGTTGCCAAGGGAACTTTGAGGTGCGCGGATACCTCCATGGGGGTCAAAAGGGGGTCGTTGCCGCTGAATTGGGGTCTGTGCTTGTTCACGTTGAAGCCTTCCTGCTAGAGTGAATGAAAATTAATTCAATGATTGAATTAAAACAAGGCTAAGGGTGGTCCACGATGGCTGCAACTCCAGCAATAAATATCGAGATAAATTTTGGGAAAATGGTTCGTACGATTCGCAAGCAGCAAGGCATGACACTGCAGCGGTTTGCTGACGAAATGCGCAAACTCTCAGGCGGCGCTTTAAGACTCAACCCATCAAGCGTGGCCCTAATCGAACAAGGGAAACGATCAGTCTCCCTCCTTGAAGCCTCGCAAATCGCAGTGGTACTTCAAGTACCACTTTCTTCTTTGATAGTTGAAGACGACAGCGAAGTCGAGGCAGCTAAAGCAAATCTTCAGGGTGAAATCGCGTTTGAACGGATTCGTAAAATTCTTGATTCGCTCTCAGACACTGGATGGTCGGTAGCTGAGTCGCCTTGGGATGGCTTCGGCATCGTTGCCACGAGTGGGATAACTTCAATTTCCGTAGATCTCAAGGCCCTGGACTCCACTAAGCCCAAGTCACGATAACGAACTCGAATACACACTCATGAACATTTACGATCGTTGGCACAAGGGGCGCGGCGCTAACCGGATACGGACTGCCGACTACGGCAAAGGCAAGCGCTGGAAGGCTCGCTGGCGTGACGAGAAGGGGCGTCAACGATCACGGAATTTCGTAAAACGCAGTGAGGCCGAGCTGTTCATCGCCTCACTAAAGAGGGACCTAGCCCGTGGAACCTACATAGACCCCAAGGCTGGGAAGGTCAAATTCAAAGAACATGCTGAATCTTGGAGGGCTAGGCAATTGCACGCTGCCTCCACCCAGCAAAAGGTGTCGTCGAGTCTGACGAACCACGTTTATCCCCATTTCGGAGATCTGCCCATTTCAAACATCTCGCCCGCACGTATTCAAGAGTGGGTGCATTCTCTTGCCCAGCAATTGGCAGTGGAAACAACAAGGGTGATCTACAGTCACGTGTCATCCATATTCAATGAGGCAGTTCGAGACAAACTTCTCGAACGATCCCCCTGCATGGATATCAAACTTCCCAAGAAGCAAGCGCAGAACAAAATCCCCCTGAACTATGTCGATGTTCAAAATATTGCCAACGCTGTGCCTAGAAATCTTGAGGCATTGGTGCTTGTTGGCTCGCAAACAGGTCTTCGGCCAGGTGAACTTCTTGGGCTCACCAGGAGCAGGATTAATCTTGAAACGGGAAATCTAATTGTCGATCGGCAGATGCTGACCATTAGCGGAAAACCCCCGCATCTAGTTCCGCCTAAAACTGCATCTAGCAACAGAACCATCCCCTTAGGCCAAGACACGATTGCTGTGTTGAAGGGGCACCTGAGGAAGTTCCCCGTGGATGAAAATGACCCAAATGCTCTCATCTTTGTTCAGGAAAGCGGCCTGCCTTGGAGGAGGAACACTTTTAACCATCGCTGGCGCAAAGCATGCAGATCGACAGGAATATCGGACGATGTAGTTCCACACGACCTCCGACACTTCTACGCGAGCCTACTGATCCGCAGTGGCGTGTCTGTAAAGACCGTTCAAGACCTCTTGGGCCACGCAACAGCGACCGAAACCCTTAACACCTACAGCCACCTTTGGCCTGATGCAGCTGACCAAGCACGCGAAGCTGTCAATTCCGTCTTTCGTAGCGGAAATTCACCCGTACGTCTGCACATAGCTTGAGAACCCAAGTTGAACGAACATTTTCTTCGCCAACTTCTTGACCCAGGCCCAGGAAAAAGTCTTAGGAAAAGTCTCGGGCCCAATTTCTTTGCCGCCGATTCGAGCATCAAATACTGCACCCTGATGCATTCATTCATCCAGTTCTAGTGTGTCCTCAATGTGTCCTCAAGGACAAAAGAAACTCAACACCCCTTTGTTTATAAAGGGTGGCGGACGAGTCGGCCTGTAGGCCGGGGTGTGTTGCTAGTGGACCGGTGGCGAAGTTTCCCTATAATGCAAAATAGTTTTCGAGTCTCCCGGCTCGATTCGCGATCCCTCAGCCCAGGAGATGA
>CAIOZF010000011.1 GCA_903862645.1 uncultured Gammaproteobacteria bacterium
ATGGATCAACCCGCCCACGCCGAAACGTCCCGCCTGAATGCTGGCAATGGTTCTTTCGAGATCATCGAACCCTCCCGTGCCTTCCTCCGTAATGGCATCGCAACTGGCATCGACAGTGTCCGCCGCCCTGCACTCCAAGGGTCGCATCCACTGCGTTCCGTTACGTCACGCCACGCGGACCCACGCACGACGACGGTTCGATCCTCGAATGGCACAGGCCAACACCAAGCGCTGTCTGACGCGCCCAGCACCACGAAGCTCAATCGACGCATCGTAACCGAGCTTAAATTCTGAACCCGGCTGTATCAAAGTCGTTGACACGTTCCGCGCCGATGGAGGCCTTCTGGTGCTACGTCAGATCGAGCAGTGGCTGGGGATCGTCCGGCGTCTGGCCTCTTGCAGGTCCGATCCGCGGGCGCCGGAGCGCATCGCGCACACGCTCGACGAGATCATCCGCTTCCGCATGCTGATGATCGCCGCCGGCTACGAGGACGGCAACGACGCCAACAGTCTGCGGAGCGATCCGCTGTTCAAGCTGGCGATGGACCGCCTGGCCATGCTTCCAGTGGGGCCGCTTCGCCATGCTCTTTCCTATCTCGTAGCCGGATCGCTGCTGGAAGGCAGGAAAGCCAGTTACCAGATTATGACATTTCCCAAGCCACTTTTCCTTTCAGGCTGGTCATAGTGCTGGGGCTCTTGCGACGCTCTATCAAGGGCGATATTTGATAACCAGGGAGCCACGAAGGGCGTGGCATCTGCGAGAGTTGCTTCAATCGGGGACGTAAATGAAAAGAGATCTTTTTGCCGCTTGTTTTGCGATTGCGTTTGTGGTGCCAGCGCTGGCACAGGAGGCCAAGCAGGATTTTTCTCTGTCCAATAAAACCGGCTATGAATTGAAGGAAGTTTATGTCTCGCCAGCCACTGCGGCCGACTGGCAGAATGACGTTCTTGGAAGCGGCACACTTGCCGATGGTGCAACGGTTGACATCAAGTTTAATCGCGCGGCAATAACCTGCAAATGGGACCTTAAGGTTGTCTACACTGTAGACAGCTCCAGCGCCGTATGGCAGAATATCGATTTGTGCGTAGTGGAGAAAATTACTATCCGCTACAATAAGAATACAGACGCGACATCTGCGTCTTTTGATTAGGATGGCAGTTTTTTGCTGATTTCTCGCAAAAGTGTCTGCTGACTAATCGAGCAAGCCGTCCAAGTCGGATATCCTGACCTTCTGAACTAGATCGAGGTAACTATCATGAAAAAAGCCCTGCTTGCTTTCTCTGTCGTCATTGGCGGTCTCGTCACCCACTCTGATGCTTTCGCACAGCGTGAATTAATGGGTGCTTTTTACCAAATGCAGATGGCTCCGACTGTGTGTGGTTGGAAGGATGCGCCCAGCGCTGCAAAGCTTGACGCGACAATTGCGGCACAGGAACAGGCACTGCGGATCACGGCAGCCGAGAAGGCCACGATGCGCGCGGCGGCAGAGGCAGAAATCCGTGCTGACGCAACGAACTGCGCCGACGACGGGGTCTTGCGCATGATGTTCAATGAAGCCGTGAAATAGCGAAAGCGCGGAGTGCTTGTCCGCTTGCTGCCATCTGTCAGGCTGCAATCCTGATTTTGCATACGGGCGGCAGGCACTCCTACGGCCTTTTCTTCGGCGTTACGATCGAGGTGGAGAGTTTTGGCTTCCCCATAGAGATTTGTGTAATCATTCTGGCCGAGGTGCGTTGCTGTCGTGAGCTGTAGTCCTGCGCGGTCTTGCCTGGATGCCGCCGCAACCACAGACGACAGGCCTCCGATGCCCTGCGTTCCGCGGCATCCTTGAACTTGGCAGGCCGCCCCACGCCACGCCGCGGTAGCAGCTCATTGCGCACCACAATCTCGGCTCCAGGCGCGCGCTGCTGGATGTAGGCACAGGCCGCACGTCCTAGCAGCAGCGCCGTCACCTCACCCTCTCGGTTCTCCAACCGTGCCGCACTGCGGAACACGGTCTGGTAGGCATGGCTGTGGTAGTACTCGTCACGGATATCGTCGTCGGTGTCAACGGCGGTGGAAAAACCAGCCAAATGGCGGCGCAAAATTCTGCCACTCCCGGCCAGGTTTCCTTGTTTGGCAGGGGGCCGTTTCCTCGTCCCGGCCTGACGTTTTCGGGGCGTCGCGCGCAGCCGCGGTCAAGGATGGG
>CAIOZF010000012.1 GCA_903862645.1 uncultured Gammaproteobacteria bacterium
CAAGCCGGGATTCGTGTTGGATTACTTCATCGGTCAGCACATATGCAATACCGCTCACATCGGTTCCAACATTGAATGGTGAAGAAAACCGGAGCCAGTTCTTTTTAGCCAGTCCCTCGTGTTCCTTAACCCCGCGACAAAGATAGGGTTCTTTTCCGTTATGGTTATTGTTTGGATTGATGGGGGACAGCCAGATCCACTGAGGCCTACTGCGAAGTATTGAGGGGACGTTTTCCCAGTGGACGCCGTCTGCGCGATTTTCACCGGTAAGGGCAGATTCTTTAAATCGAACGACACCCGCCAATGGGCCATTATTTGGCGTGGAATAATTGTGTATCCAAAACTGTCGTCGCCCATCAGGTATCGTCATGAAATAACGATAAGGGTGGTCGGGTGTTAATGAATGCTGCAGATTGTGAAACCTTTGCTTCAGGTCGACAATCTCTGCTTGTATGGCCTCAGCCATAGCTCTATCGGCGGCATTCATCATCGTGCCCTCCGCTCGGCTGCGCTCTGCGCCTGTTCCAAATAGGGAAAGTGGTCTTCAAGGAAGTCGCCATCGACCATCACCCAGTAGTTGCCGTCTTTACCTTTGCCAACAACTAGAACCTTCCCGTCTTTGCTCCGCCACGAGTTCCCTTTCGCGGACAAGTCCCAGTCGGTGTCGTGTTGGGATGTCATTCCTGCCCCCCTTGCGGCTGAGCGCGCTTCCAACCAAGCGTCGATGGTGCTTTCAAGCCAGCCCGAGGCTCTGCCGCCGGGGACTATTTTGAAGGGGGCCGGGAATTTGCCATTTGCGATTAGTTCGTAAATGGTGCTGATTCCAAGACGTGCTTTAGGGGGTAAGTCCTTCATGCGAAGTACTTTTGTACGGGCGGGGTTTGTGTCCATTTCTATTCGTCTCCTGTGTGATCTGGTTGAGCACATTGAGACACTAGATGAAAATGGCTTCGTTTTCCTTTGCAGAATTCAACATTGGCGTTGCAGAATTCAAGTCGTCGGCTTTAGTCGTGTCTTCGGCGTTGCATTCAAGCTCAGTATTCCCTCGTGTTCATATGTGTTGAGCATTTTCCATATGTTGGGGGGCAAATACTTAGGTGTTAGGTACCGCCGAAGAGCTTTTGCTGAGCCGGCAATTAGTTGGTTTTCGTCTTCGAGCATTTGCAGTGCTTTGGAGATTGAGATTCCGGGCTGTTTCTTTTGTCTGGCAATTACCATTTTCGCAAAGGCTATACGTTCCCCGAGTGTGTAATCGGTCGGTCTTCCGGCTCCCTCCCTTCTCCCGCCGTGGTTCATTTCCTTCTCGCCTTCAGCGGTATCACTTCTCCCGTGCGCTTTGCTTGTTCTGTTTCGACGTATTGCGCCCATGAGTCCATGAGTTCACGACGCCGCTCTAGCTGGTCACCCCGACGATATGCAGCCTCCACTTGGTTCTTGATGGTATGGGCGAGGGCCTGTTCAATCGTTTCGCTCTGGAAGCCGTGCGCTTCTTCTGCGGCCCAGTCCCTGAAAGTGCTACGAAAGCCGTGTGGCGTGTATTGCCCGAACTTCATTTTGCCCATCAGCACCAGCATCGCGCCGTTACTCAAACCAGTTCCTGCTTTCCACCCGGGGAATACAAACTCCCCCGCTGCCCGTTCGCTGGCAATACTGGTCAATATTTCTACACTGCGGCTAGACAACGGCACGCGATGTTCCTTGCCAGCCTTCATGCGCTCAGCTGGCACAGTCCAGACATTGTCTTCAAGGTCGATTTCGCTCCATGTCGCGCCGGTGACTTCACCAGTGCGCGCTGCAGTCAGGATCAGAAACTCCAAAGCCAGCGGGGTGCTGCCCTTCTGTTTGCGCAGGGCAACGATGAAAGGATTTATCTGCTTGTATGGCAAGGCGGGATGGTGCTTTACCCGCTTGATCTTGGAAGTCTTGGACAGAATCTTGTCGAGGTGCCCCCGCAATCGAGCAGGGTTTTCGCCGGTGACATAGCCACGGGCCTTGGCCCAATCCCAAACGGTTTCTATGCGCTGACGTACCCGGCTGGCGGTTTCCGCTTTCTTGGTCCAGATTGGCTCTAAGACTCTTAAGACTAGGGCTGTATCAAGTGCTGCAACCGAGAGCTTGCCGATGGTGGGGTATGCATGAGTCGTGAGTGTGTTGACCCACTGCTGGCCGTGCTTGGCATTTTTCCACTCATGCTTCTTGCTCTCGATGCATTGTTCAGCTGCTTGCTGGA
>CAIOZF010000013.1 GCA_903862645.1 uncultured Gammaproteobacteria bacterium
CTCCCCAACACGGTGTCCGGCGACTACCGCGCCCTGTTGTGCCGCGACCAGCACATCGAGATCGCGCTGTTCGCAGGGCGCGAGCGCAGCCTGCTCCCGGACATTCACTGGCTGCAGTCGCTGTTCAATCACAAGGTGGACTCGCAGTCCTGGCGCCTGCTCGCCAGACAGGAGGTCTCGGCGATCAACGCCAACCGCGTGATCTGCAGTTGCTTCCGCGTCACAGAACAGCAGATCAGCGCTGCCATCGACAACGGCACACGCAGCGCCGAGGGTCTCGGTCGAGCGCTGCGCTGCGGGACGAATTGCGGGTCGTGTATTCCGGAGTTGAAGCAGTTAGTCGCGCGTCAATCCAGGGCGAGCTGACAAGGTGCCATCTTGAGAACACGCTGGTGGATACGCTTTGGTAGCCCACGCAGCCTCACCCCATCGGATAAAGAATTTCTCTGGACACCTCGTTGATCCTGCTTAGAGTCTCCGCACTCAGCGTCACATCCGCTGCCGCAAGAATCTCGTCCAGTTGCTCGGGTCTGCTGGCGCCGACGAGGGTAGAGGCGACGAAGTCATGCTGCTTGCTCCAGGCCGTGGCCAGCGTGACCGCCGTCATGCCGATGTCGGCCGCGATCGCCATGAAGCGCTTGGTGGATTCGGTGCTCTTCTCGTTCACGAAGCGCTGCGCCATCGCCAGCTGACGTTTTTCGTTGAGTTTGAAATAGCGGCTGAAGCGGGCATTGTCGGGCAGTTGGCCGTCGTTGTACTTGCCGCTCAGCACGCCTCCGGCGAGTGGCGAATATGGCAGCAGACTGACGCCGTCCTTGCGACAGGCCTGCGCCAGTTCATCCTCGAAGCGGCGATTGTTGAGACTGAAGTTGTTCTGGATCGTCTCGTAGCGGGTCAGGCCATGCAGCTCCGCCATCCACAGACTCTTGGTCAGCCCCCAGGAGGTTTCGTTGCTGCAGCCCAGCACACGCACTTTCCCGGACTGCACCAGTTCCTCCAGCGCCATCAGCGTTTCTTCGTAACGCATGTCGTGATCGGGCCAGTGGGTCTGATAAAGGTCGACATAGTCCGTCTGCAGGCGGCGCAGGCTGCCTTCGATGGCGCGCACGATGTGATGGCGGTCGAGACAGGTCTTGCCGGCGCGCTGCGGGGCTTTGAACCAGCCGTGACTAGGCCCGGCGACCTTGGTGGCGATGATCAGCGAGTCGCGGTCCTTGGTCCTCATCCAGCGTCCGACGATCTCCTCGGTAAGCCCCACATACTTGATGTCAGGCGGCACCGGGTAGGACTCGGCCGTGTCGTAGAAATCAATGCCCGCATCGTAGGCCTTGTCGAGAATGGCGAACGAAGCCTTCTCGTCGGCCTGCGAACCAAAGGTCATGGTGCCCATGCAGATGTCAGATACCACGATGCCGCTTCTACCGAGTCGCTTGTACTTCATTCACTCATCCCCTTATTTTTTTTGATTTATATGGTGCTGTTTGGTGTTGTCATCTGCTGACTGCTCCGGCAATTTTTCTATAGTCTCACACGCACGCCCATCCAGGCAGCACGAGGTGCCCCGGCTCCCAGAAACAGCGGCCGTGCGTCAGTCAGACCGCTCAGCAGCTCCGTGGGGTCTTCACCGAGTAGCCCGAAGTTCTCATAGGCACTGTCAAATACGTTGCTGACGCGCAGAAACACCGTTAACGCCTCCGACCAAGCGTAGCTGGCATGTAGATTAAGCACTGTGAATCCGTCAACGGTATCCAGCGCATTGCTCTCGTCGCCACGCACCCACTGCTCTGAGTTGTAGACCAGCTCGGTCCCGGCACTGAGCCCAGGTGCAAAATCGTAGTCACCACCCAGTTTAAAAAGGCTGTCCGGAATGCCGGGCAGACGATCACCACGGCTCACGGAGATGACGCCGTCTTCATCGGCCTCGGGGTGATTGGGGCTGAGCACTTGAAAGTCCTGCTCAAAGGTGGCGTGGGTATAGCTGTAGGAAGCGTACCAGCGCAGCTGTTCCAGGCTGCCGCTGAGCGCCGACTCGAAGCCGAGGCGGCGGGTCTTGTCGACATTGGCGAACAGCCCCGTGGCGCGCCCGGTGGTCTGAAACAGAATGTCGTCGCGATTGACGGCGTGATACATCCCCACGCGATAGTCCATGCTGGCCCAGTCACCACGAGCGCCGATCTCCGCGCTGCGGGTTACCACATCGTCCAAGGGTGGATCGGCGAGGAAAGCATTCGGCAGCCGGCACTCGAACTCGATGTCATCCGGATCATCACCACGCTCGATAGCGAAGCGCTGCGCGACCTCGAAGACGCCTTCGTTGCAGGCTAGTTCGATGGGAGTCGGAATGCGGTTCGACTCGCTAAGTGAGCCGTAAAGGTTGACTTGCTCCGTCAGCATGAAGGTCGCGCCCAGCGAGGGATTTAAACGCTGAAACCGATGTCGGCCATTGAGTTCGGGGCGGACACCGGAACGGTCCTGCAGCGTCACGCGGCTGTCGTTGTAACGGCCGGCCAGCGTGAGCGTGAGCTGCGGAGTCAGGTCGTGCGTATTCGTGAAGAACAGGCTCGCGGTGGTGGTCTGAGTATCGACGCGCGTCGCGGCCGTGTCCAGAAAGGTGCCGGTGCCAAGCCCCCAGGTGCTGCGCGTCACGGGGTCGAGCCCGGAGAGTTCGAGTACCGAATCAAATTCGGTATTGCCCTCGAAATAGCTGACGCCGCCGGTGAACTGATTGCCGCGCCCGAACAGATCATTGAGCGCGATCAGCTTGGTGTCGAAACCCTGACTCTGCTGACGGCGCGTGCTGATGTTGTTGATGGCCTCGTCGCTGATGCGACCGTTGCCGGAGAGATCACCAGCCACATCTTCCAGCTCATACTTCTCAGGATTGAGACCAGCCGCCATCGCACGCTGCCCGATCAACGCGTCGAGATCAGCAAACCCCCTGATGCCTGCATTCGCGCCCTCACAGATATCATCCAGCGCAATGCCCAGCTCATCTGCCAAGGCATCCTCAATGGCGTCGGGCTCCTCCAGCAGAGACATGGCGCCTCCGGCATAAGTGCAGGCCTGGAACTCCGAGGCGTCGCCATTGAAGGCATCGGTGTCGTTCTCACGACGGAAGGCCGAGCCGGCGATCTGCAGCGTCGAACTGACAAGGTGACTGCCCTCCAGCGTCGCCATCCACAGGTCGTTCGCGGTGATGTCCGGCGCCGTGAACACGGCATCGCGTTGTTGTGCAAGCAAGCCGACCGGGGCTGCGCCATTGCCGCGCAGCTCGCTGTTGCCGCGCTGCAGATGCAGATTCACGGCAGAGGTGTCGTCCTCGCGCCAACCGAAATTGCCGTAGAAATTCATGGCGTCCGAATCGGAAAGCTGACGCCAGCCCTCCTCCTCAAAACGGGAGAGATTGACGTAGTAACTCCAGCGACCATCGTTGCCACCGCTCTCCAATGTGCCGAGCAGCCGCCCCCAGGAGCCAGCGGTCACTTCCGCCTCGTGGCCTGGAAAACTGAAACCGTCCTTCATGCGGATCGCCAATGCCCCACCAAGCGTATTGAGTCCATACAAAGGATTGGCGCCGCTGATAAGGTCCATGCCCGCCACTGCCGATTCCGGCAGCAAATCCCAGTTCACGGCATCGCCCAGCGGCTCGTTGATGCGCACACCATTCTGGTACACCGCAATGCCCTGCGCGAGACCAAGAAGTGGTGAAGCCGTGAACCCACGGAATTGCACATCAGGCTGCAGCGGGTTGTTCTGTGCAGAATTGATGTTCACGGCGCTGAGTTGCTGATTCATGAACTCGGAAAGGTCAAGGCTCTGGCTGTTCTGCAGGGCGGCGGCACTGGTGCTCTGTACCGCAAACGGCAGCTTGCGCACGTCAAGCCCCAAGCCGCTGCCTGGCGTGGTGCCGACGACAATGATCTCATCCAGTGCATCCGCCGCGCGTACCTGTGAACTGATTAACAGGGATGGCAGCAGAGTTCCTATCAGGCCGATCAATACACTTCGCTTAGTTTTATTGGACATCGAGGCTGCCGTATAAGGAATTGTTTCCCGAAGTTTACAATGAAAACCACGATTCACCCATTCGCGTGGGACGCACACTCTGTGACACACCTGCAGATCGCCTGTCACAAGAGTAAGAACCTGAAGCAGATCAATGGGGGCATGACGCCGGAGATCTGGTGCTGCAGCAACTGGCCCGCACGCTCAAGGATTCATCGCGCACCATTTCGCGACACAACTTCTTATCAATGTGAATCGCTTGCGGGTCGCGGCGGGCGCAGCAAAACCTTAGTCAAGAAATAGAGAATTACAGACGCGTCAGTGCGTCAGTGCGTCAGAGAATAGATCAGGTAGTTGATGCCAAGCTGATAGGCGGAGTTGGCGTAACGGGTAGGGTAATCGGGGTGGTAGGTGTGTTCCCAGCCATCCCCCATATCGGAGTTCCAGTTGATCAGCACCATCACCCGGCCGTCATCATCCAGGATGGCGTGATTGCTGGCGACATCGATGTCCTGCTCACCCATGGTATCGCTGCGGCTGAGCGCAGGAATCATCTTCGGGCCGTCGATGTCGTAGTAGGTGCGGAAAATCTCATGGTCGGATCGCAGCTCGACGATCTCACGATCGGGGAAGACCTGGGAAAATCCCGACTGGAAATTGTCCCACTGCCGGGTGCCCCAGAAATCATCGATCAGCAGGAAGCCACCGCGCAGCAGATATTCGCGCAGGTTCTCGATCTCCTCCACGGTCAGACTGATTCCCCCGCCCTGCCCGACTTCCAGCATGTACAGAAACGGATAGTCGAAGATCTTCTCATCATCGAAGCGCAGCACGATTGGGTCCTGCATCACACGAATATTGGTCAGGCGGGAGACCCCGCGCAGGAAGTTGGAATCCGCACCAGGGAAATCAATCGACCAAGCCGGGCCACCGTCGCCCAGATAGCCACCGAAACCACCGAAACCTCCAAAGCCACCGCCGCCGAAGCCCCCCATGCGGCTCTGATAAGAGTCGAACTGGACGCGGACGAAATTGAATTCACCGCCCGGATCATAGGCAATGTCTTCCGCACCCGACTGAGCGTGTGCGGAGGACCAGCCGAGGGCGGCGATGAGAAGGCAGGAACACAAGCGATGCATCTGGAGTCTCTGGAACCAATGGACTGCCGAATACTAATCGTTGCGGCGCCACAAGGGAACACCGCAACGCGAGAGAACGGCATCAGGCCTGCGGGATTTCCTTCGCGGACGGCATTTCCCGTTGCAAAGAGATCACCGGAATAAACAAGCTCATCACGAAGCCGATCAGGATAATCCACAAACTGGTGCTGAACATGCCGGTGATGGCATTCGAGAAAGCCAGCCGGATGCCAGTCTCGATGCTGGTCACCGCTTGATCCAGCCCAGATGCCATCATGGTGCGGATCGTCGCCATGCGCTGCGCTATTTCTGCCGCAGGCAATGCCGCTTCGGGAGTGGCCGGCATCTGTTCCTTGAGTTGGGCCGGCAGCAGAGGATTGTCGCGCACGCTGGCAATAGCGGCCGGGTCACCCGCATAGCCGCGCTCCAGCGTCACCAGCATCTCATCGAAGGAACCCTCGATGCGTGAGCGCAGCGCGCCAGGATTCATGACGCTGGTCTGCGCCTGACTCATGTCGAAACCGCCTCCAGCAAGAGAGGCCATCATCGGCACCTGCTTCGGCAGCTCCGCCGTCAGGTTAAGCGTCAGCAGCGTGCCGAAGATCGCCACGCCCACAGTGTTGCCGATCTGCCGGAAGAACTGCGTCGAGCTGGTCGCCACGCCGATCTGCGACATCGGGAACGCCGCCTGCACGATCAGGTTCACTAGACTCTGGGATGGCCCGAGTCCTAGACCGACCACTACCATGCGCCAGGACAGCCCCATCAGGGTCGTCTCCGGCCCGATGCCACCCAGCAGGAACACACCGACGAGCAGCACCGCAGCGCCGCCGCTCATGTAGACCTTGTAGTTACCGCTGCTCGACACCAGACGCCCACTGAGGATGCTGCTGGTCATCAAACCGAGCATCAGCGGGAACATCGAAAAGCCACTGTTGGTCGCGTTGACTCCAAGCACTACCTGCATGAACAGCGGCATGAACATCACGACACCGAGGAAAGCCATGCTGATAACGAAGGAGGTCGCATTGGTGATGACGAAGACACGATTCTGGAACATCGACAACGGCATGATCGCCTCTTTCGCGCGCGATTCCACCCAGATGAACAATAGGAGTGACACGGCACTGAGAGCGAACATGCCCATCAGCAACGGTGAGTTCCACTCGTACTTGCTGCCGCCCCAAGTGAGCGCCAGCAGGAAGGGAATGAAGACCACCAGCAGCAGAAAAGCACCGGCAAAATCGATGGGGCCACGACTGCCGTGATTCAGGCGTGGTGTCTTGAAGGCGATCATGAACAGTGCCACCAGACCGAGCGGGATATTGGCGTAGAACACCCAGCGCCAGCCCGCAATATCGTGACCGAACATCGTGACTGAAGCGTAGTCGGTCAGAAATCCACCTATCGCCGGCCCGATGATGCTCGATATGCCGAAGATCGCCCCGAACAGGCCCATGAACTTGGCGCGCTGCAGCGGCGGATACAGATCCGCGATGATGCCCATCGCACTGGTGAACAGTGCAGCGCCGCCGATGCCCTTGACGGCGCGGAAGATCACGAGCTGGTGCATGCCGTCGCCAAGCAGCGGCAGGGTGCCGAATTCGCCGCTGATGCCGCACAACGCAGAACCCAGCAGGAAGATGCTGACGCCGATCACCAGAATCAGTTTGCGCCCGTAGAGGTCGCCAAGCTTGCCATAGATCGGCACCAGCACAGTGGAGGCGAGCATGTAGGCCGTGGTCACCCAGGCGTACAGCTCCAGCCCGTTGAGCTCGGAAACAATGCGGGGCATGGCGGTGGAGAGGATGCTCATGTCGAGAGCGGCGAGAAGGAAAACGATAAGCAGGGCAATGAGCGTCGTGCGTTTATCCTTGTCGGATATCTGCACCGTATCGGTGGCAATATTCAAGGGAACACCCTTCAACACAGAGAGACTAAAACAGGCCAGCAAGATCGGAGGCCGCCGAGCGCCTCTGTAGTCCTTTGAGAACGGTTCTTTGAGAAAGGTTCTTTGTTTACAATCCATTGTGTGAAGCACGGCCATACTACGCCCGCGTCGCAATATCTGCCAACCTGCATATCGACGTGACGCGCCCGACACGAAGCAGAGGTCAAGCGAACAGTGCCAGGCGCTCCACGTTGAGCGGATAAAGCTTGTCCAGTTCCGAGGACACGCCGAGGAAGTCGCGCAGTGCACGGTGCACATGCTTGGGCGTGACGACGATGCCGCTGGAATGGGGTTCGAGTGTGCCCGGATTCAGCTTCAATGCTTCGAAATTGGCATCGGTGGCGCCGATGACACGGTTGCCGGTGATACCCGCTCCCATCGCCATGATGCTGGTAATGTTCCAGTGATCCTTGCCGTTGCCGGTGTTATAGAACGGCGTGCGTCCGAAGTCCGAGCCAATCAATACCGTCACCCGATCCTGCAGGCCACGCAGCACCAGCTGCTCCCAGAGATGGTCTATACCCTCCAGCAACAGGGTCAGCGCGTCGGTCTGATCGTCATCGTGCGTTCCATGGGTGTCGAATCCGCCGAGGTTGAGATTGGCACTGACAGCCTGCCCACTGGCAAAAGCTGCTACCGCGAGTTCAGCCTGTCCCTTCAGACCGGTGGAGACCTGCGCGGGCAAATACGCCAGCAGACCATCCAGTTGCACATCGCCTCTTCGCACCTTCTCCAGCTGCGCCATCTGCGCCGCGCGCTGCGGCAGCGTCTCGCCACTGCCCAGACGCGCAAGCCGCAACTGTCGTGCAGCCTCTACGGTGCTGTAAGCCTTGTTGCTGAAATAGGTTTGCGCACGCAGAGCTGCATTGTCCGCGTACTGGCTGTTAGGGTAAGCCAAGGATGTGAAGGTAGCGGCCGACGCGGTGCGCACCGGCGCCACCAGCCCATCGGTAAAGTCGTAGCCGCCGTTGGAGATAAAGGCCATGGGCTGACTCGCATACGGCGCGGCAGCCAGAGCGGCCACGCTGGGGTAGCCTTCCTCCAGACGCCCGCTCCACACAAACCTCGTGCCGGTCTCGTGGCCATTGGTCTGTGTGTCGATGCCATTGACGACCCGCAGGCGCTGATAATGTTTATTGAAGAAAGTCTCCAGATGGCCTGCTGAACTCTTGGCAGGAGGCTCTTTGCTATCGGGATACCCGGCAACCTGCAGTCGTCCGACCGACTTGATCGCGCTGGCCGGGTATTTGTTGACCGGCCCCAGGCCATCGGCGCGTTGAGAGTTGCCTTTGGGGTCAATCAACGCGGTAGGGTCCCAACCGCCGGAGGCATTCACGGTGACGAACAAGCGCTGCGCCGTAGCGCCCCAGACAGTCGTCCCAAGCGTCATCGGCAGCGTTCCGGCCAAGCCGAATGCGCTCAGAGCTTTCAAGAATTTACGACGATCCATGCGAGTCTCCCTCAACCGTAAATGAACCGATAGTCCGCCAGCAAATAAGCCACAACAGCCATCCAGGCGCGAACGACATAGTTGTTGTCATTGCGCAGTCGCCTGTCCACACCCCCGGTGTTTAACGAAGCTCCGGTGCTGATGTCGTTGTTGCGCATGCAACGGGTCGGCAGACTGGTCGTCTCGGAGGTGCCCAGTGCACTCTGCCCCTGCTGTAACACAGTCGAAAACAGCGCATAGGTGTGTTCAATCTCGGCATCGGTCAACGCCAGCTCTTCACCCAACAGGTAGCGGTGCAGGTGCTGGATATTCTGACGCACCGCCGCCTGCCCCTGCGCGCTGGTCAGCACAGTGCTGGTCTCGACATGCGGGAACAGGCGTCGTGCCGTGCGCGCTGAAAGGAAGTCGTTGGGCACCGCGTAACAGGCCATTTCATTCGCCATGCGCTCCTGCACAATGACCATCAGGCCATTGGGATCGGAGAGCCGCTCGGTGATAGTGAAAGAGTCGATACCGCCATAGATCTGATGATAGTACTGACGCGCGTCGAGCAAGCGGGCCGAGCTGGCAAGGTTGCGGTTGCTGAAGTACTGGTCCAGCGGACCTCGCCACTGGAAACCGAACAGCGCCTCAATTTTGCGGTGCAGCAACTCGGGGGTCAGCAAGCGGGCAGCGCCGGTCTGCTCGTGCACCGCTGCAAATGCCGCATTGTTCAGGCCGTCGGCGCGCCAGTAAGGGCTGACGAGAATTTCCTTTATCAGGGTCTTCAGATTGCGATTAGCCCCAACATATTTCGCAGTGATTTGATCGAGAAGAGCAGACTCTGCGAGATAGGCCTCCGTCTCCGCTTGTGGCGAATTCGCCGCGGGCGCTCTGAGCGGGTCATGACCCGTCAGGCCCCTGTAGACGACTCGCACAATGCCGTCATCAAATCGCGGATCGGCAACGATCTGCTTCGCCAACCACTGCAGGGAATCGCCCTTGCTGCGCGCAGGTGCCGCGACGCCCCCAAAGCCGGCCTGGAACATGTCGGTATACCAAGTGCGCGGCGGCGCAAAGGTGCCACGCAAATTCCAGTCCTGGAATGACGATGCGACCGGGTCCAGCAGGCTGTGGCACTTGACGCAATCCGGGTTCTCCATGGTGGGAGCCTTGCTGCTGATGTCAACCGCACTGCCATCCGGGCGCACACCATCGAGCGCAAGAATATCGACATCTAGAAATACGTCATACACCAGCCGCGAGCGCGCTCGGTTGCGGTTGGTGGCACTGGTCGGATAGCGATTCAGAAACATCAGCGAGCTCAGAACGCCGGCGTGGGGAATGCCAGGGAGCACGGCGGGGCGAAACTCGTTGGGGTCCCTTTCGTTGTTGAAAGTGACACTGGTGATGCCATAGCTCTTGGCAGAGAAGCCATTGACCATGAAGTAATTCGCCGTGAGGATTTCACTCATCGGCCGGTTGTTTCTAACGACGTATTCGATCAGTTCTAGCGGCTCGAGCGCGACGCTGTCATTGGTCGTGGAGCGGTTGAACGCGTAGTCGCTGCCGCGCAGACTGACACCTGGGTCGTACCACCGGGCTGTCGGGAATCGCAGCATGAGCCCCGTCGCCGTCTCCGCACCATTGCTGGCAAGATAACGATTGGTGAGCAGCATGTCGTTGAAAATCTCTCCCAAGCGGGTATAGAAAGCGTCCTCCTCCAGCATGCCATCGAGTGCCTGTCGCAGACCCACTTCCCCTTTTTGCGTCACCAGCGCGATCTCGGCCGAACTCGGTACGCGGCTGACCAGATGCAGCGCGGCATTGCGCAGGGTAGCGTCCAGCGACAGGGGCTCGATGGCCGCCAGCGCCTGTGCAGCCTGCGGACCGCTGCTACCATTGAACGCCGTGAGAATGTAGGAGGCGATCTCGCTGGCGCAGGTGCCAACGCACGCCGACGGATTGCCGAGTGGCATGGTGTTGTTGATGCGCGTCCCCAGCACATCAAGGGCACTGCAGTTGCTGCAATTCTTCAACGAGACGCGAACCGAGCCACCGAGTCCATCTGCGCCGTGGCAGCTGGCACACAATTGCTGATAAGCGGTCTGCCCCGGCAACACCACCGCAGTCGTCGAAACGAGTTGCAGGCGGTCGGCACTGATGAAGCGCAGCTGTGCGCTGTAGAACTGGCTGCCGACCCGCAGCGTTGGAATCGTCAGTTCCTGCGTCTTCAGGTTGTAGGTGGCACCTGGGGTCAGACCTGCCGCTGCGGGAGTGGCCGAAGCGATTCTGAAGGTCATCGAAGCCTCGCTCTCCAGCACCAGGCTGAGATTGAGCGAGCCATAGCCCTGCACGTCAATGCGGGGAATCGTCAGGGCTGGGTGCGCGAAGTTCGGTGTGGAATCGGTCCCGGTGGCTGCATTAGCCGGCAGCGCGAGAATCAGCATACTGAGTAACAACCCCAGCAACAGGCACTTGTCTAACCACCCTGTCTGGCGGCGTCTGAGGTGTTGGCTCATAGGTGGCTCTCGTTGTTGTTGGCGGAAACAATGTGTCGTTAGAGTAGCAACGCGGCAACGGGCAATACGTTGACATGCGTCCCGAATTATTTGTCTGGGCCTGCCGGATTGAGCCGGGGGTGGGTTTCTTCGCCAAACCAGGCAAGCACGGCACCTGACACCAACATCGACATCGCCACGAACCAGAAGGCAGCCTCCATTTTGCCACTGTACTGCGCTGCCAATCCTAACCCCAGGCCACCGATACAATACCCTAAATCCCTCCAGAAGCGATAGATGCCGATGGCAGAACCACGCCAGTCTGGATGGGAGATGTCCGCCACCGCCGCCGACAGATTCGGATACAGCAGTGCCATGCCAAAGCCGGTCAGCGCGGCCGCTGCGGTCCAACCTTCCACGCTTTCGAGCATCAACATCATCGCCACACCCGCACCGCAAATCCACATGCCCAGCACGTTCAGCCGATGGCGCCCGACCCGGTCGGAGAGCCTCCCGGTATAGAGCTGCGCCGCGCCCCAGACCAAACCATAGGTGCCGATGATCCAGCCCACTGCGGTGAGGCTGACACCCTGACGATACAGAAACAGTGGGTAGAAGACCCACACGAGGGCATCCACAAATTTCTCCACCAGCCCGGCCTGACTGATGGCCGCCAGTCGACGATCACGCCATGACATCAGGGTGAAGATTTCCCAGGAGCCAGGTCGTGCTGACACGTTGACGGGATAACGGGGGCGCGGATCCGGAATAGTGCCCTGACGGTGCCGCGCCGCCTCTGCCTGTGCCCAGGGCAAGGTGTCCTTGACCCACAACAGTGTGAGAAGCAGCCCCGACCCGATGACGATGAGCCCGAAGATCAGCAGCCCGACGCGCGGACCGAGAGTGGCGGCCAGTTGCGCCGTGACAATGCCCGCCAGGGCGACACCCGCGTAGCCGGCAAACTCATTCAGACCGATGGTGAGTCCGCGCTCGTCGAGGCGCGTGATGTCGAGTTTGGCCGTCTGGGTCATCGACCATGTCAGCCCCTGATTGATACCGAGCAACACCGTCGCCAGCACTATCCAGTGCCACGCGGGGGCATACCACACCAGCAGCGGAATCGGCAGCGCGACAATCCAGCCAAGCAGCAACACCTTTCTGCGCCCGACTCGCTCCGAAAACCGCCCGGCAACAAAATTCATCACCCCTTTGACGAAGCCGAAGGCCACCACGAACGAGGTCAGCAACATGAAGGAATTTCTGGGTACGCCAAACTCGGACTCGGCGAGTGCAGGCACTACCGTGCGCATCATGCCGATGGTCAGCCCGACCAACAGCACCTGCAGCAACTGGTGCAGGAACTGCTGAAGATTGGGGCGAATGCCGTACTCAAGAATCATGGAAGATCCAGATAGATACTGTTATGGCGGATCAGGCCGCCAGATTGGCGATGACGATGCGTTCCATATCGGCAGGCGGAGGAAGAATGGACGCCGTCACCTGCGCAATGAAGGCGGATCTCTCCAGCACCAGCGCAGCATTCCAGCGTTTCTCAAAACCAATCGTGGAGGACGGTTTGCCGGAAAGCCCAGCTCCACAGACACTGCCGGCCTGATGCCCCGGAAATATTTCCAACTCATCGGGCAGGTTCAGCAGGCGAGAATGCAGACTGTCGTAGAGCTGCCCGGCCATCTCCTGCTCGCGGCCGGCCAGATCGGGCCTCCCCACCGCGCCCACGAACAGCGTATCTCCAGTAATGGCAAACCACGGTGACGACCCGCGACGGGCATCGGTGACCAGCAGACAAATACTATCGGCAGTGTGGCCCGGGGTATGCAACACCCGAATCTTGACGTTGCCGACATCCAGCAGCTGATTGTCGTGCAGCGCCTCGAAATCGAAATGTGCCCGCGCAAAGTTCACTTCGTGCAGGCAGTAAGGTGCACCAGTTCTCCGGGCCAACTCGCGGCCACCCGAATAATGATCCGCGTGCACATGGGTATCGATCACATAGCGGATTTGCACGCCGGCTTTCGCAGCCTCCTCGACAAACCAATTCTCATCGCCGGCGACGACATCCACCGCGACTGCGGCGCCCTGCCCGGCACACCCAAAGAAATAGGACAAAGTGGCGTCCCGCGTGGCAAGCTGCTTGAAGAACATTTTGAATCTCCCTCTCGAAAACCAACACTTTGTCTGCCGCGACTGTCCAACCGGCCAGTTGCGCAGGACCTTGCCCAGCATCAACGCCATATTGAGAGTCGCCACACCCTCCACCGGCATCAGCGCAGAGGTTGGCACATCCCCAGTCTTCGGATCCAGAGGAATCGGCATGTCCAGCGTATCGTTCGAACAGTCGAAACGATAGTCGCCGCATTAATTGTTGCCAGAGACCGTCGCCGCGCTCACGCGCTGCAAATAGTGACGGCCGGCCTGGTGCACCTCCGTGTTGAGGCCGGCGATGAGTCTCCTCACCGAACCGGGCGAGCACGGGACTCAACAGGACGGCATAAGAGCCAATCCGCCAGCAGAAGCGTATACCTCCGCACAGCCACTTCCGAGGTCACCTGTAAATCATGATCGGTCAATCAACCCGCGAGCGCGCCCGCGCCGCTCTCCACAATCTCTTCGTCGCTGACTCCCTGGCCATGCCTGCGCATTGGTTCTACAACACGCTGGACATCGAACGCGCATTTGAAGGCGGAATAAGGGGCCTGGCGGACGCGCCGCTGCGACATCCTTCTTCCATCATGCCGCTGCACTCCACCCACCATGGCGGACGCGGCAGCCAGGGCGGGCAGCGCGAGATCGTGGGCGACGTGATTCTGAAGGGCCGTCGCCAATACTGGGGCGTGCCCGGCATGCACTATCACCAGGGCCTGCGTGCGGGGGAGAACACCCTCAATGCGCACTGCACCCGCGTGCTGATGCGCAGCCTGGCGGCAAATGGCGGACATTACAACGCACAACACTTCCTGCAGGCCTACATCGCCTTCATGACCGCCGAGCCGCCTGCTCATCCTGACACCTATGCGGAATCCTGGCATCGCGGCTTCTTCGCCAATCTGGAGCGCGGCCTGCCTCCCGAGCGCTGCGGCGCAGTGACTCATGACACGGCGTCAGTGGGCGGCCTCGTCAGCATCGCCGCACTGTTCCTGAGCGCGCGGCTGCCCGGCGTTCCGCTGGAAGACGCGCAGGCGCAGTGCCGCACGCATTTGTTGCTGACGCATCCCGATGAGTCTCTCGCACGGGTCTGCATGGCGTATACGGCACTACTGGAAGCGCTGCTGTTTCGCGAACCAACGACGCCAGCCGCAGACCTGATCGCCGCGACCGCACAGCGCAGCCTGGGTCTGGACCTGGCGGCGCTGCTGCGCAAGGGTCGGGACGATCGCGACATCGTTGGCCGCGTGTTCTCCAGCGCCTGCTATATCAGTGACTCCTGGCCCAGCGTGCTGTACCTCGCTTACAAGTACTGTGACGATCCTCGCGCCGGGCTGCTGGCCAACGCCAATGTCGGCGGCGACAACGTGCATCGCGGTGCATTGCTGGGCGTGCTGTTCGGCTTGCTGCGCGGTGCGGAAGAGCAGGACTGGTTCGCACAGCTGGCGGATAGTGCGGACCTTGCCCGCGAGTGCGCAGTGCTGACACAGGAGTGAGCAGCAGGCGACACTGCCTCTGTTGTGGGTTTTGTTCCTTCCGTCGTGATCGGCGAGGAGCCAAGGATTCCTTGATTAGGAATGCGGTCTGGGTTAATGTCCGAGGCCATGTTGTGACCTAAGCATGACCGCAGGGATGCAGTCCATGCCTTTGTATTGTCTATCAAAATGACTGATAGAGCCCATCATCCACAACAACAATCACAAGTACCCTCATCATGAAGCTATTGCCATCTGCCGTTCCGCGTCTGCACCTGCTTGCTCAAATAGCGACCGCTTTTTCTCTTGCTTTTTCCGGCCTGGCCCTCGCCCAGGAACCCATCAAGATCGCCTTCATCGATCCGCAGTCCGGGGTCTTCGCCGCGACCGGCGAGAGCGGCTTCATGGTGCTGGATTTCGCCGCCGACTATTTCTACAACGACAAGGGCGGCGTGCTCGGGGGGCGCAAGTTCGAGGTCACCGCGCTCGACAACAAGAGCAGCGCGGCCGAATCCCAACTGCAACTGCGCCGAGCCATCAGCGAGGGCACCCAGATCGTGTTCTCCGGCAACGGCTCTGCGGTGGCCAGTGCACTGAGCACCGCCATCGAACGGCATAACCGTCGTAATCCGGACTCCCAGGTGCTGTTCATCAACTACGCGGCGGTGGACCCGATCCTCACCGGTGCCGATTGCAACTTCTGGCACTTCCGTTTCGACGCGCACTCGGACATGAAGATGGAGGTCATGACCAGCCACATCGCCAAGAACCCAGCCATCACCAAGGTCTACATCATTGGTCAGGACTATTCCTTCGGCAAAGCGGTCGGCGACGCCGCGATCAGCATGCTCGCCGCCAAGCGCCCGGACATCGAGATCGTCGGCAACGAACTGCACCCGATCGGCCAGGTGAAGGATTTCACGCCCTACATCACCAAGATTGTGTCATCCGGCGCCAATGCCGTGATCACCGGCAACTGGGGTGCCGACATGGTGGCACTGGGTCGCGGCATCATGGATGCAGGCCTTGAAGTGCCGATTTATACCTTCTACGCTGCGTATGACGGCATCACTGCCACACTGGGCGAGGCCGGCAAAGATCAGATCTACGTCGTGCACAACGATTTCGCCAACCCGGTGACAGCACCACTGCGCCTCGAATTCACCGCTGCTTACGAAGCCAAGAACCCGCACCAAGACATTACGCAGCCGCGTATCGTCAACGCGCTGATGATGCTGGCAACGGCCATCGAGAAAGCTGGCAGCGCCGAGCCCTACGACATCGCCATCGCGATGGAGGACATGCGCATCACCACGATGACCGGCGAGGAACTCTGGATGCGTCGCGACGACCATCAGGCGTTCCAGAACCTCAACATTTCCGTGCATACCAACGAGGGGATCAACATCGACACCGACAATTCCGGCTTCGCCCTGCGCACCGAGTTCGTGGTGCCGAGGGATGAGACGATAACCCAGAGCAGCTGCCGCATGACGCGCCCGCAGCAATAGAGCATGATTGAAGTCCTGATCTTCGCAACGCTGAATGGCCTCGTCACCGGACTGTTGTTGTTCATGCTGGCCAGCGGCCTGACTCTCATCTTCAGCATGATGGGCGTGCTCAATTTCGCGCACGCCAGCTTCTACATGCTGGGAGCCTACTTCGCCTATTCCATCAGTCTTTATACGGGATTCTGGCCCGCACTGATCATCGCGCCGCTGCTGGTGGGCGTGGTCGGTGCGCTAGTGGAGCGTTACGGGCTGCGGCGGGTGCACAAATCCGGACACGTGGCCGAGCTGGTCTTCACCTTCGGGCTGGCCTTCCTGATCGAGGAGGCAGTGCAGTTGTTCTGGGGCCGCTCGACGATAAACTACGAATCTCCCACGCTGCTCGACTTCCCATTGTTTACACTGTTCGGACAGAACTTCCCGGTCTATAAAGCGTTCATGATCTTCATCTCCGTCTCCATTTTCATCGGCCTGTATTTCGTGCTGACGCGCACCCGCATCGGCATCATCATTCAGGCGGCCATTACTCATCCCAATACCGTCGCCAATCTGGGACACAACGTCCCTTTCATCTTCATGGCGGTGTTTGGTGTCGGCTCCGGGCTGGCCGGACTCGCTGGCGTAATTGCCGGACCGGTGCTGACGACCTTCCCCGGCATGGCCACCGTGCTGGGCAGCATCGTGTTCGTCATCGTGGTCATTGGCGGGCTCGGCTCGCTGGCTGGTGCACTGGTGGCCTCGCTGCTGATCGGGCTGTTGCAGTCCTATGCAATTGCTTCCGATGTAGGCATGCAGGACCTTCTCGATCTGCTCGGCGTGAGCTTCGCCGCCGACCACCCGCTCAATGACATCTGGCGCCTCACGCTGCCGCAGATCGCGCCCATCATGCCCTTCCTGCTGCTGGTGCTGGTGCTGATCTTCCGTCCCTCGGGGCTGCTCGGGAAGCGGGAGGGTTGAGCATGGGTAAGCTCACCATATGGATTGTGTTTGCCGCGGTGCTACTGGTGTTGCCGCAGATCTTTGACTCGGTGCTGTCGCTGTCGATCTTCACGCAGATGACCATCGCCATCATCTTCGCGCTCAGCTACAACATGCTGCTGGGCCAGGGCGGCATGCTCTCCTTCGGCCACGCCGTGTATTTCGGGCTTGGCGGCTTCCTCGCCGTGCACGCCATGATGATGATCGAGTTCGAGACGCTGAGTTTTTCGATCACGCTGATCCCTCTGGTTGGTGGTGTGTTCGGACTGCTAGCGGCATTGTTCATCGGCAGCTTCTCCACGCACAAGGCGGGCACCGTGTTCGCGATGATCTCGCTGGGAATCGGCGAGCTGGTGGCGGCATCGTCGCTGATCCTGGTGTCTTTCTTTGGCGGCGAGGCGGGCGTGAGCGGCGACCGCACCTTCGGCCCACCCTTCTTCGGCATCGATTTCGCGCAGGACGATCACGTCTACTACCTCGCGGCCGCGTGGATGTTCTTCGCCGTGCTGTGCATGTATCTGTTCACCCAGACCCCGGCAGGCCGCATGGCCAATGCGGTGCGTGACAATCCCGAGCGTGCCGAGTTCATCGGCTACAGTGCGCGCCGCGTGCGCTTCATCTCCTTTGCCATGGCCGGCTTTTTCGCGGGCATCGCGGGGGGAATCTTCGCGGTGAACTACGAGATTCTGACCGAAGAAAATCTCAACGCGGCGACTTCCGGCCGCGTGCTGCTGATGGCCTACATCGGCGGCCTCGGCTTCTTCATCGGCCCGGTCGTCGGCGCCGTGGTGCTGACGTTGATCAATTCGCTGCTGAGCAATTACACCGATCTGTGGATGCTGTATCTGGGCATTCTCTTCTTGCTGACGGTGATGTTCCTGCCCCGCGGTCTTACCGGCTTGCTGATGATGCACCGGGTGGCGTGGCAACTCGGGCGCATGCGGCTGTTGCTGCTGCCCTATACGCTCACCGCCATTCCCGGCGCCGTGTTCATACTGGGCATGATCGCGATGATCGAAATGAGCCACGCCGAGGACGCGGAGTTCGTGTACCTTGGCTTGGCTTTGGCGCCCGCTGGTTACGGCAGCTGGGCGCTGCTACTGAGCGTGACGGCGGTGGCGTTCTTCATCCTGCGCCGCACGCTGCCACGGCTGCACGAGGCGTGGGCGGAGGCCAACACCTTGCCGCGTCTGCAGGGCCATAAGGACGGTCGCCCATGAGCCTGCTGCAACTGCAAAATGTGTGCAAGAGCTTCGGGCCGACGCAGATCATCCGCGACGTTTCGCTCAACATCGAGCAAGGCGAGAAGCACGCCATTATCGGCCCCAACGGCGCGGGCAAGTCCACGCTATTTCATCTGATCAGCGGGCGCTACAAGGTTTCGTCCGGCGGCATCCTCTTCAAGGGCGCGCCCATTCACAATCTCGAACCGTTCGAGATCACGCGTCGCGGGCTGGCACGCAGCTTTCAGGTCACCAATATCTTCCCGCTGCTCAGTGTGTTCGAGAACATTCGCTGCGCGCTGCTGTGGTCGATGGGCTACAAGTATTCGTTCTGGCACCTTCTCAGCCGGCAGACGGCACTCAATGAAAGAGCCGAGGCACTACTGGAGGAGATCGGCCTGTTCGAGCGTCGCAACATCCCGGCTGGCGAACTGGCCTATGCCGAGCAGCGTGCGCTGGAGCTTGGCATCGCCATCGCCAGCGGTGCTGAGATGATATTGCTGGACGAACCGGTGGCCGGCATGAGTCGCAGCGAGGCGAAGAACGCCGTGGCGCTGATTCGCAAGGTCACCGAGGGGCGTACGTTGGTGATGGTGGAACACGACATGAACATTGTGTTCGATGTGGCCGACCGCATCACCGTGCTGGTGTATGGCGAGGTGATCGCGTCCGACGTGCCGGAGAAAATTCGCGGCAATCCGCGTGTGCAGGAAGCCTATCTGGGGGAGACGTCGCATGCTTGAAGTCGCGGACCTGCATGCTTGGTACGGCAAGAGTCACATCCTGCGCGGCGTCAATTTTCGCGTCGGCGCCGGAGAGATTGTCAGTCTGCTCGGCCGCAACGGCGTGGGACGCTCCACCACGGTGAAGACCATCATGGGCGAGGTGGAACCCAAGGGGTCCATCTTGTTCAAAGGCAAGCAGATTGCCGGCAAGAAGAGTTACGAGATCGCGCAACTGGGCATCGGCTGCGTGCCCGAGAATCGCGACATATTCCCCGGCCTCACCGTGCGGCAGAACCTGCTGCTAGGCATGAAGAGCCGCAAGGGCTCATCGGACAAAGGCTCCGCGAGAACAGAGTCGCGCTGGACCATGGACGAGATGTTCAGCATGTTTCCCAATCTGGGCGAGCGCGCGGATGTCGCCGGTGGCGCTCTCAGTGGCGGCGAGCAGCAGATGCTGTGCATGTGCCGCACCCTGATGGGCGACCCGGAACTGATCATGATCGACGAGCCCACCGAGGGCCTCGCGCCCAAAGTGGTCGAACAGGTCGGCCTGCTGTTGCAGGAAATTGCCAGCCGTGGCGTGTCCATCCTCCTGGTGGAACAAAAGCTCACCATCGCGCTGCGCATTTCGCACCGTCTCTATGTGATGGGCCACGGCCAGATTGTCTACGAGGGCAGCCCGGCCGGTTTGATGCACGCCGACGACGTCCGCCGGGAGTGGCTGAAGGTTTGATACAAAGCAATTTCCTGTGGGAGCTTGCCCTGCAAGCGACTCAGCCAGAGGCTCATTTCTAACTTTCTCGAATTTCAAATACGCGAAAACCAGTATTTTTAAAATTGGGCGCAGCACCATGATGGGTCAGGCTATCAACATGGACGTTCATTTCACGTTTATTTGCTACAATCCCCCGCGTCTTAATCCAGCAGGATCTGAAATCCCGATGATGTTATCCGTTCGAAAACTACTTTTTCTTGGTCTCCTCCTCAGTCAATGCAGCATCGTCACCACGGCCCATGCCTGGGACGCTACCGGACACCGCTTGAGTGCCTATCTGGCCTGGGCCATTTTGCCCATGGAAACCCGCACCGAAATGCAGCGCCTGCTGGAACAGCATCCCCGGTATCAGGAAGATTTTCTGGCGCAGATGCCCGCCAACGTGATGGTCGCCAATGCGGAGGAACAGGCGCGCTGGAATCTGGGACAAGCAGCGATCTGGCCGGATCTGGCCAGAGGCTTCAATGGTGATGACCTGATTCGCTATAGCCGCCCGAACTGGCACTGGATTGACGGCGCCTGGGTCCGGGGTGGAGGTAGACAGGGCAATGTCTACGTTGGCACCCCTTCCCTGCCTTCGGTGTATGGCGTTGCAGCAGCAGCCATCAGCCATGAGGACGATGCCACCAATATTGTCCTGGCGCTGGACTACAACCTCGCCACGTTGCATGCGGCAGACAGCACCGATGCACAAAAGGCCGTGGCCCTGTGCTGGGTGCTGCACCTGGTTGGTGACATTCATCAGCCCCTGCACACGGGCGCTTTGGTCTCCAGCGAGATGTTTGCCCGTGGCGACCAGGGTGGCAACGGCATTCCCACGCTCGGCGGCTCACTGCATTCCACCTGGGATGACGCCCTGCACTATCAGCCCTTCGATGGCACTTTGCAGCGCATGGTGGTCACCGTCCAACAAGCGGATCTGCCGGGCCTGAACATGGATTCCTCTGCTTGGATGCAGGAAAGCCGCAGGATATTGCTCGAGCTTGTGTATCCCGATGAGGTCAAGGCCGATGTGCTGCGCAGCGAGCGCCGCAACGTGGCGCTGGAGAGTGTCGCGCTGGACGACGACTACCTCAGCCAAATGCTGGCCATTGCCGAAGACCGTGTCACTCTCGCGGGCATGCGCTTGTCGCGCCTCATGGTGGAACTGTTTCCGGCCACGGTGCCAGCCACAACGGCTGCTACCACGACAGCCTCAGCGACAACTGCACTCACACCTCTGCTCGACCCTGCAGCACAGCCGGTGAATTGATTCCATACAAGATGCACTTTTTGCGGTTGTCGTGGTTGTCGCGGGAAGCGATTTCGCTGACAATGGGGCCTGCGAGTTTCCCTCCGCCGCCGCACCGGTGACAACCCCTTGTCAAGCTGCGATCTGACTGCGAGCTGACCTGAAAAAGACCATGACCAATACCACCTCTGCATTGCACAACGATTCCCCCACTCTCGTCCGTTTCCGCCGCATGGCCTGGATTACCCTCGCCGCCGTGTACTTCCTGATCATGGTCGGCGCCAGCGTGCGCGCCTCGGGCTCCGGCATGGGCTGCCCGGACTGGCCGACCTGTTTCGGCAGCTGGATTCCGCCGACCAGCGTGGAACAACTGCCGGCCAACTATCAGGAAATCTATGCCGACCTCGGCTATGCGGAAACCGAATTCAACGTCGTCAAGACCTGGACCGAGTACCTGAACCGCCTGATCGGTGTGACCATTGGCTTTCTGATTCTGCTGACGGCGATCTACTCCTGGTCGCTGCGCAGCTATGACCGCTCCATCACCATCGCGGCGGTGGCGGCCTTCTTCATGGTGGGCTTTCAAGGCTGGCTCGGCGCCCAGGTGGTGGCGTCCAATCTGCAGCCGGGCATGATCACACTGCACATGCTGATGGCGCTGGCCATCGTGGCGGCACTGCTGTTTGGACTGGCGCGGGCACGTCGGGGTCTGATGATGGCGGAGTCGGTGCAGGGAATCGATCCGCGCTTCAACAGGTGGCTGCATATCGTGCTGGTGCTGACGGTGCTGCAGGTCACGATGGGAACGCAAGTGCGGGAGATGGTCGACTACCTGAATCATGTGCAGGGCGAGGAGCGCTCCGCCTGGGTGGATGCGCTGCCCTGGTTCTTCTACGTGCACCGTAGCTTCTCGGCGGTGGTGCTGTTCTCGAACCTGTGGCTGGCCTCGTTGCTGGTGCGTTCACTGGGCTGGCAGCACACCCTGACGCGCTTCACGCTGGCGATGATCGCCGTGATTGGCCTGGCGATTACCTCCGGTGCCACGCTTGGGCATCTGGGCATGCCCGCCTTCGTGCAACCGCTGCATCTGATCGGCGCCGCGCTGCTGTTCGGTCTGCAGTACCTGATCTGGATCAGCTACCGGCATGCGTCAGCCTCTCCAGCCCTGAGCCGCTCAATCTCCTGACCGAGAAGCTCAGGGTTGTCAGTGATGATGCGCTCCACTAGCTCGGCGTGCGCTTTCAGATTGGCAATGGTCGGATCGACATCAACCCCTTCCGGGCGCATCGTCTTGCCATTGTCGTCCGTAAAATCGGGCTAGACCCCCAGCCAGGCTGAACCCGTTTCCCGCTCCGCGTATCGGGCCGACTAATGGGTCGGACCCTCCTCGGTTTGCTCGAACAGCAGCGCCAGCTCCCCTGGGCCGAAGTTGTACTCGCTGCCGCAGAACTCACAACTGATCTCGACACCGCCGCGCTCGGCGACCAGCTCATCAATCTCCTGCTTGTCCAGCACAGACAAGGCACGCGCGGTGCGCTCCCGGGAGCAGCTGCACTTGAAGACCAGCGCGTGCGGTTCGAAGACACGCAACTCCTCCTCATGGTAGAGGCGATGCAGAATCTCCGCGTTGGGCAGATCCAGCAATTCATCGTCTGTGAGGGTGCGTGCCAGCGTCGAGTAATGATCCCAGTGCTGCGCCCGCACCTCAGGGTCCTTGTGCAACTGCGCCGGCAATTGCTGCAGCAGCATGGCTGCCACGCCGTCGCGATTGGTGGCGAAATAAAACTGCGTCGCCAACTGCTCGGACTGCCGAAAATACTCGAGCAGGCACTGCGCCAGCGAGTTGCCCTCCAGTGCCACGATGCCCTGATAGGGCTCACCCTTCTTCGTATCGATAGTGATCACCAGCGTGCCGTCGCGCAGCAGTTCGGTGAACTCGGCACTGGTAGGCACGGCATCATACCTGGCAATACCGCGCACCTCTCCGACGCTGGTGCACTCCGCCATCATCAAAGCGATCTGCCCCTTGCTGCGCGCCTGCAGCACGAGACGGCCATCGAACTTGATGGTGGTCCCCAGCAGCACGCTGGCGGCGAGAAACTCCCCGAGCAGCCTGGCCACAGACTCCGGGTAGTTCTTGCCGTGCACCGTGTCGATGTAGGCTCTGTTGAGCCGCACGATCTCGCCGCGCACATCCGCATTCTCGAAGATAAAACGCTGGCTGCTGTCGTGTCCGGTTGTGTTCATGGTGTTGATCATGGTGTCAGGTCCTGATCCTGAAAGAACGTCGTTTGCAAAAGTGGAATCTGGAGCGCCTGGTGCGCGAGCGCGCATTGTACAGCATTGGCCACCAGACAAACGCCGAACACCGTTATCGCCAGTGCCTCGCACAGCGTCAGCGTTGCGCGCAGGCTGCAGTCATCGGGGCGGCCAATAACACACCTGGTTGTCATCTCGATTAATCGAAGCGTTCATGAATGAGAGCTGGGGTGTGTTCATAGGCCGGCACTGAGCGGCGCCAAAAGCATTGTGGTCAAGGCAGCGGGACGCTGCATTATTCACGTACGCCTCGTGCGGGTATGGACATTCCGTCAAAATCTGTCTATTTTCCACTGCATTCAGGCCTCCGCCTGTTCCGGCCCGCACTTCCCGGCCCGCACGCCCAGTCCGGCCCTGGAAGCACCCGCAAATCAGCAATCAACACAGCAGACCGTAGCAATGAAGATATCTGTGAAATATGCGCTAGCACTCAGCATGATGCTGCCTCTGAGCACTTTGCAGGCACAGACCCCTGCCTCCACACCAAGCTGGACCATGCCCCATACCGAGTACGGGCACCCCGACCTGCAGGGCATGTGGGGCAATCGCACGCAGACGCCGATGGAACGCCCTGAGGCCCTTGGCGAACAGCGCGCATACACGGAAGCGGAGGCGCTAGCCATGGAGCAATCGCTCCATGCGACTCAAGCCCAAAAACCGACAGTATTGGATCCCAACCGCGAGGCTCCCGAAGAGGGGCAGCGCATCGGCCAGGAGGCCGAGGCAGACTATTCCGACGTCGGCACGGTCGTCACGCAGATCAATGGCGAGTACCGCACCTCGCTGATCGTCGCCCCCCCCAATGGCCGCTACCCATTCGTCGAGGGTGGTCGGCAGAAGGACATCTATGGCCAGTGGCGCGCCCAAGGCTTCGGCGAGTTTGATGGTCCGGAGATTCGCCCCGGCGGCGAGCGCTGCCTGCAGGCGATCGGCACCATGCCGCCGATGGCGCTGCTGCCCTACAACTCCAACGTGCAGATCGTGCAGAACAAGGATTACGTGATGATCCTGGGCGAGATGGTCAATGATGCCCGCATCATTCGCCTCGACAGCGAGCATCAGCCCTCCAACATGAAAGTCTGGTTCGGAGACTCCATCGGACATTGGGAAGGCGACACGCTCGTCGTCCACTCCACCAATTTTCACCCGCAGAACTCCAACAGCCGGGGGATCTTCTCCGAACAGATTGAAGTGGATGAACGCTTCACCCGCATCAACGATACCGAGATCTTCTATACCTATACCGTCACCGACCCGGTCGTCTACACCCAGCCCTATACCGTGGAGATGAAGCTGTACCACCTGCTTCCGGGCGAGACGATGTACGAATTCGCCTGCCACGAGGGCAACTATTCGCTGGAGATCATCCTGCGTGGCGCGCGTCAGCAGGAACACGACGCACGCCTTGCTGAGGAGGCGGCCCAATGAGGAACCTGTTGAGTCTATCGATTGTGGCGGCGATTGCGGCGACTGTTATGGATGTCGCTCCGAAGGCGCTGGCCGCCGAGGGTGACGCCGCCTGGGAGATGCCCCGCACCGAATATGGCCACCCGGATCTGCAGGGTTACTGGACCAACACCACGCTCACGCCCATTGAGCGCCCCATGGAGTTGGGTGAGAAGAAGGCCTATACCGAAGCCGAGGCGATGGAGCTGGAGAACGCCGCCCGGCAGTTCGAGCAGCAGAAAGCCGAGCCACTGGACGCCGACCGCGCCCCTCCTCCCGTGGGCGGAGCCATCGGCCAGGAAGCCGACATCAACTTCAGCGACGTGTTCACCAATGTGCTGCGGGTGCGTGGCGAGTACCGCACCTCCATGATTGTCGATCCACCAAATGGTCGCTTCCCATTCCGCGAGGATGGACGTCGTCAGGATGTCTATGCGCAGTGGACTGCTCAGGGGCTCGGCCCCTCCGATGGCCCGGAACCACGCACACCCGGCGATCGTTGCCTGTCTCGCGGCATCCCGCCGATGACGGTGACGCCCTACAACAACAACTACCAGATCGTGCAGAACAAGGACTACGTGATGCTGATGGGCGAGATGGTGCATGACGCGCGCATCATTCGTCTCGACAAGGAGCATCTGCCCGGCACCGGCAAAACCTGGCTGGGAGACTCCGTTGGCCATTGGGAAGGCGACACGCTGGTCGTGCACACGCAGAATCTGCACCCTGAACTTTCGCACTTTCGTCTAATCTCCACCGACAAGTTGGAACTGACCGAGCGGTTCGAAATCGTCGCCGAAAACGAAATTCTCTACACCGTCACGGTCAATGACCCGCAGGTTTACACCCAGCCCTTCACCGAGGAGATCACCCTCATGCGCAAGGCGCCCGAGGACCTCATTTACGAATACTCCTGCCACGAGGGCAACTACGGCCTGATGGGCATCCTGGCCGGGGCCCGGCGCCAAGAGCTGGATGCCCGCAACTGACACCGACCCAGCCTTTTGTGTCAGCCCGCTGCGCCAGCCGTCCTTGTCACGCTGTCTGCGGCAGGCATTCAGGCTTCCGTCATGGCCGACCCGATTGCCACGTCCGAAATCGCAATGCAGGTAGAAATGCAGATGCGCTCACCCAGCAACGGGTGGGCGGTCTCGACTAGCAGATGCAGTTGTCCAGCGTCATTCTCACCGAGAAAAAGACTGTGTTCCTCCGCATAAGCCAGCACAGGCAGAACACCGATTGGCAGCAGTTGGTCTTCATTCAGCACCATCGCCACCATTGTTCTGCTTTTTTCGGCACACCAATGTTCATTTCAGGCAATCCCAGCACGCGGGTGGTGTGGCGAAAGTTGTCGAGGAGCTGCATGGACGCTCCGGGTTATTAATTGTTGTTGGTCGCGAAGCAATCTGTGCTTCGCAGCACGATTCTGCCCTGCACTTTGCCCGCCTTCAAATCGGCGAGGGCTTGGGTGGCCTGCTCCAGTGGACGTTCTTCGATGCGGATCGGGGCGATACGGCCGGCACGCACGAATGCCATGAGTTCGCCCATCTCCTGCAGGCTGCCGACATAGCTGCCCTGAATGATGCGCGCATTCATCGGGATGAACGGCGGCGGGATGTTCAGCGCGCTGCCATACAGACCCACAATCACAAGCCTGCCGCCCTTGCGCAGGCAGGACAACCCGAAACCTGTCGAGATTGAAGACGCCATCGTGCAGATGAATATCCGAGTGGCAGACGCCGCAGGCCAGCATCTTCACGAGAATCTCGGTGCCCTGCGGCACTGGCGTGGGTGACTCTTTCGCCACCAGCGCTGCGCCAGGTGTTGTCGTCTCGTATGCAATCATGTCAATTGACCCAAATCCTCTCGCTATTCATGCGCAGTGGACCACGCGACGAACGTGCTGCCTTCCTTTGCAAGTTTTTCCAGCAGAGGCGCAGGCTTCCAGAGCTCGGCGCCCTGTTCGTCGCACTGTTCATCACGGAAGCCGCAGATGCTGTCATAGACATTCTTGAGGCCGACTTCATCGGCATAGAACATCGGGCCACCCCTGGCGCTCGGGAAGGCATAGCCGTAGACGTAGACAATGTCGATATCACCCGGACGCTGGGCGATGCCTTCCTCCAGAATCAACGCGCCCTCGTTGATCAGCGGATACATCAGCCGCGCCACAATCTCATCGTTGCTGATCTCGCGGCGCTGGATGCCGAATTTTTCCGCATGCGCCTTGATCAGCGCGTCCACTTCGGGATCAGGTATGCGGGCACGGGTCTGCGGATCGTACTGGTAATAACCGGCACCGGATTTCTGACCCAGCCGTCCCATTTCCACGAGTGCAGAGGCGACGCTGTGAGTGCGAGGGTCGATCTTGTCGCCCGCCGCTGCGCGTGCCTGCCGAGCCTTGTAGCCGACGTCGAGGCCAGCGAGGTCGCCCATCGCCAGCGGCCCCATCGCCATGCCGAAGTCTTCGGCGGCGGCATCGATCTGCGCGGGGCTGGCGCCGTCGAGCAGCAACAGTTGCGCCTGCCGACCGTAGCCGCCGAGCATGCGATTGCCGATGAAGCCATAGCACACGCGTGAGAGCGCACATACCTTGCCGATCTTCTTGCCGATCTGCATGGCGGTGGCCAGCACGTCATCGGCTGTCTTGGCGCCACGTACCACTTCCAGCAATTTCATCACGTTGGCGGGGCTGAAGAAGTGCATGCCGAGCACATCCTGCGGGCGCTTGGTGGCGGCGGCGATATCATCGACATTCTGGTACGAGGTGTTGGTGGCCATGATGGCGCCGGGCTTGCACACCGCGTCCAGTTTCGCGAACACCTCTTTCTTGATGTCCGGATTCTCGAACACCGCCTCAATCACCAGATCGACATCGGCCAGGTCCGAGTAAGACGTAGTACCGTTGATCAGCGTCAGGCGCTGCGCCATCTCCGCCTCGCTCATCTTGCCCTTCTGCACGGTGATGCTGTAATTCTTGCGGATGATGCCGAGCCCGCGCGCCAGCGCCTCGTCGTTGATCTCCAGCATGGTGACCGGGATGCCGACATTGGCGAAGCACATGGCGATGCCGCCGCCCATGGTGCCGCCGCCGATGATGGCGACGCGCCTGATGTCGCGCACCGGGGTGTTGGCGGGCAGGTCCTTGATCTTCGCGGCTTCACGCTCGGCGAAGAAGACGTGACGCATGGCGCGCGACTGGGAAGACTGCAGGCATTCGACAAACAGCTCGCGCTCCACCTGCAGTCCCTGCTCCATCGGCATCCGCGCCGCCGCTTCCACACAACTGACGATGCGATCGGGCGCGATCTGACCACGGGCACGCTGTGCCAGTTTCTGGCGGTAATTCTCAAAGAATCCCGGCTCCAGCAACGACGCATCAATGGTGATGTCGCGGATGCGCTTGAGCGGGGCGCCAGATTCGACCAGGTCGTGGGCATAACGAATGGCGCCGGAGCGCAGATCGCCCTCGATCACCTCGTCGATCAGATTCATGTCACTGGCCTCGGCGGCGCTGATGGGATTGCCGCTGGTGATCAGCTCCAGCGCCGCCTTCACACCGGCGACACGGGGCACACGCTGCGTGCCACCGGCGCCCGGCAGAATGCCCAGCTTCACCTCGGGCAAGCCGACCTTCGCGGACGCCACCGCACAACGGTAATGACAGGCCAGTGAGGTCTCGAAGCCGCCGCCCAGTGCCGTGCCGTGAATCGCGGCCACGATCAGCTTGCGGGAATTCTCCAGCGTGATCAGCACCTCGGGCAGCGAGGGCGACAGGGGCGGCTTGCCGAACTCGGTGATGTCCGCTCCGGCAATAAACGTGCGGCCGGCACAGATCAGCACGAGGGCTTCACTGGCATCGCTCTGGGCCGCCGTCACCGCTGCCTGCAGCCCTGCGCGCAGCGCCTGCGAGAGAGCGTTGACCGGCGGGTTGTTCACGGTGATAACGCCGATGTTGTCGATGATTTCGTAGCTGACGACTGCTGTGTTAATCATGCCTGTTCCTCGTTTTTTGAATTCGTATTTGTATGAGCTTGCTCTTCCTCAATCCAGCCGTTCGATGATTGCCGCTACACCCTGCCCGATGCCGATGCACAAACTTACCAGCGCATAACGTCCACCGCTGCGCTCCAACGCCCTCACAGTGCTCAGCGCGATGCGCGCACCGGAGGCACCCAGCGGATGCCCTATGGCGATGGCGCCGCCGTTCGGATTGACGCGCGGGTCATCAAACGCGACGCCCAGCAGTTGCAAGCAACCCAGCACCTGCGTGGCGAAGGCCTCGTTGATCTCGATGATGTCCATGTCCGCCAATGTCAGACCGGCACGGGCCAGCGCCTTGCGCCCCGCGAATACCGGACCAAGACCCATCACGCGCGGCTCCACGCCGGCGATGGCACCGGCCACGATGCGGGCACGCGGCCGGGCGCCGTATTGCTCGCCTATGGCGCGATTGCCGATGATCAGGGCGGCGGCACCGTCATTGATCCCCGAGGCGTTGCCTGCCGTCACGACACCACCCTCGAACAAGGGCTTCAACCCGGACAAGACCTGCAGTGTGGAATCGGGGCGTGGGTGCTCGTCTGCGGTGATCTGCAGCGGAGGCTGCTTGCGGCCCTGGGGCACGGCGGTGGCGATGATCTCGTCGCGGAAGAAACCGGCGGCGCGCGCGGCCTCGTATCTGGCCTGCGAAGCAGCGGCAAAGTTATCGCTGTCGGCACGGGAGATGCCGAGCTCAAGGGCGATATTGTCAGCCGTCTGTGGCATGGTGTCGGCGCCGAAGGTCGCTGCCAACAAAGGATTGGTGAAACGCGCACCGAGGGTGCTGTCGGCGAGTTGCTGCCCGCGGTCATAAGCTGATGTTGCCTTGGAGAGAATCAGGGGTGCCCGGCTCATGGACTCCACACCACCAGCCAGAAAAAGCTGACCTTCACCACTCTTGACGCCTCGGGCGGCATCCAGCACCGCTGCCAGCCCAGAGCCACACAGTCGGTTCACCGTAAGCCCCGCTACCGAGGTCGGCATGCCCGCCAGCAGCGCAGCGAAACGTCCAACGTTACGACAATCTTCTCCGGCCTGGTTGGTGTTACCCATGATGACGTCTTCATAGGCTGCCCCAGGAAAGGGGTTGCGGCCGACGACCGACCTGATGATATGGGCCAGCAGATCATCAGGTCGCACGGGAGCCAGTGCCCCACCCTGTCGTCCAAACGCACTTCTGCCGCCGTCGTAAATACAGGCGTCTATGTTACCGGTCATCGCTCACTCTCTTTTGTTCTCAAACACTGCTGGTGGTAGGGAGGCACAGCGTAGCACAGGGGCTTAAACGGGTGGAATTCGCTTCAGCGAGTCTTTAAGCTGCGCCACAACTATCGCTGAGAACGAGATGATTCGTGATCAGGAAATTCTGGATCAGCTGGTCTATCTGGTGGATCGCTTTGTAAAGGAACGTTTGATCCAAGCCGAGCAACAGGTCGCGGAAGATTTGCGCATTCCCGACGACATCGTGCGGAAGATGAAGGACCTTGGCCTGTTCGGCATGACGATCCCGGAAGGGTACGGCGGTCTCGGATTGACCATGGAGGAGGAGATCCACGTCGCCATGAAGCTGGGGCTGACTATCGGACTTCTGCCACGCAGTGAAAGTGTGCTGAACAGGATGTTGACGAGCGAGGAATCGCAGTAAGCCAGCCAGACTCACCCGACGAGCACACCTCATACTCCTAGTCCAGCCTCACCACACGCAGCCGCAGCCGCAGCGCATTGAAGATGACACTCCCCGAAGCAAGGGCCTTGGCTGCTGCAAATCCTTGCGCCCCTGCAGGTTAACCCCCAGCGCCAGGTAAATCGCTTTGTTGCTAACCTGTTTCGCTTTACGCCCTGTATGCCGCCTTTCCAGATTGCCGACGATCCTGACCATAGCTTTCGTAACAATGCCCGAGTCGCGGAGATAGTCGAAATCTATCGCTTCGACAGCGACCGGCAATTACCGCCAAATTGGGAAGGAAAGAGCGCTAGCCTTATAACAACAACAGCCATAACATGGAACTCAATGGCATCACCTCAGGACAAAGCAAAAACAGGAACACGCATGGCCGTCAAAAAATCCGATCTCTACTCCTCTCTATGGGCCTCGTGCGACGAACTTCGCGGTGGCATGGATGCCAGTCAGGACAAGGACTATGTCCTGTTCATGCTGTTCATCGACCGGATCAAGACTTCGGCAATGGCCACCGGCCCGGTGACCCCGGCTATCGACGCACAACTCAACGAGCGACAGCAGAAAGCTATGGCTGAGGTGCTGGGCATTGCCTATGACACTGCCAATCGCGATTTGATTGGATTGGGGGGGCTAAAGTTACTCGAGCGGACCGGCCGGGGCCGCGCTTCGAAGTATGTTCCATTCGAAGAAAAAGGGCGTTTATGAATCTTCCGACAATCTTCCGACAAACCGCCGGAATCTTCCGAACCGTAGAAAACCATACCGGCAGGAGGCGCCTCGTATGAAAGAAACCCAGCAGATCGAGTGGGAGGAGACCTGGCGGGACGAGTTCCTGAAATGGATCTGCGGTTTCGCCAATGCCGAGGGCGGCGTGCTGCACATTGGTCGCAATGATCAGGGCGTGGTCTCGGGAGTGCCGAATGCGGGGCGGCTGCTGGAAGAGATTCCGAACCGGGTGCGCGACATCCTCGGCATCATCGTGGAGGTGAACCTGCGGGAAGAGGGCGGCAAGGACTATCTGGAGATTGTCGTCGAGGCCTACCCGTATCCGGTCAGCTACAAGGGCGAGTATCACCTGCGCAGCGGCAGCACCAAGCAGGAGCTGAAAGGCGCGGCGCTATCGCGTTTTTTGCTCACGAAGCAGGGGCTGCGTTGGGATGGCGTGCCGATTCCACGACTGACGCTGGGAGACTGCAACCCCGCTGCCCTGCAATGGTTCAGAGACAAGGCCGCGAAGAGCGGGCGCGTGGATGAGCAGGTGCTGGCCGATAGCGACACCGCGCTGTTGGCTAGCCTACAACTGGGAGACGGCGAGCATCTCAAGCGGGCCGCTGCCTTGCTGTTTGGCAGGGAGCCGGAACGGTTTGTGCAGGGGGCGTTTATCAAGTTGGGCTTTTTCATTACCGACGATGACCTGCGCTACCAGGACGAAATTCATGGCGATTTGTTTTTGCAGGTGGAAAAGGCGCTGGACATACTGCGCGCCAAGTATCTCAAGGCCTACATCAGCTACGAGGGCTTGCAGCGGCTGGAAACCTTTTTGTTCCCTATGCCCGCCTTGCGCGAGGCCCTGCTCAATGCGGTGATGCACAAGGACTATAGCAGCGGCATTCCGATTCAGATTAGCGTCTATGAGCATCAGATCGTGCTGTGGAACGCAGGCCAGTTGCCCGAACGCTGGACGCTGGAAAAATTGCTGGGCAAGCATCCGTCACATCCTTTCAACCCCTTGCTGGCATCGGCGTTTTTCCGCGCGGGCTATGTGGAGTCCTGGGGGCGCGGTATCGAGAAAATACGCCGGGAATGCGCGAACCACGATGCACCTCCACCGCTTTTTGACACCAGCATGTCGGGGCTGATGCTGACCTTCAAGGCCAATCCGGTACATCTGGCAGCGGCGTTAGGCGAAAAATCGGCGAGCGCGTTGTTGAAATTGCCAGGGGAGGTCGTACAGCCAGAGTCACGGCCAGGGTCGCGGCCAGAGTCGCTGGAGTTGAGGGTGCTGGCGATGTTGGTGAGCGAAGCATTGTCGAAAGCCGAGATATCCTCCCGCCTGGGACAGAGGCAAGTTTCCGGCCAACTGAATAAGGTCATACGCCGGTTGCTGGCTGATCGCAATATTGAATACACAATACCGGGCAAGCCCGGCAGCCGACTGCAAAAATATCGTCGACGAACCCTTGACAGAGATGTGTGAGAAATCCCTCTGTTAACGAGATACTTCCTGCTCTACACGCTGTGCAGCGAATGGCTCAATGTCGATATCCGCAGATCCTGGGCCTACAAGGAATCCATGCCACTGGTGCCAGTACTCAGCACTGGCCTGACTCCCGCCCTGCAGTGGCTCATGGTGCCGGCGCTGGGGTTCTGGTTTGCACGCAAGGCAAAGTGACAATGAAACGGGTTCTTCCTGCCGTTGACTCGACCGCGACCTCACCCCCATGGGCCTGCGCAATGGATTTGACGATGGCCAGCCCCAGCCCTCCTCCTTCACTGCTGCGCTGCCGCGCGGGATCAATCCGATAGAAGCGGTCAAAAATCCGTGCCCGATGTTCGGCCAGAATTTCCGGACCGGGGTTCTCCACCTCGACCTGCACGCCTCGCGAGTTTGCTGTGCAGTTGACCGTCACCGTCTCTGCGCGCGGCGTATGCAGAATGGCATTGCTCAACAGATTGCTGAAGGCGCGCCGCAGCATCAACCTGTCCCCCTGTAAAGTCAGATCCTTGCCGAGCAGACGCAGGCTGACACCACGATCCTCGGCCCACGCCTCGAAATACTCGAACAGAGCCGTCAATTCACGCTGCAGGTGTACCTCGGCGGATTCGGGCTTGATCAGGTTGTCATCGGCCTGCGCGAGAAAGAGCATGTCAGCCACCATCTTGCCCATGCGCTCCAGCTCTTCGAGATTGGAGTAGAGGATTTCCTGATATTGATCTGCACTGCGCGGCATCGATAAGACGACTTGCGTCTGCGTCGTCAGATTGGTGATCGGCGTGCGCAGTTCGTGGGCAATATCCGCTGAGAAGTGCGAAAGACGGCGGAAATTTTCCTCGAGCTTTTCCAGCATGACATTGAATGACAACACCAACTCGCCAAGCTCAACCGGAGCCTGAGCGGGGTCCAGTCGGACATCCATGCGCTCGGAGGTGACCGAACGCATCCTGGCGCTGATACGACGAATGGGCGCATGGGCACGCTGCACCGCAAACCACGCCACCAGAATGGTCACGATGCTCGCCGCCATGCTGATCAACCACAAGTCGCGGTCCAGCTGATCGAGATAGTGCAGGTGAAAGTCCATCGCCATGGCGACCAGTACGGTATAACCGTGCATGTCCAGCACAATGCCGCGATACGTGCCTTGCGGCGTGGCCCAGATCTGCAGGGCCTCAATAGCCGCAGCCTGAGCTTGCTCAGCGCTCAGCGCCAGCGCTGCCAGCTCGGGGCCGGCCGTGTCATGAAACACCTGTTGTTCGGCATCCAGGATGGTAAAGAACACGCCGTGGTGTCCAACACCAGCAGCCGCAAGCTGCTCATGCAATTCCTGCGGATTGTTGGCAGCGTCGGGACTTGCCAGCGCTGCTTGCAGGGTGCTCACTACAGCCTCGATTTCACCGAAATCCTGCTCGACAAAATGTTGATCAATCGACTGCTCGACGAGCCAGGCGAATACCAGGAATGCTGCCGTGGTGGCAATACCGACGAAGGCGGTGACACGCAGCGCCAGCGAAGCAGACCAGTGCTGGGAAGCATCAGTTTTCATCGCCGGCATCCAAGACATAGCCCATCCCCCTGACTGTCCGAATCAACCGTGTCGAAAACGGGTCATCAACCTTGGCGCGCAGGCGCCGGATGGCCACATCGATCACGTTGGTGTCACTGTCGAAATTCATGTCCCAGACGAGGGATGCAATGAGCGAGCGCGGCAGCACTTCGCCCCGGCGTCGTACCAGTAATTCCAGCAGCACGAACTCCTTGTTGGTGAGGTTCAGGCGGACGCCTGCGCGGGACGCTCGCCGACGCGACAGATCGAGCATCAGATCCTCCACCTCCAGTCGGTCGGAGGTCATGGTGCCACTGGCACGCCGCAACAGTGAGCGCACTCTGGCCAGCAATTCGGAAAAGGAAAAGGGTTTCACGAGGTAATCGTCTGCGCCCAGCTCCAAGCCCTTGACTCGATCCTCGACACTGCCCTTGGCGGTGAGGAACAGCACCGGTGTGGCATTGCCTGCCTCGCGCAGGGAACTGACGATCTTCCAGCCGTCGACATCGGGCAGCATCACATCCAGCAGGATTAGATCATAGGTCTGGGTCGACGCCAGGTGATAACCATCGAGCCCATTGCGGGCAAGGTCTGCCACGAAACCGGCTTCGGTCAATCCCTGACGGATGTAGTCACCCGTCTTGACTTCATCTTCCACAATCAGCAACTTCATCGGGTACGTGACTCTTTTCGCGGGTGAATTGGGACTATGTGTTCACTATAGCGACGCAGGCCTGACCCCGCCATGACGGCAACATTACAGCAATGTAATGCAGGGGTCATGCTGTGGACAGCCATGAGGGCCTAGAGTGCTTGTGAGAGTCATCTACATATATCAACAATACGCTCCCACACACACGGGCTTTCGCAATTCAGTCAGAGGTTCGACTCATGGCAGGGAAAGATAATTCCAGCGGCGTAACAAGAGCCTTGTCACGCCGCCGCTTCGTGCAGGGACTCGCCGCGGGCGGCGTGCTGCTGGGTATGGCGACGCTTACCGGCCGCACGCTGACTGCGCAAAGTGCTACAGCAACCGGCACAGCGCCTGTGCTCAGCGGCACGGACTTCGAACTGATCATCGACAATTCGCCTGTCAACTACACTGGCAATGTCGGAGCCTCCACTACTGTCAACGGCTCCATTCCTGCCCCCACGCTGCGCTGGCGAGAGGGCGATACGGTGACGATCAGGGTCGTCAACCGCCTGCACGAGACCACTTCCATCCACTGGCACGGCATCATACTGCCCTTTGATATGGATGGCGTGCCGGGCATCAGCTTCGATGGCATTCCCGCTGGCACAACCTTCACCTATCAGTTCAAGGTTGTGCAGTCCGGCACCTACTGGTACCACTCCCACTCCGGGGGCCAGGAGCAGCACGGGCTGTATGGCGCCATTGTGATCGAGCCTGCCAACGGCGAGCAGATTCAGTCCGACCGCGATCACGTCGTGCTGCTGTCGGATTGGACGGACAGGGACCCGATGGCACTGTTCGCGCAGCTCAAGGTGCAGAGCGACTACTACAACTTCAACCAGCCTACGGCGTTCGACTTCCTGCGCGACGTCTCCAGCGACGGCCTCGGTGCGGCACTCGCAGAGCGGCGCATGTGGCAACAAATGCGCATGAATCCAACCGATCTCGCCGATCTGTCCGCCACCGCGCTGACCTTCCTGTGCAACGGCACCACGCCGTCTGGTAACTGGACGGGGCTCTACCAGCCGGGCGAGCGCGTGCGCCTGCGTTTCATCAACGGCTGCTCCAATACCTTCTACGATGTGCGTATTCCGGGCGTAACGCTGACGGTGGTGCAGGCCGATGGCCAGAACATTGAGCCGGTGGATGTCGATGAGTTCCGCTTCGGCCCCGGCCAGACCTACGATGTCATCGTCACGCCCACAGAGGCCTGCACGATCTTCGCCCAGACCATGGACCGCACCGGCTATGCCCGGGGCACGTTGGCCGTGGCGGCAGGCATGAGCGCGCCGATACCGGAACTGGATGAGCGCCTGCAGCTGACCATGGCAGACATGATGGGTTCGGCTGACCATTCTGCGCATACGGCCGCAGCCACGGCGACAGCTCCAGCCACCTCCGCAGCGGTGGACCACAGCCAGCATACTGGGCAAACCATGGGTTCCGCGCTGTCGGTGCCGAGCACACAGGTGCGCCACGCCACCACCGAATACGGCCCCGGTATCGACATGCGTGTCGACACGCCTTCCAGCGCATTGAACGACCCCGGCAGCGGCCTGCGCAACAACGGTCGCCGGGTGCTGACGCTGGCCGACCTGCGCACTCTTGGCGGCCCCATCGACACGCGACCACCGGAGCGCGAGATCGAGCTGCACATGACCGGCAACATGGAGCGCTACACCTGGTCCTTCGATGGCATCGAATTCGGCCAGTCGACTCCGATCCATTTTCGCCACGGCGAGCGCCTGCGGGTGATCCTGCACAACGACACCATGATGACCCACCCGATGCACCTGCACGGCATGTGGAGCGATCTGGAGAATCCGGATGGCAGCTTCCAGGCGCGCCTGCACACTATTCAGGTGCAGCCCGCTCAGCGCATCAGTTTTCTGGTTACGGCCGACGCCCCCGGCCGCTGGGCCTGGCACTGCCATCTCATGTTCCATATGGATGCGGGCATGTTCCGCGAGGTGATCGTGGCATGAACACATTGAGAAGCACGGGCCTTGCACGCCGATGCCTGGGGACAATGATGATGGCGGCCGCTTTGCTGAGTTCCTCCGCACTGCTGGCACAGCCGGTTGTAGATCATTCGCAGCATGTGATGCCGACGCCAGCACCGAGCGTGGATCACTCGCAACACGTGACACCGGCGGCTGCGCCTGCAGTGGATCACTCGCAGCATGTGATGCCCGAAGCGCCTGCGGTAGATCACTCGCAGCATGGGGGGCCGGCGGCAGAGGCTGTGGATCAATCGCGGGCGGGCGCGCTCCCACAGGGGGGGCGCGATCCGCATGCGTATTCCGGGGGGTATCAGCGCGGGACCGGGCTGCATGCGCTGGCGCAGGGACACGACCAGTTGCATATGATGGACACGCACCGTTTCAGCGCCCTGATAGTGGATCAGTTGGAACGTTTTGAGAGTGACGGCGCCGATGTCAGCGCTTATGACATGCAGGCCTGGATCAGCCAGGGCTTCCAGCGTCTGACAGTAAAGGCCGAGGGCGAGATCGCGCACGGCAAGCTGGAGGATTCCCGCACGGAACTGTTGTGGGGCAAGGCGCTATCACCCTACTGGGACACACAGATCGGCGTGCGTCATGACACAGCTAATGACGCACGTGCGACGCCCGCTCAAAACTGGCTGGCGCTTGGCCTGCAGGGGCTGGCGCCGTACTGGTTCGAGATCGACGCCACGGCCTACCTTGGCAGTGGTGGCCAGACGGCGTTGCGGCTGGACGCCGAATACGACCTGCTGCTGACGCAAAAACTCATTCTGCAGCCTGCTGCCGAACTTACTCTGTATGGCAGTAATGACAGGAAGCGTGGCCTCGGCAGCGGTCTTGCAGATGCCACCGTCGGGGTCCGTCTGCGCTACGAGTTCAGCCGCCAGTTCGCCCCCTATGTCGGTGTAGAACGCACCACCTCCTTTGGCAAGACCGCGGATTTTGTGCGTCGCGCGGGTGGGGACGTGCGCGACGGGCAATGGGTCGCAGGTGTGCGCTTCTGGTTCTAGAGCTGCTACCATAGCCCGGGCCAGCCGGTTCAAACTTCCGGTTCAAACTTCCGGTTCAAAC
>CAIOZF010000014.1 GCA_903862645.1 uncultured Gammaproteobacteria bacterium
CAAACGACTTTTTTGCCCTGGACCAGAGAATTCAGCGTATCGCGCTGGGGCTTCAGAAGCCGAGCCGAAACAAACTCTCCGGGGTTCTAGGCAACCTCAACATTGCATGGAGGTTGCGCCGGGAGCTGACTCGTCTCTCACCCGTATCCGTGTGCAGCTTCATCGGCGTGACCAATATACTTGCGATAGTGGCAAGCGCCCTGATGCCTTTTCGGCTGGTCGTTTGCGAACGCAACAATCCCGATAAGCAGACTCTCGGTTTTCCCTGGCAGATGCTGCGCTGGGCGACCTATCGATGGGCCACCCTTGTCACTGCAAACTCGATGGAAGCGTTGAACGCACTGTCGCGCTATGTACCCCGTCAACGGCTTTTTCTACTGCGAAACCCCCTGCCTGTCGGCAAGCCAGCCACCATGGGACGCTCGCAGATCGTGCTGGCGGTGGGTCGCCTGTCTGCACAGAAAGGTTTTGACGTGTTACTCGATGCCTGGACCGGGGTTCACGCACCCGGTTGGCAACTCCATATTGTGGGCTCTGGTCCTGAGCTTCATTCACTGCTGGCACAGGCCGAGACCCTTGGCATTGCCGAGCGGATCCGCATTCTGCAGCCCATTGCCGACGTCGTGACCCTCTATCAATCATCATCTATTCTGGCCGCGCCATCACGGTTCGAGGGCACTCCCAACGTTGTCCTCGAGGCCAGCCTTTCTGCTTTGCCGGCAGTGGTCAGCGAAGGGTGCGGTGACGCGCTCGAGATCATTCAAGACCGGGTAAGCGGCCTGGTGGTGCCCGTTGACAATTCGGACGCGCTGCGCGTCGCGCTACAGCAACTCATCGACCAGCCGGCGCAACGTCAGCAGTATGGAGAACGTGCCCGGAGCCGCGTGGCGGCCATGCACGACGACTATCTCGACGCCTGGCTTCAAACGCTTCAGCTGCCAACCTCTTGATGTTTCGCAATCACTTTGCCGCAATCTGCGCGGACTGGTACCGGCAATGACTGCGACCCGCGTTCATATCATTCACGGTCCCTGGAGCGAGACGAATACGAGGGCGTTCTTTTCCCCTGTTTTTCGGTGCCGAGCCGAACTCAGGGACAAGGGCATCCTCGTGCGTTTCTTTTCAGCGCTCACCGACGCAGCCACGGACGCTGACTTCCTGCTACTCGATGACAAGTATTTTGGCGCAGCATGGGATGTTAGAGGAACTGAGATCCTGCAGCAGATCGAAATGATCGGCAACCGGGGCACAGCGCTGATCTACTGTGATCTCGGTGACAGCAGCGGTCTTATTCGTGTGCCCGCCTTGCTTCGGTCTCGTGCCTACTGGAAGGGATATCTATTAAGCGACCGCTCACAGTACACCGTGCCTCACTACGGCGGTCGCCTTTTCACTGATCACTACCACCGGGTCGATGGCGTGGACGACAAGAAGACATCATCGTCGACCGCTGTGCCGCAGGATCAACTGGCCAAGCTTCATCTGTCATGGGGCTACGGGCTGACAAACCATGGCCTTTTAGC
>CAIOZF010000015.1 GCA_903862645.1 uncultured Gammaproteobacteria bacterium
CGGCCGCGACAGCCACACCCGAGCCGCTGCTTGAGCCGCCCGCGCTGCGACTCACCGTGGTGTCCCAGGGGTTTTGCGGTGCGTTCATGCCCGCATTGGTGCCCCAGCCCCCATAGGCGAACTCCACCAGGTTGGCCTTTCCCAGTGCCACGGCCCCTGCGCCCATCAGGCGTGCCGCTACCGTGGCAGTGATCTTGCTGGGCTCCCGTTGTGCGTGAATCGTCGAGCCGGCCGTGGTGCGGCGGCCTGCGATGTGCATCAGGTCTTTCAGCGCCAGCGGTATGCCTTCCAGAATGCCCACTGGCAAGGCGCTGGCAAGGCGCTTCTCGCTGGCCTGGGCCTGAAGCAGAGCACCGTCGGCATACACATCCAAGTAAGCATGCAGGCGGGTGTTGTATGAGGCGATGCGGTCCAGGTAAGCTCGCGTCACGTCCACCGGGGACAGCGTGCGCCGCGCATAGGCATCGCGCAATTCGGCAACGCCCAGGCTCAGGATGTCGCCCGTCACAGTACTACTGTCACGATTTGGGGAAAGAAGATCATCAGCGCGACCAGGCCCAACTCCATGAAAATGAATGGAATCACTCCACGGAAGATCTGACCCAGTTCCAAGCCCGGTACAGAACCCTGCACCACGAACACGTTAATGCCCACTGGCGGCGTTACCGCCCCGATCTCTACCATTTTGGTCACCAGGATTCCAAACAGCACGGGATTGATACCGGCATTTTGAATCATGGGGAACACGATGGGCATGGTGATGAAGATCATCGAGATGCCGTCGATCAGGCAACCCAGAATCAAGAAGGGCACCATCATCAGGATCAGCAGCATGGTCGGCGATAGATTCATGTCGGCCACGAACTTCGCCAGTTCGGTCGGCAACTGGGTTGTGCCAAGTGCGACACTGAACACAGCCGACCCGATCATCAGCATGAAGATTGATGCAGTGCTGGAGCCGGTCTCGATCAGACCCTTCCAGATGGAGCCCTTGTGGCCTTTTCGAATCAGCGCAAAGATCAACGCGAGCGCAGCGCCGATGCCAGCCGCCTCGGTGGCTGTGGCAATGCCTGTGTAGATGCAGCCGATCACCACCAGGAAAAGCACTACGACTTCCCATGCCGCAGCGGTCGCACGCACGCGTTCGTTCCACGACGCCTTGGGCATGCGTGTACGGCGTACCAGCTCCGGATCTCGCTTGACCATGAAATAGATTCCGAAAGCGTAGGTGATGGCAGTCAGCACGCCGGGGATCAGAGCACCAATGAATAGGTCGCTCACCGATACGTTGGTTGCGATGGAGTAGATCACGAGGATGCCACTGGGCGGGATCAGGATGCCCAGTGCACCTGCGATGGGCACGGGCCCGGCGGCCATGCGCTGCTCGTAGCCGGCTCTCAGCATCTCTGGGATGGTCACCTTGGAGATCGTTGCAGCCGTGGCCACGCTGGAGCCACAAACCGTGGCGAACCCTGCGCAGGCAAATACCGTGGCAATGGGCAGACCCCCCGTTACGTGCCCTACCCAGGCCTTGGCAGCCACGTACGCCTTCTCTGAAAGCCCAGCCGAGAACGCAAAGTGCCCCATCAGAATGAACAGTGGAATCACGATGAGCGCCAGGTTGGCCGTGCTGGTGTAGGGGAGGTTCTCCAGCAAGAAGGTGGTGCCGCGCACACCGCGAATGGCGAACAGCCCCGACGCACCGACGGCCAGCAGGCTCAGCGCGACGGGCAGACCCAGCGCTAGCAGGGCGATTAGGGCGGCTACCATCACGTAGCCGATGTCCTGTGTGGTCATATGGCACTGGCCGATGCTGGCAAGCCAGCGTTCTCGCCCTGAGTTGGGTATCTTGGGGTGGTTATCGCTTCGAACATGTCCGTGAGGAATTGCACCGTCAGCAGAAAAAGGCCCATGGCGACAACGATCTTGGCAGGCCAAATTGGGTACTCGACTACCGCATACGACTGCTCGTTGCCAATGGTCGAGGCAATAGCGCCCAGCGCCGCGTACCAGGTGAACACACCGCTCACGATCCCGGATACTGCATGGCGCCCGATCCAGATCCGCCGGCCAGCTTCGAGACTAATAAAGGCATCAAGTACACCCACGTGAAAATGCTCCTTGCGGACCTGGGCTGTTGAAAGCGGCAGGAACACCACGATGACCAGAACGAAGATGCCGGTCTCTGACATGCCGTAGATGGCTTTGCCAAAAAGGTTGCGCGCGAGCAGGTCGGGCACCACGGTCAACATCAACACGGCGATGCCAATGCCCGAGATGGCACCCAG
>CAIOZF010000016.1 GCA_903862645.1 uncultured Gammaproteobacteria bacterium
CGGTGAATTCGCTCGTCCCCTACGCCCGCAACGCCAGAACGCACAGCGACGCGCAGGTGGCACAGATCGCGGCTTCGATCGCGGAGTTTGGATTCACCAATCCGATATTGACCGATGGCGCCAGAGGCGTCATAGCCGGTCACGGACGTCTCGCAGCTGCTCGCAAACTTGCGCTCACCGATGTGCCGGTGATTGAGCTTTCACACCTCACCGCGATCCAGAAAAAGGCCTACATCTTGGCCGACAACCGGATTGCGGCGAACGCAGGATGGGATGAGGAACTGCTCAAGCTCGAACTGGTGGAACTCGATGAGGCGGACTTTAATCTTGAGTTGATGGGGTTTGACGCAGAGGAGATCGAGCGCCTGCTCCACGGGGAAGATGACAATGCAGGCCTAACCGACGATGACGCTGTGCCCGAGGTTACCGAGGATGCGGTCACGAAGCCTGGCGATGTGTGGTTGCTGGGCGAGCACAAAGTCATCTGCGGTGACGCCACCAAGGCGGAGGACTACAAGGCGTTGCTCGGTGACGAGCTGGCAGACATGACCGTGACGGACCCCCCGTATTCAGTTAATTACGCCAACAGCGCGAAAGACAAGATGCGCGGGAAAAACCGGCCGATTCTCAACGACAACCTTGGCTCTGAGTTCGCACCGTTCCTGCTCGCCGCCTGCAAGAATATTCTCTCTTTCACCAAGGGCGCGGTCTACATCGCGATGAGCTCTTCGGAACTCGACACGCTGCAAGCCGCATTCCGCGCTGCCGGTGGCAAGTGGTCCACCTTCGTGATCTGGGCGAAAAACACCTTCACCATGGGCCGCGCCGATTACCAGCGCCAGTACGAGCCAATTCTGTATGGATGGAAGGACGGCGCGCAGCACTACTGGTGCGGTGCGCGCGACCAGGGGGACGTGTGGCAGATCAAGAAACCGCACAAGAACGATCTTCATCCAACCATGAAGCCCGTGGAGCTGATGGAGCGCGCGGTGCGTAACAGCAGCAAAACACGAGACATCGTGCTCGACCCGTTCGGTGGTTCTGGCACCACCCTCATCGCCTGTGAAAAGTCGGGCCGTCGTGCCCGACTCATTGAGCTCGATCCCAAATACTGTGACGTCATAGTATCTCGCTGGGAATCTTTTACCGGCCAGAAAGCACGCCTTTCAGGATGCGACTTGACGTTTTCTGCAGCGACAAAGCAGCGCTGTATCGAACTCGTTTGAGGTGACTTCATGGATGATTTGCAAATGCTCTGTGCTGGAGCGGGGGACTCCTTTGCCGATCATTTTGTCGCTACCAAAGTCTGTAAACACTGCGGTAAAGAATTGTCGCCTTCGAGTTTTTTCAAGAGCGGTTGCCAATCACTAACCGCACGCTGCAAACAGTGCCACGGGCTTGGCCAGAGAACTTGCCGAATTTGTGACCGTAGCTTCATCGGCAAAACTGGTCAAATATTTTGCTCTGAGGCCTGCCGGAAAACTCATCGACCGCAGACATTCAAATCCTGTGCTCATTGTGAAAATATATTTGGCCCGGTCTCTCACCTGTCAACTAGGTATTGCTCCGTAGCTTGCAAAAATTCTGGCCAGCGTAAAGCACTGTCAATGCCTCGTCAGTCCCCAACCAATAAGGCGCGAGCTGCTAACACTGCGATTGCACGGGCAATTAAAGCCAAGAAAATTCAGCGCCCCGAAGCCTGCAGCGAATGTGGTTTGCAAGGGCGAATTGAGGCTGCCCATCACAATTACGATGAACCGCTCAAGGTTCGCTGGCTTTGTCGTTCATGCCATGCTAAGTGGGACTGGGCGCAGCCTAAAGGGGGGACACTGGAGGGCCTATACCGCAGGAATTTAGCTGGACACACAGATGCTGCCCGTGATCATGCGGAGAATGCAAACATTTAAACCGCACATAATGCGGTGATTGTATTGACTCTGCGGCGAATGCTCTGCATAATTACCGCATGAAAGGCGGAGAAGAACTCTACATTTGGCAACTCAAAGCCTGGCCGAACTGGGTCTATGACCACCGGCGGCTGGCTCCTTTGCTCGCTCAAGTGCACCGGGCACAGGGGTATCTGCAAGGGCGTATGTACGACCTTGGGATGGATTTGCGCGACCAGGCGACGCTGCGTGTTTTGACTGAAGACGTGCTCAAGACCAGTGAAATCGAAGGCGAGAAACTCAACGCCGATTCGGTACGTTCTTCCATCGCCCGCCGACTCGGAGTCGACATCGGAGCACTGGCGCCTGCGGACCGACACGTTGATGGTGTGGTCGACATGGTGCTGGACGCGACCCAGAAGCACAACACGCCACTGACTGCCGAGCGCTTGTATGGATGGCATGCGGCGATGTTTCCAACGGGATACAGCGGGCTTTCCAAGATCCGTACCGGTCAGTGGCGCGATGATACTCAAGGGCCAATGCAGGTGGTCTCAGGGCCCATGCACCGTCAAAAAGTTCACTACGAAGCACCCCCAGCGCTTCACCTGGACGCTGAGATGTCGGATTTCATGCTGTGGTTCAACGTCGATCAACAAGATGACCCCGTGATCAAGGCCGGACTTGCGCATGTGTGGTTTGTGACCATCCACCCTTTTGAAGATGGTAACGGCCGAATGGCGCGTGCCGTCGGAGACATGGCATTGGCTAAAGCTGAAGCCTCGGTACAACGCTACTACAGCTTGTCAGCGCAGATACAGCGTGAGCGTAAGACTTACTATGATCATCTAGAGGCAACCCAAAAGGGAAGCATGGATGTTACAGATTGGTTGGAGTGGTTCCTGGCATGCTTGCTCAGATGCCTTCAGGGGGCTGAGCATACGCTCTCCTCAGTGCTGATGAAGGCGCGCTATTGGCAGCATTGGGCAGGCATGCCGATGAATGAGCGTCAGATTAAGTTGCTCAATAAGATTCTGGACGGCTTTGACGGCAAACTGACCAGCAGCAAGTGGGCATCGATTGGCAAATGTTCGCAAGACACTGCGCTGCGTGATATCTCGGATCTGCTGGAACTTGGAGTTTTGAGGAAGTCTGATGCCAGTGGTCGCAGCACAAGCTATGA
>CAIOZF010000017.1 GCA_903862645.1 uncultured Gammaproteobacteria bacterium
GGTCGACCTTTCAGGGCATTCTGCGGGAAACCGGTTACTTGCGTTGGCTCTCAAACCTGCGCCGGTGCAGATGACCTGGATGGGTTATCTGAATACAACCGGAATGAAAGCGATCGATTACAAGGTTTCCGATTTTGAAGCAGACCCATCCGGCAGTGAGTTGTTTTATCGGGAGTCACTGATCCGGCTTCCGCATCCTCAGTGGTGCTACGCTCCAGTGGCGGGCCCGATAGTGTGCCCCCAGCTGCACGTACTTCCCCGTCCACCTGATATTCCCGTTCGATTTGGTTGTATGACCAGGTTTATGAAGATAACAGCTGAGGTTATCGGTGCTTGGATCAGAATACTTGGCTCTGTTCCGGGGACTACTCTCAGGATTGTTGACGTCCCCTTGCATCCTCGGCGAGATGATTTGATTGCACGGTTCAGGAGTGAGGGTATGTCAGAAAGGCTTGAGCTATTACCGTCGCTAACAGGAGAAAGCTACTGGAAATGCATTTCAGAAATTGATATTGCCCTCGACACATTTCCCTATACTGGCGCAACAACTACCTGCGATTGTCTGTGGATGGGGGTGCCCGTGGTGACGAGAGCTGGTTGTCGTGGCGTCGAGCGTTCTGCTACAAGCCTGCTTTCGGCGGTTGGCCTTGCGAGTCTCAGTGCGAAAAATATCGACGGTTATGTCGAGCGTGCAATCAGTCTGGCACGCGACCGGCCATTGCTTGCAGATCTTCGAGCTTGCCTGCGAGACAGGATGCTTGCTTCCCCGGTGTGTGATTCGGAGGCATTTACTCGGAATCTAGAGAATGGCTATCTCAGTGCATGGGACAACCGACTGGCTGGATTGCAATCATGCACTTGATGGTTGCGGGTGCTGAAAATGCGTTTGAGGCGGGTGATCTAGACATGGCAGAGGAGCTATCCAGGGCGATGTTGGCGACGCCTGGACTTGAGTCTGTCGGATGCCATTTTCTGGGGGCTATTTCATTGAGAAGGAAGCAGCCAGAAGACGCAGTCGAGTGGATGGAGCGAGCGATGCGTGGTGGTTATGCGCCGCCGGCGTTGCTGAATAATTGTGGTGAGGCATATAGGCAACTCGGTGACTGGAACAAGGCGTTTCAGTGTTTCGAGAAGGCATTGAGAATTGACAATACCAATCCTATTCCTCACTTCAACCTCGGCTTGTTGATGAAAAGTAGGGGGCATTCTCGCGAAGCCGAGCATTTTTTTCAAACTGCAATTGCAGTCAAGCCTGATATGAGCAGAGCCTATTTTGAACTTGGCGAACTCTATCGGGACGAGGGGCATTTCCATGAGTCCGAGCGTGCGTATTGGGATGCCATCAGACAAGCGGAAGAAAGGGCAGATGGTCCTCCAGACAAAGATAATGCTATCTGGCGCATTCGTCTTGCTTCCTTGTTGAGAGAACAAGGTAATCCGCTGGATGCGATTGCAGTGCTTGAGGCTGTTCCCAACCTCAGGGAGTCAGCTCAAGCTCAGATGGAGTTGGCAATCTGTAGTTTTGAAATGAGTTGGGACATCCCTGCAGAGTATCACTATCGTGTGGCGTTGGAACTGGCCCCCAGTATGTCAAGCAATCTGAGTCATAGGCTTGTCATGCCAAAGATGGAATCCATCAGGAGATGGTGTGAATCAGGGCATGGAAAGTACACACATCTCGGTGGTCGCCAGCAGTTGAGCCTACCGGCGCTCAAAGTCCTACCCGCAGAGGCTGCTGGGCAGTTCATTTCATCGGAGACTTCTGCTTCTCCTGAGTTGTTCTGTGCGACGATTTCTCCTGCGGAAGTCATTCCGTATGATTTCGGTGTTCTGTCCGAAGGTCGCTTCTTCTGTGAGGGCGTAATCAACTGGGATTGGCA
>CAIOZF010000018.1 GCA_903862645.1 uncultured Gammaproteobacteria bacterium
CGGGCTGTTGTATTAGTACAATAGCACGGGTGTTGTAGGAATACAACACCCGGTGGATTCGGCATTGCCACACGGCGCTCCGCTACAATCCCCCTCCGGCGCCGATGTAGCTCAGTGGTAGAGCAGCTGTTTCGTAAACAGATGATGAGCACGAAAGCGGCCTAATCCGTGCGTGAAACAGCTGCTTGTTTGTGTGTGGTCAGTAAGTGGTCAGTAGAGGAATACGATTCTCCCGACGCACAAACCTGTCAATCAGCCCGAGGCAAGACCTTGTCCCGTAAACTGGTTCTATGAAAGCTCATAGCGCGTTTGACCCAACGGCTCTTGAAGCAGCGCGGCGCGTTCATCGGGCACTTGGCGACGAGAATCGTCTATTCATAGCCAAAAGGATTGCTCAGAGTCCATGCACCGTCTCAGAGTTGATACAAGACACAGGCATCGCCGGTCCATTAATCAGTTGGCACCTTCGGAAGCTACGCGGCAGCGGATTGATCACGCAAATCAAACAAGGCAGAGAAACTTTGTGTAGCTTCAACTACTCAGTGATCGCGACCGCACACGCTCTGATGCTTGACCAGCTTGGGATTAGAGACGGTGGAGCATGGGCTCCTCCAGCAACGATTCTTGACGAAGCGCTGACCAAGGTGGCTCTCAATAATAAGGAGGATTAAGTTCATCTTCCTCAAATAGGCCTGGCACTTCATTCTGATCGACAAGAAGTTCGTCCCCAAACAACACTTTGTTAAGTGCAGCGCGCACCTCAAGAATACTCAAGGCTTCGGTATATGCAACTCGATTGAAATACTTACCAAAGTCAGCAGTTTGCAAAGCCCGCAAAGCATCAGGATGAGTCAACTTTAAGTACATTTGAGTAGTTACTTTTTTCTCTCTCGCAAACACAGTTGATAGCTGGCCGCAACCTCGACCAAAGATCGTCAGTGCAACATCAGCCTCAGCCGGGCCTACTTTCTGGATTATTCCTCGATCTTCGACGGAAACAAGTGGACGCAAGCGCCGCTTTTTTACCCACACCTGCAGGCAGGTCCGGAGTAAGGAAGCTTCTGACAAGGGTTTGCCTGACGCATCAACATAGTTTATTGATAAATCGTCATCGGAGATCAAATGAAAATGGCGGTCAAGTCTGTTTTGCACAGACCATTTACGCCAGGACCGTGGAACGATAAACGCAATCACAGAACTAAATCTACTCGCGTGATTGAAAAATGGAATACTCAGAGCGTTATTCCGACCAAAAGGAGGATTAGTCACGGTTACAAATGCATTTTCGGTGGTCTCAAAGGCAAAAAAATCTTGCTGTTTGATTTCAGGCGACGCCGGATGGAGATCAAAGCCGATAACTCTCCGCACACCCGCCCTACGTATCGCAAGGAGGAAGTTTCCTGAACCAGCGCAAGGCTCAAGCCATGGGTGGTCGATAGAGTTCGGAACGAGCTTGAGGACCTTGTCCACAACCGACGATGCAACCTCAAGCGGTGTGTAGAACTGCTCCTTGCCCGTTACCCGTGTATTCCCTTTCATTATGCGCTTAGGTTTCATCACGTAACTATAGCGGTATTTGCAGTAGACTCTTTTCATGTCTGATTATCGGAAGCCTTACGTCTTGTATGAACTGCCTATTTCTTCGCTGGTGCTTACTACAAAGTCAGGGGCGACCATTGAGATGAATGAGGGCTTGAGTAATGGACGTGCTAACTATGTTTTATTCCAGTCACTTGTCGCCAGATGTACTGGTCTCCTCGAAGGGTCAGAAGGCGCGGCCTCAGATTTATCTGAAGGTCACGAGGTAAAAGCCTATTACGACCATGAGTTGTACCCGGAGCACGACGCCTTTCAGACTTCTGCGAGCTCTACTTTTGGCGCAAACAACAAAGGGCCTCTAATCAAGCGCTTGTTGGACACAGGAGACTACCAATCTGCACTAAAAATCTGTATTGAAACTGGATACGAGAAAAATCAAGCCTATGTGTACACGAACACCAGAAAATACATAGCAGAGGTTCCGTTTCGTTACATTATTGTGCCAAAAAATGACGTCCTTGACATGTTGTCCAAGGAGGATCCGCGCTTAATCTCTCGCGATGGAATACTCAAAAAAGTGAAAACAACGATCCAGATTGACCCGGCCACTATAAGGTGATTTAGTCAGAGTTGAACCCTTGACACGCTCCAAAACCTCCAGATGCTTCAGCGCTGGTCGGTTCAGGTCTATCCCCGATCAGATCCAACAGGGATGTCAAAGAAACGAAAAGAGAACAAGCTTCTCGCTTCCTTGAACCATTCGGACGGGCCATCTGGAGATCAGAGACATGGAACCAACCCGCAACGGGGAGCTCGTGCTCCTCACCGCTTCTGGCGCGAGTACCCGCGTCACCTTTCCACGCGTTGACATTGAGACGGACCGCTTGAGAGTCGCTTGGTGCCTCATAGGTGCCGGCGCCGCCACCGCAAGCGGCTCAAACCGCATCAAGCATCTGAACGCGTATTTCACCAAGACTATTTCGACCCTTGTCAGTCGCGTCGACAACGACGAGATGCGCGAGATTGCCAGTCGCTGGGGACAGACGGTGATCTACAAGCACCGCAACCAGATCTCCCCGCTCGCTGTTGTCGCGCTGCTGGTTGGTGGCAAGACGACCGACGAGTTCGGTGATCTCGTCCCTGGCTACGACGGGATGATCGATCCAGACCTGCAGCAGACTGCACGGATCCTATTTGGCCATCCAGTCGGGCACTGTGGCGTAGACGGGTGCGGCGTTTGCCGTGCCATCGCCACCGATGATTGGCACATCGCC
>CAIOZF010000019.1 GCA_903862645.1 uncultured Gammaproteobacteria bacterium
ATTGGCTTCAGAACCACTGCCAAGACGTGACCTGCGTAATGCGATCCTTTTGTATGAGTCTGCGGAGGGCGGTGCGGGTGTTTTAACGCAAATTGCAAACGACCCGACAGCCTTACGACGGGTTGCTGAGCGGGCTCTGAGAGTGGCCCATTACAAGCCAACCGGAACACAGTGGCATGTAGATCAACTTGAGGACACAGACCAAACCTGCGAGGCAGGCTGCTATCGCTGCTTGCTTTCCTACAGCAACCAAATGGATCACCGCACTATCCAGCGCAAAAACCAAGAAGTGCTGAACTTGTTATGCCGCTTGACTCGGGCCGATGTGCAGCGCGGAACTGCAGGCCGTAGCGCCGATGAGCAGTTTGAAGAACTCGAGCGCATTAGCGGCAGTAGCCTTGAAAAAGCATGGCTTTCGATATTAAAAAAGCAAGGCTATCGCCTTCCCGACAAAGCACAATTCACGCTCAGTAACTTTATGGTTCGTCCTGACTTCGGTTATGACGGAGACTCCCCAGCGCTGGTATTCATTGATGGTCCTAACCATGAATCGGATCATCAACACAGAATTGATGATGCCAAGAATCAAATCTTGCGTGATTCGGGCTACGAGGTAATCCGCTTCCCCAAAGAGCAATCCGCTTGGCCAGCAATATTTGCCAAGTATCCTGACGTGTTCGGCGTTGGAGTCACCAAATGAGCTTTTCCTACCAACCCGGTAGTTTGGTACGCGCCCGTGGGCGGGAATGGATTGTTCTGCCAGGATCAGAGAACGACACATTGCACTTGCGACCACTGGGTGCGGGGGATGATGCAGCAACTCTTATCCATGTCCCGCTTGAGCACCAGCCAGTGGAGTCGGCAACATTTCCGATTCCAGATATAGCTCATATTGGCACTCAGGCAGCCGGATTGTTGCTGCGTGACGCGGTTCGACTGGCCTTTCGCTCTGGCGCAGGTCCGTTTCGCAGCTTTGGTAATCTCGCCTTTGCGCCTCGCGCATACCAGCTTGTGCCTCTCCTTATGGCACTGAAGATGGACACCGTCCGGCTTTTGGTTGCGGACGACGTTGGTATCGGTAAAACCATCGAAGCGGGCCTAATCGTTCGAGAGATGCTCGACCGAGGCGAAGTAACCCGCTTTACCGTTCTCTGCCCCCCGCACCTTTGCGATCAATGGCAAGACGAATTGCAACGCAAGTTCAACATTGCTGCGGATGTGGTGACCACTGGAACCGCAGCTCGTTTGGAAAGAGGACTTCCTGCTGGAACGTCACTGTTTGATACCTATCCGGTCACTGTGGTTAGTCTTGATTACGTAAAACAAGACCGCCGTCGTGATGAATTTCTGCGCGCCTGCCCAAATCTGGTCATTGTTGACGAAGCACACAGTTGCGTCCAGGCCAGCAACAGCACTCGACACCAGCGCTACAAGCTGCTGCTAGGACTTTCCGAAAACGTTGAGCGACACATGATTTTTCTTACCGCCACGCCTCACAGTGGAGACGAGGAAGCCTTCTACAATCTGCTCGGCCTCATCAATCCAGATTACCGCACGTTGCGTGAACGTACTGGAACCGTACGCGACAAATTGCGCGAAAGTCTGGCCAATCATTTCGTTCAACGTCGCCGCGCTGACATCGCCGAGTGG
>CAIOZF010000020.1 GCA_903862645.1 uncultured Gammaproteobacteria bacterium
GACAATTTGATTAAAGCGGAATGACCGGTGAACGAGGTCGAAAAAGATGTGGCTGGCGTGGATGTATCTGGGGAGAGCGTGTCCCCGGGAGATACGCTCAGGAAATTGCGCGAGAAGCGCAACCTTTCGATTGCCGATGTGGCGCAGCATCTCAAATATGGCGTGCGCCAGATCGAAGCGCTTGAAAGGGATGATTTTCAGAATCTGCCTGGCATGACTTATGTGCGGGGCATGACGCGCAGTTATGCGAAGCTTCTGGGTAGCAACCCGACTCAATTGCTGCGTGAGCTTGAGCAAAGGCGGTTGCCCGAGCAGGTGACTGTTGATTTACGTACCACGCAGATTCCGTTTCCAGACGGAAGCAAACGGGCAACGCGACTCTACGGTGTTTTGTCGGTGCTGCTAGTGCTAATGGCGGCCGCGATAGCCTATGAGTGGCAAATAGGCGGATTTTTATGGATGGAAGCGGATACCTCAAAGGGTGAGAGCCGGCCACCAGCGATTGCGGACGTTGCTGCTGTTATTCAGCCTGAACCTTATGATGCCGTTGATCGCGAGAAGCCAGAATTATCGCAGTCTGCTGGAATTGGTTCCTTGCCGATACCGACTTTACCTTCGCCCTCTACAAAGGACATGGTGCTGTTCGATGCTGCAGGAGGCACTGCCAAAGCGGGAGGCAGTGGAAAGCGCATAGCGCTTCAGTTTGATAGTGAGTCCTGGGTTGAGATCAAACAAGCTGATGGAAAGATCCTGATGTCCCAGTTGAATCCGAAAGGAAGTAGACAATTAATTGAAGGAACGCCGCCCTTTGTCCTGATTATAGGCAATGCGCCCAATGTTCGACTTTTGTATAACGAAGTGCCTGTAGATCTGCGACCACACTTCAAAGTGGATGTTGCGAGAATTGTTCTTGAGTAGCCATGTCAATAGCCATTAAACGTCGTCAATCGCGAACAGTGCAGATCGGTCAAGTTATGATGGGTGCTGGCTGGCCCATTGTCGTCCAATCCATGACCAATACGGATACGGCCGATGCACATGCGACAGTGAGGCAGGTGCAGCAACTTGCTGCCGCAGGCTCGGAACTGGTCCGGATTACGGTGAATACGCCCGAGGCTGCGGCCCAAGTGGCAAGGATCCGCGAAAAACTGGATGCCGCAGGGTGTAATGTGCCTTTGGTCGGGGATTTTCACTATAACGGTCACAAACTCCTCACGGATTATCCTGAATGTGCGGAGGCACTGGCAAAATACAGAATAAATCCCGGAAATGTGGGGCGTGGGGCCAAGCGTGACGAACAGTTTGCGACGATGATCGAATTGGCCTGCCGACATCAGAAGCCGGTGAGGATTGGTGTCAATTGGGGCAGTCTGGACCAGGACCTGCTTGCTAGGCTCATGGATGAAAATGCCAGAGCGAGTCAACCGTATGAAGCTAAGGAGGTGATGCGGGAAGCACTGATTACTTCAGCGATTGAATCGGCGATAAAGGCAGAGCAACTGGGCTTACCGGGGGACAAAATAATACTTTCCTGCAAAGTCAGTGGAGTGCAGGATCTAGTCGCGGTCTATAAGGACCTCGCCGGACGTTGTGATTATCCGCTGCATCTCGGGCTTACCGAAGCA
>CAIOZF010000021.1 GCA_903862645.1 uncultured Gammaproteobacteria bacterium
GACACACATCGCATCCCAGCTCGCAAGGGCAGCGCAGCACGACTTAGAGCGGGCCAAGTATTCAGGGTCATCAACACCCACGGCGCACGATGAAGCCCTGTGTCGGCTTGGGCGTCACTGTAGATGAGGCATTCGCGGCGCGGCTGCAGGGACGCAGCGAGCCTCTGCTCACGAGTTCTGCGATGGACACAGACGGTTCCATGTTTGACTGGTAGAAGGAGTACACGATGCACATAACGCAGGTCCATGCCCATTTGCATTCGGGCGAATTTTCCGATCTGATCTTTGTTGAGGTCAGCACTTCTGATCCAGCGGTGTCTGGTTGGGGCGAATGCACACTGCCCGGTAAGCCATACGCTGTCTCGGGTGCAGTCCGCGATGCGGCGCGACTCATTCTGGGAATGCCCGTTGACTCAATTCGCAGGGTATGGGAGACCGCATATCGTCATAGCTATTGGCGCGGCGGCGCGGTTGAGACATCCGCCCTGTCGGGAATCGACATCGCGCTGTGGGACATTGCGGGAAAGCTGGCGCAGAAGCCCGTCCACGCGCTACTTGGCGGGGCAGTCAGAGACAAAATCAAGGCGTATGCCAACTGCGGACTCTCGACAGACCCATTGGAGCTAGCCCGTCGAGCACAGACCGCGATCGACGCGGGTTTCCAAATTGTGAAGTTTTATCCGCTGCCACCCACTGCAGCGCTCCCGCAAACGTCCTTGATTTCCAGTGTCTACGATTGCTGCGCGGCGGTCAGAGACGTCATCGGGTCATCGCGCGACTTCGCCATCGATTTGCATGGACGAACGCTTCCGCACACGGTGATAGCCATCGAACACGCCATTCGAGATCTTCGCCCGCTTTGGATTGAAGAACCGGTCGCCAGTGAGGACATTGAAGCGCTTAGCCGGGTCAGGAGGCATTTTCAGGTCCCGATCGCACTAGGCGAGCGCCTATTTACGCGATGGCAGTTCAAGCAGGTTCTTGACCGCGGTCTGGTGGACCTCATCCAACCAGACGTCGGCAACGCAGGAGGCATTTCTGAGATGCGGGTTCTCGCCGACATGGCTGAGTCTTACCATGTTGCCTTCGGACCCCACAGTCCGAACGGACTGCTCCACACCTGTGCATCTCTGCACTGCGCCGCCATCTCGCAAACCTTCGGTGCCCTGGAATTCCGGCCGAGCGCCATTACCAATCAGATATTTGATGGGGAGTTTCCAATGTTGGGTGCCGACGGAACCTTCCCCCTGCAATCAACAGCCGGCGTAGGTCTCAGCGTACAGCCGAGCAGACTATCCTTTGACGATGCTCGGGTGCCGCGTCTGGCGGAACATGGCGTTGACGGTACGCCGCTGGATTGGTAGCACTCGCTATTGACCGCCTGGAGCCTGCCTGCACAGGCATTTCTTGCCGTCTTCCCTGCCCCTCACATGGCTCCTGCCAAGGTCACCGCTCTCATCGAGTGGCTTCAGGCGCAACTGGATCACAAATGGTGGACGTCCCGCTATTGACTGCTGCGCTGGCGGCGCGCTGGGTCGGCGATTGGACCGTTATCGGGTAACTACCGATGTAAAGTAAGGTACTAGTACCTTATGATTCTTGCGACTGGGGTCTCAAACCTGCAGCCAAATGCTGTTTCATCCGCACCACATCACCACTTTGGAGTAATTCAATGGCAAAAATATCCAGCCTTGCACTTGTTCGTCGCAGCCTGTGCGCTCTGCTGCTCGGGGCATCGGTTCTGGCCCTGCCTTCAGGGGCCCTCGCACAGCAGCAGCTCAACGTCAACACGGCGATTAGTC